>NZ_CP014639.1:371044-742088 GCF_001653975.1 Candidatus Chlamydia sanziniae
AATATCTAATTAAAACCCTGGCTAGCCGCGGTATTGGCATTTTAATTACCGATCATAATGCTAAAGAATTACTCTCCATAGCAGACAGATGTTACTTAATTATTGATGGAAAGATATTCTTCGAAGGCTCTTCTTCACAAATGATCAGCAATCCCATGGTAAAACAACATTATCTAGGAGATTCTTTTTCTTATTGATCGTGTTCTTACTGTCTCTAGGCGTGAGAGTAATAATCTTCATCAAAGCTTTAACACCATCTTCTTCAAGAAAAGGAACTCCTGGTTTTACGCCATGTTCTGCTAATTTAAAAGCTTGGAAAGTATTACAAATTCTTCCTGTGAGGCGTATCCCCATGCCTTTCAACTGCATTATAGAGGCATAATCTCCAAACATTTTTAAAGAAAGTTCACAAGCAGTAATAACAAAAAGGATCTGATGAGAGGGATAGAGTTTCTCTAGATCAAAGAAATGCTTAGCAATATCTATAAAGGTAGGAATAATCACTATTCTATACTTAAAGACATTATACTTACGTACCCAACCTATAGAACATGAAGTGCATACAGTATTTAGAGGGTCGTAGCAACAGTTGCTGTTAAATCTTCCTACAGGGCAGTGCTTAGGCTTTTCACAATAAGAAAATCCTAGAATGAGAATTCTGTTAGGACGATGCAATTCTACAATGATATCCTCGATACTAAGACAATTATAAAAAAATAAATTTCCCGATTGATGCGCATGTTTTGGCATGAGCAGAGCCCTCACTAACCGGGCAATAGAACGAGGCCGTTTTAGCAAATGATAGGCAAGACGCCTTCCTTCCTTTAAGGATAACAGGTAAGCAATAGTTTTCAGCCGTAACCCTCTTGCTGTAGCCTTAGTGATATTAGGAATATTTGGTTTCTGTATAGGCTTTGCCATAAAGATCAGTGTTCGTAGAACAATCTCTTATAAAATATCACGCCAGATTATAGATCTCCATCAGGATCTACTCTAAAAACTCATCTTCTGACAACACTTCTTCTGCTATAGCTTTAATAGTTGTCAGACCTTCTGGAAATCCTAGAGTACGAAGCAAGTCATTCACATGTTCTAACTCTCTAGAGAGCTGATCATTCATAAACTCTAATCGTGCTAATTGCTGCTGCATGTCAGATCCTGGCTGCATAAAGTCCTCCGCAAATACTTTTCATAAAGAAAAGGAGCAAAAACTGTGCCAGTTTCTTTTTTATAAAGAAAAACTTTTATTGAGTAGATCTAAGGCTATCCTGTTAAACTTCTTGCCAGACTCAAATACATTTGATTCAAAACTTGTAAAGAGGTAGCGACCACGGTCCATTCTTGTTGCATAGAAGTCAGATGCATTTGTAGTTCTAGTTGGAAGTTTTGTCCCATATCTGCAAAAGATTGTTGATCAGACTGCACAGTAGCCTGCAAAGGGAACATCCCCCCATTGACTGCAGCGCCCACCAATCCTGAAACCAAAGCATCTTCTAGGATTTGTAGTCGACCTTGCCATTGCTCTTGACCTCCATTCACTATAAAAGTTCCAGCCACGGAACCTTTTGTTATACTAAGAGGCTTGAGATAGTTTTGTAACAATACTAAAGATCCAGATATAGAATTTACATTGTCTTTATAATTTCTTAAAGCATCGAGAATATGTGTTCGTTGTTCACTCGTGATTCTGTCATCAGCAAGCACTTTTTGTTTTTGCTCTTCAAGCACTACGAGAGCCTTCTGAGTTGCTTGCAAATACACGGTGATTTGCTCGCGTTCTCTATTAAGCTTTGCTTGAGCACTTTCTTGGGAGCCTGGAAAAGCATTCGTACCGCCGACACCTACAGCAGGTTGTTGACCGACATAACTTGCGAAATTAAAATATGTGGCTCCATTTACATAATAAGCAATAGCCGCAATGATAGCATTCCCTACGGAAGAACCCAAGTTACTATAATATAATTGACCATAAATCTGATTTAAATAGTCGACTTCCTTAGGCATATAGCGATCTATCAATACAGAAGCGACTGCAGAGGGCAAAGTCATAGCACGCACTTCACTTGCTTGTGCAATCAGCTGCTGAACAAATAGTGTGTTTTTCATATTAGTGAACTGCTTTAACTTTGTCTGTAGGGTTGCAATGCTGCTCTCAAGGGTTTCTGATTCCACAGTAGCAAGAGCTTTAAATCTAAAGTACGCCCTTGCTGTATTATCTGCTTGTTCGCGAGCTACTTTACTCACTTGAGGTAAAAATCCTACAGAACCCGCATTTAATAATACTTGGTTGATTTGTACTTTTGAATCCTTCTGTGAATAAATTGTATAAGTTTCCTTTCCAACAGTAAAAGTGCCATTGGAGGAGATTATATTTTCCATTGCAGATTTCATAGTGGCTGCTAACCCAAACTTTGAGTTTTCCAGCTCTCGAATTTCAGCTCGAATTGCAGTAGTGACATCCGTCATCGTTGCTGAAGGATTATTAGCTAAAACGGTACTGGCTATAAAATATGTCCAAACAGCAGCACAATATTTTTCTCCATTAAAACCCTTCAGTAAGGTAACTGCGTCATTGATAAGTTTTTGTTGTTGTACAGTGAATTCAGAAAAACGCGCATTGATTCCACGAAGAGTTTGTAAAGCTCCAGCAACTGCAGCACTACTAATCTCACCAATTGCTGAGCTCAAATCGATAGGGGCGAACACACCCATCAACGAGGTAACAAAATTCGATAATTCCGAAAACATATCCGCTTGGTGCTGATTCACATATATACCCGCTTTCAGTACTGTATCGAAAGAGCCTAGAGCAGCTACCTGATCTTTATATAAGTTGGATAGATCTGCACAAAAATTAAGTTTGTCATTCCTAGGTAGTTCAGATTTACGAATTAATTGAGCAAATGTTTCTCCTACATCCCCTATATGCTGAAGTTCATTTGTATTAAACTCAGATGTCTGATCTGCTAAAGATTGCAGTTCTGTTTTTAGTTTTAAGAACATTTGAAACTGTTCTTCTGTAAGTTTAGCTTGCACTGCATCTAAGATATCTTGAAAACCTTCAACACGACTATCTGCAAATATTTGAACTAAAGCCCCTTCGGTCCCGTATTTTTCTGCCAATTGATTTGTGAATTCTGTTTTTTCTTTACCAGTAAATGTATTTGCTCTTTGTATTGCTGTAGAGATTTGACTGGGGAAGCTATACAAAAAGACAAAATTTTCATCTGTTAGATTGGTGTCCGCAGTTACGAGTTGATTGAGTTCTGTTTGAAGTTGCAGAAATACACTTTTATTCGTGGGATTGAGACTGTTCACTTGGGTTATGATCGTGTCCATTACCTTTTTAATTTCGGTAATGAGATTCTTAGCCCAGTTCTGTTTTGTAGAATTATAATAGGTAGAAGAGGTTGCTGCTCCCCCCGGAGTTGCTGATGTTGTTGCTGACACTGCAATTGGAGAAAGAGATGACGACAGAGGCTTTTCATGCTGAGCTACCATCGGTATTGATTTTGTTATTGTTCCGCGTTCTATTTGATACTTTTCGAGTTTCTCTTTTACAAGACGCGCTTGTTCGTTGGTTTTTTGCTCTAAAATATCAAGGAGTTGCTGAATCATGTACCGTTCAGTTGTAGTCTTTTCATAATGAAAGATTTGTTCTAATAATTGTGTTGGCTTTTGTATTGAAAGTTGTTCAGGAATGATTACTAGAGGTTTTTTATAACATGCTGAAATAGAATTATTATAGATCATGACAACGTTTTAATTTAGATTGGAATATTATTTTTAATTAACATTAACATAAAAATAATTTCAAAAAAATACATTAAATAAGAAAATAAAAGAAAAACTCTAAGATATTTTTCTATGTCGTTATTTTCTATCTATAGCAAATCAAGAACTATTTCCGGAGTAAGTACTCACGTAATCAAGCTTGATCACAAGTTTTCTAAGTTTAATCCTAAAGCCGTACCTGCGATTAATATAGAAGAATTAAATTCAGGAATTTATGCGTTAAGACATTTAACCTCTGCCTTACAATCACTCAATGCTTCTCCTTCGAGTTTTTTAAATGCTAATAACACAATATTCCCAACAACAGAATTAAAGAAAGAGATCTTAAACGCTACTTCAAGCCTTCCTGCCCGAAGTACACAGAGTTTAGGAACAACGGTAGAGGCTATTCAAGAAAACACAGCCTTAGCCACAGTCCTTCTAATCAATAAGGGATTAACACAACTCATAGATAAAGTAACTGAAATTAACTTAGCGACCCTAGGATCAATAACTACCGCGCAAATCGTGATAAAACCTCTCTTAGGTCTCACCTCATTATCCAATACGCAAAAAAAAACAGTCATGGCCAGTGCAGTTGTTCCCTCTCCAGAAGAACTTGTGATTCATGTGAAAAAAGAAAAAGCTGAGGAAATTAAAAAAGAACAAGACAAATTAAGAGAAGCCTTAGAAGCTGCAGGCACTTCTCAAGATGAAATTGATAAGTTACTGGCTACTTATGCCAATTCCTTTGCTAACGATTTTATAAAAAATTACATTGAAAAACCTCTCTTAGCTTATCGCGCAGAAATTGGAGTTCCTATTAAAGCTATGAACCAAGCACTTTTAAGCATTGCCGCAGCGGTTCCTGATCTGACTCCCGACAACGCAAATATAGTTAATGGGATGATTACACTTCGGGCAATTTTCGAAGGACTCCAAACAGCGATGGATACAGTGCCCGCTCTCGGAGGAGATGCAGAAATCATTCAAATAATACAAGCGCTTACTCCTTATCTTTCAAAAACAACTTTTTCAGAGGCAGAATTAAAAACCATTTATACAGCGACTGCCCTTCCTAACAAGTCAACCTTTGATCGTTACTTGACTTCTCAACAAGTAGCTAGATATCGAGAAAAGATCACGTCTATTTATCAAAAAACAATCTCCAATTTAAATAGTGTTCGTCAAACTATTCAGAACAATAAAAAAATCATAGAAGAGCAACTTTCTATGTTTCAGCAGGCACAAGCCTGTTTTACTAGTTGGGTAGATCAAGCTTTTAAGTTAAAAACCGCAATTTCAGGTAAGTTTAGTTCTTATGCTTTAACAGCTTCTATGGAAATGTTTGCAGCGCTGTTATGCTTATCGTTTATGTATGAAAAACTCGCTACTCCTGAAAAAACCATTTTCGACAATTTTGTGGAGCAATTTTTAAAATTACGAGTCATTTCTGACGGAGATTTTGTCTATGGTTGGATTGCAAAAATGAATGCGTATCAAGAGTTAGCGGAGTATAGTTTAAGTACTGCCGTAACCAACACCACTCTCCTCAGCGACCGAGTTAAAGCTAGAGGAATTGCCCTTGCCAAAGACCGCCGCTTCTTTACAGATGTCGGCAGTAAAATGCAACACCTCACTCAAGAAACCTCGTTTCCTTCCTACTACATGAAGCAAGGAAACGTCTACCTGCCCGATCTTGATCATTTTATGGACGTTAACCTGGTTAAAGGAACTATTGAATCAAAGTTTGAAGAAAAATCCAGAAATATTTTATCACAATTTAATGCTGTAGCAGGAGCACATGTATTGACACTCCAGACACAAATTGCTGCTTTAGATACGCAGCATACCAACTTGAATCCTGGTTCTGCTTCATTTACAGAACAACGTAAAACTGCTGTGGAAAGTTGGTTAAAAGCCGAAAGTCTTGGCTCCTCGTTAATCTATATGATTTTAAACTCCCAACTTCCTAAACAAGCGGAGTTTTTAACACCTCTAATTGAAGAAATTAATTTTAATAATATTGCAGCCAATGCCCTCAATGATCTTTTAAAAATCACAAATGAATTTGCTGTAACCTCAGTGTACTATAACTTCTCTTCCTATCTGGTACAGAGTAAAGAAGGAGAGGATCTTTTCGCTGGAGATTATTATGAAGCCCTGTTGGGGTTAGCAAGAGAGCGTGAATACATTGCTCGAGATACTGAACGATGTAAACGTGCCGCAGAATTAATCAATACTTTGCTTGAGAAAATTAAACATCTGCCTGGTGTGACTACAGCACAAAAGCAAGCTATGCTCAATGCTACATCTTTTTATCAGTATTCTTTAACAATTACTTTTAATCAACTGACAGTTCTAGATTCTTTGTTCGTGAAGCTCAAAATGACACCTCTAACTAAAGACAAAAAATACGATAAGCAAAAATTTAAAATCACTGCATTTACAGATTGGATTCCTTCATTAGCTGCTTTAGAAGGCTTCATATCCAACGGGTTTCCCAATATCACACCTACAGGCGGTTTAGGCCCTTTATTTACACAAGTACAGTCTGACCAACAAAATTACACAACACAAAGCCAAACTCAACAGCTAACTCTACAAAATCAGATGACCAACATCCAACAGGAATGGACTCTAGTTTCAACATCTATGCAAGTGCTGAACCAAATTCTCTCTAGACTCGCGGGTGATATTTACTCTAATTAATTTTCAAATAAAGCTCAAAGTCATTTAAAATGTTTTGATTATGGAATCTGATTACAGTTTCTATTTTTTATGTTTCTCAGAGGGTTTTTTCTTATTTGAATATAACCTAGGATAGTATTCCGACAACAGAAGAACTGTTGTATAGCGGACAGCATAAAAAGATATCCGCGGCATTTTATCTTTGTTTTTGAATAATTGTTTTAGCTATAAAAACCATCAAAGGAATTTCATTATCGTAAGCTGAATTTGGGTTCTTTACTGTAGGAGATATCCTGCGAAGAGAGAACCGATGTTCACTAATACTTGTTGGATAAACAAAGGTCGTTCTTCAAAACTCAGTCGTTTAGTTTCCGCAAGAGTACGAGAACCTTCGGTAAACATACTTTCCAATTTAGTTACATAGTTTGTAATCGCAGCATTTGACAGTTGGACATGAGGATAGCCAAATTGTGGAGCTTTTGTAACTGTCGCTGTTAATTTTTGCTTGATTTCTTCTTCGTTAGCTCCGGGATTACCTTGGATGATCTCTAAAACAGTTTGTAGCACTAAGGTATTTGCATAAACATCTCCGAAAGTACGGCTACTTCCTACGATATCTCTTGCCATACGCTGATTTAAATTTTCACGTCCGCGACCTTCTTTTCTTTGAGTTTGAGGAACAGATGTGGATAGAGATGGTATAGCTGTACGGCTGATTACATTTTGTGTAGATTCGTTTGCTTCAGCATACACTTTGTTTACGGCTTGATACGCTTGATACCCTGTGGTAAATGTTTTATTGTAATTAGTTTTTGATGAGAATGTAGCTGAGTAAAGCTGTTTTACAGCCGATCCTATTGTTCCTGCTACAGAAGTTGAAGCCCCTGCACTTGTAGCAGCTGCGATAGCTATAGCACCTAAAACGTTTGTAAGCTCTTGTTGATCTCCTGTGGTTCCTGCTAAAGTCGCCTGCAAAGCCTGTTGCGCCTGTGTTAAAGCCTTAGCCATAGGAGTATCCTGCTGCCCAGCAACATCACCAACCTGACTTGCTAATTCTTGTACTGTAGCTTTAAAGTCAGGGTTTTGCGTACGGAATTGCTCTATCATCCGCCTAAAGCCTTGCATGAGAATAGAGGCTACCTCACTTTCAGCATCCGAGAGAAGCATAGAAATACGGGTCTCTGTTATAGAAGATCCGCGCTGTTGCGAGCTTCCCACTGTAGTAGAACCAGCAGGACCTGTAGATGGAACTTCGGAACCATCTGAAGGTTTAACTTCCTTTATTCTAGCTTTAGCTTCCTCTAATAACTTCTGAGCTTGACGTACGATAGGAGAATCGGGGTATTTCGATAAAGCAGTAGTAATAACCTTCTCAGCTTTTTGAATTGTATCCTTAGCAAGCTGTACGTTATTTGGGGTATTGACGACCTCAGCTTGCTGTACGGTACCAAGAGCACCTTGTCCTGCATCATAAGCATCTTGGACGACCTGGGCTCCAGAAACAACTGCATTGGAATCTGTCTCCACTTGTTTAGTCATAGCGTCTGCTATTGCAGGCAATGGAGTTAAACTAGGATCTTTCTTCATAGCCTGAAGCTTTTCCATTGCAGCACTTGTATTTTTTTGCGCTTGTAATACGGCTGCTTGTAAGAGATCTGGAGAAGACAACGTCCCTAAAGTAGGAAGAAGAGCTTGCGTATTTTCAGAAAGCTTTGTGATCTCCTGAAGTTTTGTATTTACCTGTTTAACCTGCGTGAGAGTACTTTCCCATTTTGCAACAGCAGCTTTTTCTTCCTCAGTACTTGCTGAACTCTTCATTTTTGCTACAGCAGCTTGTAAGCTAATAAGAGCTGCCTTCACTTCATTGAAAGATGTCGATGTCATAAAGGTCTCATGTGCCGATTTTGCTTGTGTTTTATAATCATTAAAAGTTGGTGCCGTTGGTTTTGAGGGAGATGTAGGCGTAGTTTTCGTGATTTTATCTAGAAGATTCATCAAAGCATTTCGTGCGGCACCAAGGAAATTCCAACGACCCACTGACGGTACTTTAGAAGCTTCTGCTCCTTCAGAAATTTTTTGTGCTTCTTCACTACGACTTGCAGCACTTGCTTGCATACCTCGAGCAGAGAGATCCCCAGGAGGAGCTTTCCTTGTTTCATCTATAGGATTGGGATTAACAGGATTAACCATAAAACTTACAAAAATAATTAAAATCTTTAGTTTTATTATAAAACAAAACAAAAAAAACGCATATTATTAGTAATATGCGCGTTTTTTAAAGATTATATTAAAACTAAAGTTAGAAAGCAGAAATCAGACCTAAATCAAACTTCCTATAAGTGAAATCACTCCCCAACCTATTATCTGCAGGACAAGAGTAAGCACCGTAAGCTCTGAAAGATAGAGAATCCGTGAAGCTATACATGAATAGCCCTGACATTCCCTTATAATTCGTAAACCCATTAGCCTCTTTAGGATCATAATTTGCTGCTATAGCTTGTGCAAACCAAAATTTTAAAGGATTTCCACGACCAATCCCGGAAATATCGATTTCTGGCACTGCTAAAGCTTCAACATATTCGTAACGCAAGGTTGCTGACCAATCCTTGGCTTTTCTCAAAGTTCCCAAGGTTCCTCCAATAAACCAGGCAAGATTCTGCTTGTCATTTAGAGTAGTTTTTGTTGCTTTAGCTAAGGAGTTCATTAAAACAGCACCGTAAAGATATAACGTTTTTTTCCCGCCATCAAGCCAGGGAATTTGGCTATATTTTCCAACTAACCATTGCCATACACAATATTTGTATTTCATCTTATTTATGGCATCTTTTGTTGTTAATTCAGATTCATTTGACATGAAGGAGTTCCAATCAACAACACTCATTTTAACAAAAAACTGCTTAGGAAGACGGTTAACAATACTTTCTACAGCCCAAGCATAATGTTTTTTCGTCATATTCACAACGAAAGGGCCTCCGTGTATTATCATCTGATAAGGAAACTTCTCATGAATATAGCGACTGAAATACAAATGGATACCGTCGAAATTGCTATGAAATTGCACTTCAGATTCAAAAAGATCTCCCAATCCCGAACGCCCTATTTCAATGAAGCAATCTGTTTTTGTTTCAGGATCTTTATACAATCTATATCCCAGAAACGCCCTGTCAATATCGAGGCCTGCTGCCGTGGCCTCTCCTCCTGCAACTGCTGTCCAATTCATTTTTGAAGTCATCCAGTTTCTTTCCGCATGGTAATCTACATATAGATGGAACTCACTGCGATAACGATTTACTGGCAAGGGAACATATTTTGTTTCTGCTGTAGGATCTCTTATATCTTCTCGAGAATAAATCCACCGTGCTCTTACATCTCCTGCTAATTTTAAAACTCCGTCTCGCTTTCGAGTTTCTACAAACCCACGTTTACTCAAGTATTCTTTCACTTCACCTAGAGTTGTAAATGAGGACTGTTTCGCTGTTTGTTCTACATCAAGAAGCTCACCATAGCTTGAAGTTGTTTGCATTAAGAGAATTGCACTCACGAACCATAGATATATCTGTTTTTTCATAGTGTCCTTAGCATCAATATTCAGTGTATAGGAACAGAAGATCAGAGATAGAAAACGTTCAATCGGACTCAGAACTATAGGGCAACGTTAAAGCTTTCAGAAGATAAACCGTATCGAATTAATTTTGACTATCTTGCATTAAATACTGACTTTGCAAAAAGCTACGTTGTCCTTTCCAATACTGAAAGGAGGTTAAGTTAATAAGATCTTCTACACGAAGCAGTTTTGCAAAACCAAACAAAAAAGCCAAGAAAATGACACTTTCTGAGAAAAAAGCTGTGGCCTGAGCGGATATAGACGTCAAAGGCCATAGAGGAGTGGTAAGAGGCTGAAGAAAAATCACACATGTCGTTTGCGTAACAATGTTTAACCCTAGGGTGACCATGCATGCCAATACAGTGGTTAGCATTACTTTTCCTGAGCGCTTAAAGCTTTTCCAAAGCAATGTAGAATATAGAGCTAATCTTTTTCTTGAGTAATACCAAAGAACATAGAGTTGTATCCAAGCCGTTATTGATGTGGCATAGGAAATGCCAGACACATCTTTCAAAATCCAACATCCCAAAATTAAACTAAGGAAAATATTTGCTACTGCAGTGCCGATACCAATAAATAAAGGTGTGGTGTAATGACGTTGAGCGTAGAAAAGTACAGAGACTAGAGGGGCCAAGGCCATGGGAATGATACTAGCACTATAGCCTCTTAAGACGCGTACAATAGCATGTACGGCGCTAGTTGGAAATAGACCGTGTTCGTAAAGAAGCCGCGCTCCTGGTAAAGCAAGGAGGAGCAAACCTACTGTCATAATCACCATAACGGAAATCGTAAGATTGAGGACAAACTTCATAAGTTGTAAGCCACGTTCATGATCTTCATGCTGCACACAACGTGAAATAGCAGGAAGAAGAACTGCAAATATGCCGAAGCCAAACAAATGAATGGGAAGTTGATGGATCTTTATAGAATACATCAAGTATAAGGGGCCAATTTCATCAACATAGCGCGCTAAACAAATATCCGTAATCAGATTAAGCTGGAAGACTCCTGAAGAAAGAATCCCTAAAGACAGGGGTGCGAGCAGTGCTTTTATACTATCTTGTTCTTTAGGCACTGTAGTTTCTGCGTGCGCAAGAAATTTCTTAACACTAGGGACAGTAAAAAGCCATTCAAAACAAAATCCTCCCACCAAAACAATAGCTAATCCTACAATACGCTCCCGGGGATCAGCGTTACGAGCAATAATAACAAAAAGAATCCAAATAACATTAACAATAGCGGGAGCTAATCCGACGCTAAAAAATTTGTTTTCGCAATGAAGTAAAGCGCCATTTACCGTGTACATTACTAAGAAAATACCACAAGGAAGAAGGATCATAGTCAGCAAGATGATATCACTATTTTTTTCCTGAACATAAGGGAAAGTGATTGCTAACCCTAGCTCAATAAGCAAGGTAAATATCATGGCGGAGTTATTCATAAATCGAGAGAAACGCCGGAAGAAAAAAGCCGCACGATTTACATCTTGGGTACGTAGAAATTCAAAATGAGGAATGAAGGCTTGTCCTAAAATAGGGCCTCCTAAAATTTTTCTCAAAAAAAAAATCGTTCTAAACCCCAACCAGAATGCAGCTACTAGGGGATCTGCACCAAAATAAGTTGCCATTGCGATTTCACGAAATACTCCTGTAATGCGACTACAAGAGGTCCCTGACAAAATATTAAAAATTGAACGGATTACGGAACCTTCACAGTCTTTTTTATTCATTAAAATCTTTTTCTCTCATAAAACTTAAGCTTATCCATTATCATACAGAGATTTTTGGAGCATTAGAATGAAAATTCTTCCTCACCCTCAAGTTCTCTTACTCGGTGCCCATACATCAACTGCTGGTGGGCTTGATCGAGCTCTTTATGAAGGTCAAAATATTGGAGCTTCTACGGTACAAATTTTTACAGCAAACCAAAGGCAATGGCAACGACGTCCTCTTACAAAAGAAGCCGTGGATGCTTTCCAAACAGGGCTAAAAGAAACAGGGTTATCTTATATTATGAGTCATGCCGGTTACCTAATCAACCCTGGAGCTCCTGATCCTGCAATTTTAGAGAAAAGTCGCATTGGCTTATATCAAGAAATAGAAGCTTGCATTACTTTAGGAATATCTTTCGTAAATTTTCATCCCGGGGCAGCAATTTCATCTTCTAAAGAAACGTGTCTTGATAAAATCATTTCTAGTTTTACTACTGCGGCTTCTTTGTTTGAAGATGCTCCTCCTCTAGTGGTTTTATTAGAAACTACAGCGGGTCAGGGAACTCTTATAGGAAGCACGTTTGAAGAACTTGGATATTTAATTCAAGGTCTCAAACATAAAATTCCTGTAGGTATCTGTGTGGATACCTGTCATATTTTTGCTGCAGGTTACGATATTACTTCTGCTGCGAATTGGAAGCAAGTTCTCAAAGAATTTGATCAGCATATTGGTTTATCTTATTTACGAGCTCTGCATTTGAATGACTCTATGTTTCCTTTGGGTGCTAAGAAAGATCGTCATGCACCTATTGGAGAAGGTTATATAGGTCAGGAGTGTTTTAAATTTCTCATGACAGATAACCAAACAAGGAACATTCCTAAATACTTAGAGACACCAGGAGGACCTGATTTGTGGATCAAGGAAATTCAAACATTATTACAGTTTACAAAAATGAGGAGTTAAAAACATCGTCTTGTAGAAAAACAATGTTTTTAAGCACATTTTACTATGGAATCGATTTATGTTCTATGAGCGAGAAACTCACAAACTACAGAGACATTGATGGGTAGGGGAAGCTGAGCTTCTATTTGATCTTGCTCTGGAGAGAGCAAGAGTTCCCCTTTATAGTTCACTTTATCTAAAGAAACGTAGGAAGGCAAAGAGCTTTCATCTTTATTTTCTAAAGCTTCTTTTACTGACTGAAGTTTTTTAGATTTTTCTTTTAAAGAAATTTGCATCCCAGGACGCAGGAAAAAGGATCGCCTATCTACTCGTCGTCCGTTGACTAATATATGCCCATGAGAAACAAGTTGCTGTGCAGCAAAAATAGTCTTAGCAAAGCCCATACGATAGACCATATTGTCAAGGCGACATTCGAACTTTTCTAGAAACATTTTTGTGACGCTACCTTGCTTTTTAGAAATTGCTTTAAATGCCTTCACTAATTGCTTTTCTAAAATCATCCCATAGCAAGCTTTGAGCTTTTGCTTTTCTTCAAGCTGGAGGCCATAATCAGACTTTTTCTTTCTTTGCATACCGTGCTGACCGGGGGGGTGGGGCTTTTTCAACAAAGGATTTCGGCTTCTGCCAAAAATATTTGCGCCAAAACGCCTTGCCACTCTGTTTTTAGGGCCGCAATATCGAGCCATGTATTTCAATCCTTATGTATAGTCATTGTAAATGCTCGTCAATCCCTTTGCTCGTTTAATTGGGAATGCAGATACTCTTGGCATAGTTCCTTACAGAAGAGGTGGCGCAAAATAAATGCATACTCATCTAACTTGACAAAATACCAATGAACATTTTAGTCCTCACAGCAATTTTCTACAATGAAATTATTTCCGAAATAAGTTAGGATCTTTTTATGAAAAAAAGTTACTATGCTCTTGCTTACTACTCCATCACTCCTGTAGAGAATCCTCATGAAGAAATTGCTTTGCATAAAAAATTTCTACAAAATTTAGATGTAGCTTGTCGCATCTATATTTCCGAGCAAGGAATTAATGGTCAACTTAGCGGTTATTATCTCGATGCAGAGTATTACATGGATTGGCTTAAGCAACGTCCTTGTTTTCTCGGAATAAAATTTAAAATACATCACATTAAAGAAAACATTTTTCCCAGAATTACAGTGAAATATCGCAAAGAACTTGCAACGTTGGGATGTAATGTTGATCTTTCTTTACAAGCTAAGCATATTTCTCCTCAAGAATGGCATGCAAAATTACAACAAAACCAATGCTTAGTTTTAGACGTGAGAAATAACTATGAGTGGAAAATCGGGCATTTTGAAAATGCTCTTCTCCCAAATATTAAAACTTTTCGAGAATTTCCTCTTTATGCTGAACGTTTAGTTCAAGAATATGACCCTGAAACTACTCCCATTATGATGTACTGCACAGGAGGAATTCGCTGTGAGTTGTATTCCCCTCTCGTATTAGAAAAGGGTTTTAAAGAGGTATATCAGCTGGATGGGGGTGTGATTGCCTACGGTCAACACGTAGGGACAGGAAAATGGTTAGGAAAATTATTTGTTTTTGATGATCGTTTAGCAATTCCTATTGATGAACAAAACCCTAACGTTGCGTCAATAGCTTCTTGCTCTTATTGTTCTATTTCGTCTGATTCTTATTATAATTGTGCAAATACTGATTGTAATTTGCTTTTTTTATGTTGTAAGGATTGTATTTCCCAACATTATGGATGTTGTTCTCCAGAATGTCTAAGAAGCCCTCGCCTTCGTAAATTCAATGCTTCGCGAGGCAATAAGCCTTTTCGACGTATTCATTTATGTGAAACAGGGAGCGACACAGAAGAAGTCTTAAGCTGTTCTACAAGTTCATTAGTTCAACAAACTTATCGTGCAGAAGTCTCACTAAAATAAGAGAATACACCAAATAACTGACTGTTCTACATAACATAATATGCATTCATTAGATTGTGTTATTCTTTATTTCCACGTACTCAAAAAAATCTTCTTATCAGAATGACGTGGATGGGAAAGATTTCCTTGTCCAAGAAGGGGGGATATGATGCACAAACAAGAAAGAAATTAACAGCTTTATGCACTAGTTCGGCTGCAAAGATAACGTATAACAATTTTGTATTCCTTTTTGTTTATGCGAAAGCAGAATATGGTGTAATTGAATGTTTCGAGTTAATAATACAGATTCGAATTTCACAATATTTTCAGGAGTCCCCAAGCAAACGATACCTACATCAGGCAATTTGTGTAACATCATTTGTATCCGCTCTGCCTGAAGAATTGCCCAAGCCTTCCATACTTCAGGTTCAACAGTAGTTTCTAGATGGTTAACGACTGTAGGAACACAATGAAAAATGAGCTGCGTAGTCCATACAGGCTGTAATTGTTCATCTAAAATAAATACTATGCCACGCATAATTTTAGGCAACATAGCTAGGATACGTCGTACTTCCCTAAAACTACCTGCTTTTATGAAGTAACACTGGGCTGTAGAAGATTTTGGGACTTTGAGATGCGGTCCTAACTGTTTTTTTAATATGAAAGCTAAAAATAAACGATAGACGGATTCTTTCCAAAGCCATAGAGACCAGATACCCACAGCAAGCACTATCCAGCCCAGACACAAGAAGCTAGCTTCAGGAGAAAGATGAAGACCACTACCAAGGACTCGAACAACACCTGCGGTTACTAGCACGCCAAAAAAGTCTAAAAAGTTATTCACAGCTAGGATTTGCCCACGTTTATGCTCTGGACTCACATATTGTATGTAAGTGTGTAGAGGAACTTGATAAATACCACCGAAAAAACCCAAAAGGAGCAGAAACAATATGACGAAAGTTAGAGAATAGGAGAAGATGTACAACCCCATAAAGACTAGAGCAATTCCAATAATAGCCAATGGAGTATAACTCAGTTTGATGTCCTTACCAGATATCCGTCCTGTAATGTATGACCCAACTCCTACACCCAAAGCTACTAGAGGAAATAGATATCCCCCGTAATGCTTAGGATATTTTAAAGTAAATTCTACAAAAGAAATAATCTCAAGTTGTATGTAGGCCCCTATTAATAAGAAAAATGCAGATAGAAAAATTGAGGTCGTTAAATAGTGAATTTGTCGTGTATCTTTTAAAATCTTCCAGAGGTCTTTAAAACTTGCAAAAGTAATTTTCTGACTAAAATTTTTAATATTACTTGGTCGAATGTGAAAAGAGATCACTGTACTAATTATAGATAAAACAACGCATAACATTGCCGGCCAAATATAATTATTGATATGCAAGTGCTGTGTAAGATCTACAAGAATTGGAGCAAAACAGGATCCCAAAATACTTCCTGTATAGGTAGCTGCAGTCATAATACCATTTGCTCGAGATAATTGCTCCAAAGGTAACATTTCAGGGAGTATTCCCATCTTTGCAGGGCCAAAGACTGTTGTGTGGCACGCCATTATAATTAAAACTATATAGCCACCTAACACGGACTGTATAAAGAAAAAATAGGCACCGCAGAGGGTACAGACTATTTCAATAAAACGTGTCGCTAGGATAATATTTCGTTTCTGGTAACGATCTGATAAACTTCCTGCCAATGGGGCTAACAGAAGAAAGGGAAGGGCGAAAAAGAAACTTACACAGGATAAAATTTTTGCATTTTCTGTTAAAGTTTTACCTTCTAGTAAAAAAAAAACTAGAAGAAACTTGTATAAATTATCATTGATAATTGTAAGAAAATGCGTTGTTACTAATGCTTGGAAAGACTTTTTGTGCATGGAAATATTCATGAATCCCGTCAAACACTGCCAAGTATGCTTTAGTAATTCACCTCAAAAACTTGTAGCAAAGCTTACTGAGGATCTCACTTCAATTTACCAACATCCCTTTATAAAAAAATGGATTCTGGTTGCGAATACAACAACAGGTCACTGGGCACGAAAACAAATTGTAGATGCTACAGCAAATCATATTTTTATGGGACCTACCATTTTTACGTCTTCAGATTCTATTGTCAAACATTTATTTGTAGATATCTGTGGCACACACCCTCAAATGCCTGATTACATGACACTGCCTGTACTTATAAATGAAATTTTAGAAAACCCAGACTCTACTTTTCTACTTCCTCAAAAAACAGCTGGATACGCATCAAAGTTTACCTATGATGCTGCAAAAAAATTAGCAACAGCTTTTAAAATTTTTTATACATTTTCACAAATTCCTACGGATGATGCGGTTTGTTATCAAAAATTATTTCAATATTTGACAACCCTTTTTTCTTCTCAAGAGGAAATTTTCTCAAAAATTTTACATATACTTCCTTCAAAACAGCCTCCCTATTCTTTGCATATTTTTGGATACGCTAACCTTCCTCAACACATTACAGAATTTTTTACCAAGATCAGTGCCTTTTTTCCCGTATATTTTTACTGTTTTTCCCCAAGCCAGGAGTATTTTGGAGATTTGCTCTCAGATAAAGCTATCGATTTTGTGTGGCGACATCTTCACGATTCTCCAAGTAAACAGGCTTGGAAACATTACATCTTTACCGATAGGCAGACATTACTTGCCAACCTCTCGCATAAATCTCAAGTATCTCAAAATTTCTTCTTAGATCGCGAGATAGATTCTACTGAGATTTTTGTCTCTCCTACGGCAAATTCTTCCTTAGCGGTTATACAAAATGCGTTTTTAAATCTCAGGCCAACGCCCTTACAAGAGGTTTCTGAGGCTAAACAAACAATAACCATTGACCATGCGCATAATATTGCTAGAGAAGTCCAAGAAACTTTTCTTAAAGTCACCACACTCTTAAACCAAGGAATCGCTCCTGAAGAAATTTTTATTCTTTCTTCGCATATAGACAATTATACTGTACATTTAAAAGCTACGTTTCAACCTTATGTACCTCTATATTTCACTGAGGAAGCTACTTTATCTTCTGAAGATTTAAGAGGAAAAATCGTTCTACTCTCATCGATTTTACAAACACAAGGGGATCAGTATTGTCTCTTCCAATTATTGACACACCCACAATTACAAAGTCCTGTTGAGCCAAACAAAACTCACTACCTTGTGAAAAAGTTAGCTAAGGAGTGGATTAAAATTCCCATACAAGAGATTGCTCTAAAGCAACATATAAAATCTCTCGGAGACCGTATCTTAAAAGAATATCCTTTTATTGAAGAAGAAGGACGTGTTAGTCAAGTAGAAATTTGGGAAACTACGCTTCCTTTAATTTATGAAATTCAAGAGTTGCTTAATGTTTACCATACAACTACATCGACATATGAAAAGCATTTTGAAGTCATCTTTTCTTTTTTAGAAAAGACTTTCAAATTATCTTCTGATGAACTGTTGTTGATTGCTTCGTTGAAAAATACTTTATTACCAACCTATGCGACTTCGAAGTGTTCGTTACTTTTTTTTACTGATTTTTGTTTGGATTTTTTGAGGCATTTTTATAATAGCAGTCCTATTTACAACAAACCGGGTCCTTACGTTGGTAGGCTAGCTGATCTTAGTTTTATTCCTAAAGGCTATACATTTATTTTAGGAGCCAATCATTCACAAGAATCTTTAGACGTTTTAGATATCTTAGATAGAGCAACGACTCACGAAGAACTTGCTTTTTCCTCATCAGAAGACGAAGAAAATTTTCATTTTCTACAAATTCTTGTTTCTACAAAATACGCACTTCATATCAGCTATTTATCTTCTATTCTACATCCTCAACTTCCCAGTGCTTTTGTGAACTATATCCAAGAGGATGCGAATCTTCCTGTACATTCTCTACCTATGAAAGCTTATGCTCCTGTTTCTTTTGCAAAGAAAACACGAATGCATGCTTCCCAAGCTTACTATTATCGCCTTGCTAAGTCCTTTTGTTCTCAAAAATTTCATTTTCCATCTTTGTTTCAATCGATTTCCTCATTTCCAATTCTTCCTTGTCACCTTTCTCTTTTACAATTAGTGAAAAGTATTCTATCTCCTCTCGATCTCTTCTTAAAGTTGAACTATAATCTTTACTTCTCTTCACCACAAATCTTGGGGAAACGTCCCAAGTTCTTTCCGACGAAATATCACCTGACCGACTTTTGGAATCATTGCTTTCTAGATACCCCTCAAGATTTTAGTATTCATTTTGCTTCTCCTTTTTCTGAAGAACAATTTTGTAATTATAAAGAGAACATGCATCTTTGGTTTCATTCTATAAGTAAGAAATCGAAACAAATTCCTTATAGCGTGGTTCTTTCTTCATCATTATTTCAAGATATGCCTTCTAAACAGTCTGTGCTTCTTCCTCCTGTCGAGCTTACTTCTTCTCAAACTACAATAAAGATTCATGGAACAATCCATGGAGTATGTGATGAAGGACTATACTTTTGTGCTATTGATCCTAGTGCCTTAATAAAAAAAACCACAAAAAAAACAAATAGACTGCCTGACACCGCTTTCGAACTTGAAGCCCTTCTTGAAAGATATATTGCTATGGCAATATTACAATTTACAGGTCAACTTCCTTCAAAAGCACAATTATTCAAACTCGTCTCTTTTGAAGCTTATGAAAACATAGCTTTACCTTTTTCGAATCCGGAAAAATATCTTCTTAGAGTCCTTGAGGTTTATCAGATGATGTGTTCTCAACCGATTCCCTTAATTTCTCCTGTGTGCTGGCAATACCTTCATGATGGGGAAAAGTTTCAACAGATCGTATGTAAGACAATAAAAGAAGAGGTGGAAAATCCTTTTCGTTCTATATTTTGGAAATTTCATAATCGTAATTTTCAAGACATGTTCAATGAATTTGATGAATCTCAACGTTTAAAAATATTATCTCTTTTTAAGGGACCTCTGTGAAACCATTTGATATTTTTAATCCCGATACTTCGATACAAGGGAAATTTTTCCTAGAAGCTTCTGCTGGTACAGGAAAAACCTTCACTTTGGAGCATATTATTTTAAGAGGTTTAATTGAAGGTTCTATAACACATATAGAAAACATTCTTGCGGTTACTTTTACCAACGCAGCTGCTAATGAACTTAAGCTTCGTATACGAGAGAGTCTCTCTAAATGCCTGAGAGAGTTCCAAGCTTCACTCGCATGTCAGGAAGCTTCTTTTCTTCCCTACCTATCTCCTCATCAGGATGTAAAACAGCTTTACATGAACATTCGCAATGCCTTGGTCACCATAGAGCGGATGTCTCTATTTACTATACACGGGTTTTGCAATTCTGTATTAAAACAATATTTTCCAGGAACACGTCTTCTCCATAAGAATCCGGGGCTAACTCATACCCAACTTATTCTTCACCATATCCAAGATTATTTGGCTCAAGATCTTTGGCGTGCTGTACTTTTCCCCGAACAATTTCAATTATTAGCAGTTCGTTATAATTTACATTCCACGCACTCTGCTTCTCTTATCGACAAACTACTAGCTAACTATGGGACTACGATTGCTGATACTCTTCCTAAGCTTTCTGAAACTTCGACAAAGCTAACACTGTGGCATCAAAATATTCGTGACTTACTTAAGAACTTTCCAAAAGAAAATTTTCTTGCTCAGTTTACGGCACATATAGAAGGATTTAAAAAACAATCCTTTTCTCTTATCAAGGATATTCACTGTTTCGTTGACACTCTGTATTCTTCTGCAACTCATAGTACGTTATTCGCATTCTTCAAACTTGCAGATGCCTTGCATCCGCACAACCGGTTAGCTCGCTATCAACCTTGTGAGGCTTTCCACATTTTAGAAGAAATGTCATGGCTAGAATGCACTTCACAATTTTGTAATCTTGATGAAATTTTTAATACCTTACTAAAAGATGTACAAGAATATTTAAAACAAAACTACACACCCTGGCTTTCTCCTGATGAAAGTATCCTTGCTTTGGAGAAATTGCTTTCTACTCCTGAAGCACAACCCGTGATTGTTTCTTTACGAGAACGTTATCAATTCGTCCTTATTGATGAATTTCAAGATACTGATAAAAAACAGTGGCTCATCTTTTCTACACTTTTTGCTACCCAAAAATTTCAAGGATCATTTTTTTTAATAGGAGATCCTAAACAATCTATTTATGAATGGCGTAATGCAGATCTTCCCACATACTTAAAAGCAAAATCTTCATTTTCCAAGAACGCGCAATTACAGCTGATTAATAACTATCGCTCTACACCACGACTCATGGAGGCAATTAATGAACTGTTTCATAGAATCTCGCCTTTTTTAAAAATTCCTGGCTATCCTCCTATAGAATACTATCCTTTAATTCCTCAATGTCAGGAAGATTTTCATAATCCACCTTATGCTCCCATACACTTCTTTGTATATGAAAATATAGAAAGTCAAATTCTTTGGATTTCTTCAGAAGCAACTCGCTTACAGCAGGAGTATGGCATTCCTTTAGGTCGCATGGTGATTCTAGTCTCAGATTCTGAGCAAGCCTTCGATTTTATTACACACAGCACAGTGCCTATTTCATTTTCTAAAAATAAATCGGTGTTCCATCTTACAGAAACCTACTTACTTACCTTAGTTTTACTCGAAGCAATTCTTTATCCAGAAAATTATAAAAAGACGAGTCGTGTTTTAGTCAGCAGTCTTTTTGGACTCTCTCCGTCTGAAATTATTAACAAGAAAGAACAGTACACAACATATTTCTTAACTTTACATACTTACATCTCGAATTACGGTGTTTTAGCTACTTTTTACCATCTGATGTCTTCACAAGGAGAAACCTTATTAAAGACCCCTCAGGGAGATTTAATCTTTCAGGAGATGGAAAAACTTTGCAGTTATCTCGATACCATTTCTTCTTATCCTTACCATCAGTTTCTTCATTTACAACGTTTTTCAGAGACAGGGCGGTGGGAAGAAGAGCTTACTGTATCCTCTTATTCTGAAGATTTAGAAACTTTAAAAATTACAACAATCCATTCTTCAAAAGGGTTGGAATATGATGTTGTTTTTTGTCCTGGTCTTGATAAATCGAAAAAAAATAAAAGTTCTTCGGAATCGTTAAGAGAGATGTATGTTGCCTGCACACGAGCAAGAAAACAACTGTACCTCCCTATAAGTTTCTCTCCTCCATCATCATGTCCTAAGTTCTCTGCTCTGACAAACTACGTAAAAATAGAAGGATCACACACATCCACGTATGATCTAGCTATGCACTTAGCTGAGAAACATCCTTTACTCTTTTCTTGTTCTCAGTCTAAGGAAGACAGCGACCTCAACTTCACAACTTTTTCTCTACAACCTCCTGAAACATTCTCCTTACATCTTCCTCTTCCCAAAGAGATTTTTTCTTTTTCTTCAGTAAAGCCTACATTGGATAGTTATAAAGAAGCTGAAAACTCACTCCGTTTTGATCTAAATCCTTCACAAGCTCTCCTTCCTCTAGGAGAAAAAACAGGAATTATAATTCACAAGATAATAGAAGCAATACTCCCTATTCCATGCAAAGATAGAAATCACCTTTTTCCTATAGTCACTAATTTTGTGAAGCACACGCATTTGGTGGGATTTGAAGAAATGATTATAATGTTATTAATTGAAACATTTTTTACTCCTCTTAGTTTCCCTTCGCACACTTTTATCTTAGCAGATATTTCTCCTGAGAAGATGTTTAGAGAAGCCTCTTTTCTTTTTTCACACAATGAAAATCTTTGGCAAGGTAGTATAGATCTTTTTTTTGAACACGAAAGAAAATATTATATTATTGATTGGAAAACATCGTTTTTAGGAGAAAAGAAAACAGATTATTCTAAAACCAACCTTATGACTTATGTACAACAAGAGAATTTGGATTATCAAGGAGGGATTTACTTAGAGGCTGCAAAAAAATTTTTACGACAATTTAAGATTGATGA
This sequence comes from Candidatus Chlamydia sanziniae, assembly GCF_001653975.1. Classification (NCBI taxonomy): domain Bacteria; kingdom Pseudomonadati; phylum Chlamydiota; class Chlamydiia; order Chlamydiales; family Chlamydiaceae; genus Chlamydia; species Candidatus Chlamydia sanziniae. The sequence continues at coordinate 393,690 of NZ_CP014639.1, forward strand.
TGAAATACACATGGGTTTCGTTTTTATTCGCGGAATAGATAAAGAAGGAAATGGTTTCCTTCCCTTGCAAGGAAGTCCACCCTTTAATCCCACAATAATCCGAAAATATCCGGTCTATCATTAGGATTAAATTCCATAGGAGGTAGAATAAGAAGATGTGAAAGTTTATTTAGATTTGCCTCTAAAGAATGTGCTTCTATTTTAAATGTACACGCACCTTCTTGTGGAAGAAATATTTTAGTTACGCGAGCAACAAGTAATCCTGGAGGGAAGATGCCATCTAAACCTGTAGTTACCAAAATGTCTCCAGGCAATAAATCTTTCTCTTGTTGTGCAAAGCAAAACTCTTCTCCTTGCAAAATAGAAGCTTCTTGTTTCCACAGAGCTCCTCCAGTTCCAGAAAGAGTGCCTCTTAAAAGCTTTTGATTTTCGCCTTCAGACTGTATTCGAGAGATCAGTTCCTTGAGTTGCAATATTGTGTTATATTTATCTTTTTCCAGAATATATGTATCAGAAAGCTGTTCTAACTCCTGGACGCACTCACGAAGATGATGTTTCACCCACCAAGCCTGTATCCCTCCACGCATGGCTATAACAGAGGGTTTCATTCCTACATCGGTAATTAAGCGTACTCGAGCTTGATTTATTCCTACATAATCCACAAGTCCTACTAAGACTTTTCCAGAAATTACGGGAGAATTTTTTTTGATTCCCTGTTCTTTGCCTACATCTACCCAGCAAGAGCTTGCCCAATGTGCAGGATCGCGATAGATCACATGACTTTCTATAAGTTTATGAAAATAAGGAGTCAGAATCTCAGGAAATACAGGAGGTTTATGGTCTATAACTTCTTGAACTAGCAGTTTCTTTTTTAATGCTATGATTTGCTCATTCAGTAGAAGATTTTCTACTTCTAAAAAAGAATGTTCTGAAACATAATGGTTTTTAGGTTTAGGGAAAATGTTTGTGTACAGAGAGACAAAGTGTTTGTGCATAGCTTCATAAAGCTCTTTAGGCATACTCCAACAAAGAAAAACCCCAAAAATAATCACCGTGTAGATATAAAATTTTACTTTCTTGTTTCGAAGACTAGAGTAACTCATAAGCTTCAACTAAGCTTTGCAGTACATGCTCTATATTTTTTTCTGTAATGCCGTTTAAATTTAACCGTCCTCCTGCTGTTGTATAGACAGCCTTTTCTTCTCTTAAAAAGAGTACTTGTTTAGTAGAAAATCCTGGATATCCAAAGAAGCCTTTCTGTGACAAAATGAAATCAAAGGTATGTCCTGCAACTGTACGTAAAGCATGGACAAACTTGGTTCTCATTTTATTTAAAGATTCACGTATAGTATCAATCTCAGATAGCCACTCTTGTTTTAAATAAGGATTGCTCAAAATCGTCGCAACAATTTCCCCTCCAAAGCGATTTGGTGAAGAATATTCGCCACGCACTTTTTCTTTCAGACAACTTGTAATTTTATCTATTTCCTCTGGGAAGATGTCATGAACAGCAAAGTATCCTACACGTTCACCATAAAGAGAAAAATTCTTGCTTGCAGATACAGCAATTAGCACAGTGTTCCCTGCTTCTATACAGAGCTGTACAGGCTTTCTATCAGCATCTATACCATCAGCAAATCCCTGGTAAGCCATATCAAAAAAAGGAATTAACTCACGTTCTTTCATAAGCGCTGCAAGCTCTCTCCACATAGATTCAGTAAAATCTACTCCAGTTGGATTGTGACAACAACAATGGAACAAAACAACAGAGTATTTCTTGGCGTTTTTGAAAAAAGCGACCAATTGTTCAAACATTAGATTTTTGTGTTCCAAACTATAATAGGGATACTGGATAATTTCTAAGCCTTCTTGAGCAAAAATGCGTATATGATTGCTCCATGTTTGTTCAGGAATGTATGCTGTCCTCGTGAGCCCTGTCATAGCAAAGATTTTCGCACCTAGATGCAAAGCTCCTGTACCTCCTAGAGTCTGACAACCCGTCACAGTATCTGGATCTATGGAACCAAAAACAAACTCTCGCATTTCATCGAGAAAAACAGACGAGCCTAAAATCGGTAAGTAACGCTTATTCTGTTCATCTTCTAGAATTACCGTTTGTGCCTTACGTACACTAGACACCCCCCCATACCGTTTTTGTGGATGTTCATAAGTACCTATCACCAGGTTCACTTTGTTATATCGCTTATCCTCCAAAAACAATTTCTGTAGACCTAAAATAGCATCGGGTTCGAAGGTAGGTAGTTGACTAAAAAATTTCATATATAGTTAGACCTTTTGTTGTAACAAAGATTGATTCTAAACCTTATCCCGTGATAGCTTTTTTCTCTTGGGGTATTAGCTCAGTCGGTAGAGCGCAACAATGGCATTGTTGAGGTCAGCGGTTCGACTCCGCTATACTCCACGCTTCATTGCGTATCCCATATAGACCGTATTTTAGAAATTTTGTATTCCTTCATTTGAAGCATTACCTTAGCACCTACACTTTTTCCCAGCATATTTTGTGCAAGTTTTGATTTCAAAGAAAGAATACCTTGATCGGGATTAGCATCCCAAGGACCAAGAAGAGTGTAGTCTACGCAATTTCCCTGCTCATCTTCCAAGGTGACTCTACACCCTATACCCACCTTATTTGTGAAGACTATATCCTTGGTAAGTATCTTAGAGTGATTTATTTCTTCAGACAATATACGTATTTCTTCTTGTAAACGCGATCTTTTTTCTAAAGCAAATTTATATTCAGAATTTTCTCTCAGATCTCCCAAAGCACGAGCATCTTCAATTTCTTTAGCATTCTCTATCATCTCTTTACCAACAAGAGACTGCAATTTATTCTTCATACGAGAAAAACTTTCAGAAGTGGCCCAAAAAACATCTTCTTCAATAGTGGGTGCGTGTTTTTTTAAACCGGAATGCACAACTTCAGCAAGACTTTGCAAAACATTCAAATCACTGGAAGAAAATTGCGGACACTTCGTCGACAATAACAAACATTCCTGTAAAAAAGGAAGTGGAGCTTGTTCTATCATTCGACGGATGGGAAGGTAACGTTGACTCACTAGGAAATGATGCATTTTTTTCCCCAACTCTTTTTGGGGTGTAGAAGCAATATGATACATAAAGGTCAAAGCTGCTTCAAGGAACAGCCTCTGAATCTCTTTATCTTGAGGATCGAAAATTCCATCTTCTCCACTTCCTAATTTTAAAAAAAACCACGTAAAAAACTCTGGAAACATCATAGGTTGATGTACAACTTCTAATAATTTCTGCTTTAATTTTTCCAAACTCTCAGGATTGGTTTTAAGTATTTTATACGTAGATTCTCTGAGTGTATGTGTGGAAGTATATAAAAGAATCTGCATGAAAATCTTCTCCCAAAAAGGAGAAAACTTTTTTATTAAAATTAGAAAAGATTTCTGTAGCGCAGTGATAGGAATTTTCTCTAAAAAACGACTGACATCATCTTCTGATAAAGAACAAATAAAATCACTATCGATACTCACGTTCTTCTCCGCTAGATAATCCGACAAAAGAAGGTCTCGTTGCAATTGTAAAGCTTTGTTGTCCCCAACATCAAGAGCTTCAAGGGCATGCACTAAATATGTGCGAATCTCAAAATTTTTCAATTCACTATGCAAATCCCTAATAAAGTAATAGATAAGAGAAATACGCTCGATATTATTCTGGGCAAGTTCATATTTACGTTTTAGCTGGGAGAGATGTGAATCCCTCACTGAAGAAAGAATATAAGGCTCTTTAGAATTATCAGGAGATAAAATGCGTGTATCTTTTTTGATCTTAGTTTTGGTGGCTTGCCACCAACGATTCCAATCAGATTCAGGAATGACAAGCTCTATAAGCTCTTCTTTTATCTCCTTTGCTGTCTTTGGACCCAAATCTCTAATAAGAATTTCAATAACTTCAACAGGATATTCTTTAGCATAAGCTTCAAAGCTATCGGGATCTCCAAATCGTCGAGAAAGAAAATGCTCCTTGTCCAAAGGAATTAGGCTTTTAAAAGCCGTCTCGAAAGAAATATCCTTAGCCATCATGATGCCTTCGAATTCTATCAAAACCTTCTGCTGAAGAAAAGAGACATCCATGACTTCTCCAACGCCCCATCCTCCTTGATGAAACACAAAATTCCCCTTAGTCAAATGCATCAAAAACTCAAAACGACTCAAACTGTACTGAAAATCACGGCCATCCCGAAGCCCAACAACCCGCAAAGCCTCGTCAAAATTCTCCTGATCAGCATATTTCTCTTGTACATATTTGAAAGCAATATCATAAAACATCTTATTATTAGATGTTTGCAAATCCAAGATCAGTTGAAGCACTCGATCTTTATTTACTCCTTCAGGAACCTTTTCCCAAAGAGGAAGTACTGTATCTACAATCTTTCCAAATAACGGTGCAAAAGAAGAAAAACGAACTTTCTCTAAAATTTGAACAAGCTCCTCTCCTCGTACTACATCATTAAAACAATACTCTTCCCATAGACTAAAAAAGCTCGCGGGTTGCTCTTCCTCTATTAAGACTTGCAACTTTTCTAAATAGTCCACGATATCTCCTATTTTTACTCCGCGAATATACGCTTAAGTATAAAAAAGAGCAATATCGCAATACAAAATAATCAAAGTTATTTTATAATAAACCAAAATAATGGTGATTGTTATGAATAGTAAGTCTGCTGAAAAAATAATAGATTCTATAAAACAAATCCTAACTATTTATAAAATAGACTTTGACTCTTCTTTCGGTTCTGCTTTAACTTCCGATTCCGATGCAGATTACGAATACCTAATCCACAAAACTCAAGAAAAAATCCAAGAATTAGATAAACGCGCGCAAGAAATTCTTACACAAACAGGAATGACTCGTGAGCAAATGGAAGTCTTTGCAAATAATCCTGATAACTTCTCTCCTGAAGAATGGCTTGCCCTAGAAAATATCCGCTCTTCGTGTGAAGAATACAAGAAAGAAACAGAATCTTTGATCAATGAAGTTACCCAAGATTTAACAAATAACGATAGAAAAACCAAAGGCAAAAAACTCCAATCTTCTTCTACTAAAAAAAATAAGAAAAAAAACTGGATTCCCTTATAAAATCACCTATAATCTCAAAGATATGAAAATCGCTGTATCTCAAGGTTTAGATCTATCCTTACAAGGATCTCCAAAAGAGTCTGGATTCTATAATAGAGTGGATCCAGACTTTGTTGCTATAGATCTGAGGCCTTTTTGCTCCTTAGCTTTAAAACTTAAAGTGGCGCAAGGGGATGTTATAAACTCAGGATGTCCTATAGCTGAATATAAGCATTTTCCTAACACCTTCATTACATCCCATGTTTCAGGAACCGTAACTAGTATACGCCGAGGAGTAAAACGCTCTCTTTTAGATGTTGTGATTAAAAAACTTCCAGGTCCGACAATTACGGAATATTCCTACGATTTACAAACCCTGTCTCATTTAGAACTTTTAGAAGTGTTTAAAAAAGAAGGACTGTTTGCCTTAATGAAACAACGTCCCTTTGATATCCCTGCGCTTCCCACGAAAAGTCCAAAAGACATTTTCATCAATCTTGCAGATAACCGACCATTTACTCCTGTTCCAGAAAAACACCTTGCTTTATTTTCTTCTAAAGAAGAAGGCTTCTACGTTTTTGTGGTAGGGGTGCGGGCAATAGCGAAACTTTTTGGGCTTCGTCCTCATATTATCTTTAGAGATCGTCTGACATTGCCCACCCAAGACCTAAAAGCCATAGCCCACCTCCATACAATTTCTGGTCCGTTTCCCTCAGGATCCCCTTCAATACATATCCAGCAGATAGCTCCTATTACAGATGAAAAACAGGTGATTTTTACCCTGTCTTTTCCAGAAGTTTTAACTATTGGTCATCTTTTCCTTAAAGGAAGAATTTTACATGAACAAGTCGTAGCTCTTGCAGGCACAGGAATTAAAAGTTCCCAACGACGTTATATCATTACAACGAAAGGAGCTTCCTTCTCTAGTCTACTTAATCTTGAAGAGATTTCCCACAAAGATTCTCTCATTGCTGGAGATCCCTTAACAGGAAGGCTATGTTATAAAGAAGAGTCTCCTCATTTAGGCCTTCGGGATCACTCGATAACTGTTCTTCCCAACCCCTCGAAGCGCCAAGCTTTCAGCTTCTTAAGACTCGGATTCAACAAATTAACATTTACAAAGACATACCTTTCAGGGTTTTTCAAGAAAAAACGCGTTTATATCAATCCAGACACCAATGTACATGGAGAAACTCGCCCCATCATAGATACTGAAATTTATGATAAAGTTATGCCAATGAGAATTCCTGTAGTCCCTTTAATTAAAGCAATTATCACAAAAAATTTTAATCTTGCTTGTCAATTTGGTTTTTTAGAAATCAGCTCCGAAGACTTTGCCTTACCTACGCTTATAGATCCCTCCAAAATAGAGATGCTTACGATAGTAAAAGAAGCTTTAGTGGAATACGCTAAAGAAACAGGTATTCTTTCCCCACAAGAGGAAAGTCATATTTGTTCTTCAAAGAACTTATAAATCCCTTTCAGAATGCAGCATCTCCAACATAAAAGGGGCGGCATAACTAATGATCATATCCGCACCCGCCCGCTTAATACTGACTACAGATTCATAAACCATTCTCTCATAGTTCAGCCATCCCTGTTGAGAAGCTGAAAGAATCATAGCATACTCTCCGCTGACTTGATAAGCTGCTAAAGGCAAACACGTTTGCTGGCGAACACGATAGAGAACATCAAGATAAAACCCTGCAGGTTTGACCATGAGCATATCTGCTCCTTCCTCTTCATCTAGAGAGCTTTCAAGCAAAGCTTCTAGAACATTCTTAGGATTCATCTGATAATTCTTTTTATCTCCTGAAGTTACGTGGGAATGTAGAGCATTACGAAAGGGCTGATACAGAGCTGAAGCATATTTAACACTATAAGAAAGGATTGAGGTACTTGTAGCCCCTGCTTGATCTAATTTAGAACGGATATACGCTATTCTTCCATCCATCATATCACTTGGGGCAACAATATCAGCTCCCATTTCAGCATGGAGAGTTGCAATATTGCCGAAAATTCTTACGCTTTCATCATTAAGAACTTCTCCATCTAAAAATATACCATCATGACCATGAGTAGTATAGGGATCTAAAGCGATGTCACTAATCACACAAAGGTTTGGAAAGGTTCTCTTTATTTCATAAATACTATGGCACAAAATATTTTTAGGATTAGAAGAGTAAGAACCGTAAGCGTCCTTAAGATGACTAGGAATTACAGGGAAAAGCATTACTGCTTTTAAACCATACTCACAAAGCCTTTCTATTTCTTTAAGTAGTAGATCTAAACTCCATCGATAAACGCCTGGAAGACTCTCAATCGGTTCTTGGATATTCTTACCTTCACGAACAAAAAGAGGAGCGATGAAGTCTTGAGAAGACAAATGTGTCTCTGCTACGAGATTTCTAATTGCTGGGCTTTTTCTATTTCTTCTAGGTCGTCTGCTTAAACTCAAGGCACTCATGGTTCATCCTTCGACAGTTTCCACATTCTTGAGAAGAGAGAGTTTATTTATTATACTATATTCTTCTTCTTTAGAGGGAGTGGAAAATGTTCAAAACCACTCTATTCGAGAACGAATTAAGTGGTTTTCTTGTTTAAAACTATGTTAAAAGACTGTTCATTTGGTAAGAAAAATAGAATTTTGCACTTTTTTAAACACAAGATCAACTCTTTTTCAACAAAGATAGGGTAGTTAAAAACAGTTTTGCTTTTTTCTTATCCCTATGGCAGGATTTTTTATTTTTTGAGGTCTTCATGTTAGGCAGAGAAGAAAAGTTCTCTAGTAATGAAAAACGATGTTTATCTCGTTTTGTTACTAACTTGGAATCTAATGTTTTTGGTTTAAAAAACCTTCCCGAGGTAGTTAAGGGGGCTTTGTTTTCTAAATATTCTCGATCTCTTTTAGGTTTACGATCTCTGCTTTTAAAGGAATTTATAGAACATGAAGAAAGCAGCAGTTGTTTTAACGAGACTACTGACTGTGTGTTAGGTGTACAAAAGGCTGCCGATTTTTATCAACGTATTCTTGACAACTTCGGAGATGATTCTGTTGGAGAATTGGGCGGAGCCCATCTTGCCATGGAAAATGTGTCTATTTTAGCCGCAAAAGTTTTAGAAGATGCTCGCATAGGAGGATCCCCCCTAGAAAAGTCCACAAGGTATGTGTATTTTGATCAAAAGGTTCGAGGGGAGTATTTATATTACCGCGACCCTATTTTAATGACCTCGGCCTTTAAAGATGTTTTTTTGGGGACGTGTAATTTTCTATTCGAAACTTATTCGGATTTGATTCCTCAAGTCCGTACGCATTTTGAAAAACTTTATCCTAGAGATTCTGAAATATCAGAATCTGCTTATGCTAAATCCTTACGTGCTAAAGTTTTGGACTGTATTAGGGGAATTCTTCCCGCAGCAACCCTCACAAATCTAGGATTTTTTGCTAATGGGAGATTTTGGCAAAATCTCATCCACAAGTTACAAGCTCACAATCTTTCAGAGCTAAGGTTATTGGGAGAACAATCTTTAACAGAGCTTATGAAGATCATCCCTTCTTTTTTAAGTCGTGCGGAACCACATCATCATCACCACCAAGCAATGTTACAATACCGTCAAACACTACAAAAACAAATGAAAAGCGTTGCGAAGCACTTTGCTTTAGAAAAAGAAACTTCGCAAACTTGTTCTAGTGTTCGATTAATTTATGGCGATCCTGAAGGCATTTATAAAATTGCGGCAGCTTTTCTTTTTCCTTATTCCCAAAGGTCCTTCTCTGATCTTATCATTACTTGTAAGCAGATGTCTCAGGAGGATCTTTTTCAAGTTTTGGATAGTAGTGTTGCAGCCAGAGAAAACCGCAGGCATAAATCTCCTCGTGGTTTGGAGTGTGTGGAATTTGGTTTTGATATAATGGCAGATTTTGGAATTTACAGAGATTTGCAAAGGCATAGAACCTTAACTCAGGAACGTCAGTTACTTTCTGTAAACCATGGCTATACTTTGCCTGAAGATTTATTAGACACCCCTATGGAAAAGCCTTATCGCGATGCTATGGCACGAGCTTATGAAGCTTACAATCAGATTGCTCAAGAGTTTCCTGAAGAAGCACAGTATGTTGTTCCTATGGCGTATAATATCCGTTGGTTTTTCCACATAAATGTCAGAGCTCTCCAATGGCTTTGTGAATTACGCTCTCAACCTCAAGGCCATCCAAACTATCGCGCTGTCGCTATAAATATGACTCAAGAAATAATAAAATTTGATCCTCTGTATCAGATGTTTTTTAAATTCGTTAACTATTCTGATGTAGGCTTGGGGCGATTGCATCAGGAAATTCGAAAGGAAATCCCTTCATAACGGAATCTTTGCATTTACATGAACCCCAACGGATGATATTTTTATTCTTTTTTACTAGAGAAAATTCATAGAATGAAGGACCTTATAGATAATAATTTAGTTCGGTTTAAGAATATCTCCAAAACAAAAGAAGGTATTTTTGTAAATTTTAAGGTAAAAGGAATTAAGGGGGGTGCTTCATTTACCGCATCTATAGCTGTAGATATAGATTCTGCAGATGTTTCTTTTGGAGATTCTATGGAAGTGATAATAGAAAAGTGTGCTCAAATCGGAGTTGCTGAATTTCAAAAATGCGAGTTTCAATTTGAAGGGATTACCTACTTATAGAAATTTGTTTTCCTGGGTGTAGCGCAGACTGGTAGCGCACTTGCATGGGGTGCAAGGGGGCGGAGGTTCAAATCCTCTCACCCAGATTTTCCTTCATAAGCCTTTATTGAGGATTTCTAAGACCTAGCTTTAGTTAAGAACGTGTGTGTCGAGGTTTCTCAAGAATTCAACAAGAGCTTCAAACTCCAATGTATTTTTTAACCCTCCAGCTACGAGACTCTCTAAGAGCTTTAGACAATTGTTTGCAGATAGATTTAACAATTCCAAGGCTTCTGATTCGCCAAAAAGTAGGGCATAATTTAGACTAATGTTTTTACGATCTTGTTGAAGATCTAAAAAGTCGTCTTTTGTTTGAAAGAGCAAACCGAAATTGTGAGCGAATTCTGTAATTACAGGAGCATAGTTAGGATCCCCTCCACCAAATAACCAGCCAGACATACAAGCAATTTCAAAAAGCGTACTGGTTTTTTTTATCATGATAGATTGTACATGTTCTTTACCCTGGTTTAAAAAAAACATATCATCGTATTGACCTCCTAACACCCCACTGAATCCTATATTTTTATCAATAACATCACTCACGACATTATAGGCAAAATCTACGGCTTGAGGATCATAGCCTTTTTCTTTGAGTTTTTTTGCATTTAATCGAAGGTGGGAGTAAGCAACGGGAATCAAAGCATAAGATGCGAGTAATGCGGAGACTTCATTAAAAGCTTTGTGAACGCTGGCGCGCCCTCGTCGTTCATCATCATTATCCATGCAGGGTAAGTCATCAGCAATGAGTGTGGATGTGTGAACAAATTCTATGGCTAATGCGGAGTCCATAACATTATGATTAAGGCCTAAACTTTGCGCAATCATGCAGACTAAAAGAGGACGTATGCGCTTGCCTCCGCCTTTTAAAGCATACTCTATAGGAGCTCGAAGGGGATGTTTTGGACTACCGAATTCTTCTAAAGCATCTTCTATAGCTGTTTCTATGGGAGGGCAATAGGTATTAAAAATTTCTATTATATTCATATAATCTATTTCCTAAGTGACTTTCCCAGGATAGACTAAAATTCCAGGAGGAATGTGGTGTCCAGGATTGATCACTACATTACATCCCACGGAAACATTTTTTCCTAAAAAGGCACCAACTTTACGACGACCTGTATGTAATTTTTCTGAATTGGAATATACACAAATTTCTTCTCCGTCTAAACGGAAATTTGCACAACGTACTCCAGCTCCAAGGTTAACACCATAACTTAAGACTGAATCACCTAAATAAGCAAAATGAGCAGCTTTAACTCGATGTCCTAAATAAGAGTTTTTCACTTCTGTACAGTGACCTAAAACACATTGGTTTCCTGTGATTACACCACCTCGTATATAAGCTCCGTGGCGTACTTCTGTCTGAGGACCTAGGATACAGGGTCCTATAATATAAGCACCAGATTCTACATAAGCACCTTCAGCTATTTCGATTTTATCTATATTTTTTAAAAAAACTCCAGATTCTACAGTACCGTGGATTCCTGAAAAAGCATGATGAGTCAGCATCTCCTCCATAAGAGAAAGGATATCCCAGGTATAATATGCTTGAGATATAAGTTCTGGATAGGAAAAATCTTCAGGAGAAAATAGAGAAGAAGCAAAAGGAGACATTAAGTACCTTAATAATTTGCCTCAGCATTTTCATTCTTCGAAGATTTACTTACAACAAGTAAAGAAAAGTTATTGTGGGGGGGGCGTATCCTCATTTAAAAAAAGATAACCTACACCACGAATTGTAGAAATTTTAAAACCGTAAGGCCCGAGTTTTTTTCTTAAAGAAGCAATATGAACATCGACATTTCGAAGAATAATTTCTTTTGTGTTTCCTTTAATTTCTTCTAAAAGGTTTTTGCGTAAGCAGAGATGACCACGGTTCATAAGTAGTTTTTTTAGAATACCGGCTTCTGAGGGTGTTAAAAAAATTTTTCCTTCAGGACTTTCTATAGTGAGATTCAATACACGAAATACACGATCTCCAAAATTCAAGATTTCAGGAAAGGTATGTTCTAGAGATTCATGCTGACGAAAAAGAGCTCGAATTACGGCATCCAAAATATTTGCAGTAATAGGACGAAGTAAGTAACCACTAGCGCCGCGATTTAGTATGTCAACAATTGCCTGTTCTTCAAAAGAATCAAACAAAACAATGATTTCAAGATCTTTAGGTAGGCTCTGGATACCTGTTGCTTCTGAAAGTAATAGGTATTCACCAAAGGCAAGACCGGCTTCTGAAGGCTCTATCAACACACTAGAAACTTTAATTTTATAACCCGAAGTTTCTGCTAAGTTTTTTAATTGTAATGATAAATCGTGATCTTCAGTAATAAATAATACTGTTTTATTCATGAGCACAAATAAATGAAATAGATTGTATGAATGAATACGTAATACAAAGGGAGTTATTTTTCAAAGATCCTTTACAATTTTTAAATTTTCTTTTTTGAAAAATAATTTTGCATAAACGCAACGGTGTATATATAATTTAATTTTAACAAGTTAAAAAATCGTTCGCGTTAGTAATTCTTTGAAATCCTCCCAGGACTCCGATGTTACGCTATGTACTATTTTGTGTTTTTTTGTTCACGTGCTTTGCTACTGGAAGCGGGCTGTACTATTTATTTTCCTCTTTTACTTCTCTAACAAAAAAACTAAAAACTGAAACTTTTCATACTTTGTGGGAAGAAGGTCTGAAGGAAATACCTGAAGGGACGTTGCATTGCCCCTCTGCTGAGCAGCAACGAGCTCATCTTCTTTGCTTTCAGGGATTTTTATTGCAAAAACAGCAAAATTTTTCTCAGGCAGATAAAATCTTCACCAAAGCATATGACGAAGCCGAAAAGACGCCATTTGTATTCAAAGAAGAATTACTTGGAGGAAGTATCTTTAATTACTTTTTTCTTGATAAACTTAATTGCATGGAAACATTTCTTAGTCGGCTAGAAGAACACTGTCCGAATTCTCCTTACCTCTGTTTATTTAAGGCCTTACTCTCCTACAAACAACAGGAGTTTGAAAAAACTATAGAATTCTTATCTTGTTGGCAAAGAGAGAAGAGTCGAGCTCAAGCTCCTTGGCTGAATCTAAATATTCAACAGTTATTAGGAGATTTTTTTTTCGATCAAGTTATGGCACATTCGTTAGTAGAAACAGACATGTTTCCGGAAGGACGCATAATTTTAAATCGCATTATTGATAAATTATTAAAACGAGACTGCGAATGGAATACAAAAATTTATGATCGTACCGCATTACTTTTAAGCCAGAGTTATTTTTTAGAACTTATGCAATCGCAATCAATACATATTTATGCAGATTACCATAAGATGGTGTTGTTCTATTTGAAAAAAGTACATCTTATAGAACAAAATCTTTACAAGCAACTTTTCCCAGAGGAAAAGTTTATATCAATGCTTATGACTCATGCTTTAACCTTGCCTATAGAAGAATTATCCCCAATCATTCAACTTTTAGAGATATGGCAGCGTCATTACCTCCATCCCACGTGCTCTTTAGTTATTCAACCTTTGGTAGAAAATTTTTCTAAACGACAGGATAAAGCTGCTCAGTTTTGTGAGGCTTTAGTATCTTGTTCGGGGTTAGAAGAATTACAGCAAAAACTCGTTGTTACTTTTGAAACATTGCTGTCTGATAAGGTACAGCAGGTAGAAACTTTAGAAGCAAAGCAATGTGTTTCTCTCCTTCGTATTTTAGATCCACAAATTTCAATTAGTGAGAAACTCACGCTGTCTCAAGAAACTTTGCAAAAGATTGTTTTATATGATGATGATGAGCAGCTTATGAAACTACAAAATTACTTAGCTTTATGGGAGGCAATCCAGTCGTATGATATAGATCGTCAACAATTGGTGTATCGTTTAGTTCATAGTGCGAAGCAGCTGTGGAAGCAGGGAGGGGTAGATCAAAAAGCTTTGAAATTATTGCAGCTTGTGCTTGATTTCACTAGTTATGATATAGAATGTGAAAACATTGTCTTCCTCTTTGTAAAACAGGTGTACAAGCAAGCGTTAGCTTGCCACGCGATTTCTCGTCTTTTACATTTGGAAAATTTTATAACTGCAACAGGAATTCCTTCAGTCTTGATTTCTGAAGCTGAAATTGCTAACTTTTTGGAAGATGCAGACTATCTTTTTAATCATGGAGATTATAACAAATGTTATTTCTATACTCTTTGGTTAACAAAGATAGCTCCTTCATCACATACCTACCGATTATTAGGACTTTGCCTTGTGGAGAATAAATGTTACGAGGAAGCTTGGCGATACTTTCAGCTGTTGTCTCCTAATAACAGTGTTTATGATTCAAAGATTCAGAAGGCTTTAGCTCTTTGTCAAAAACACTTACCTAAAGATCTTCAGGTTAACAAAAGATAATGAAAACTCCATGTTTCAAATCGATAAAGCGTTACCACAATCTTTAATTCTTTTGCTGAATCAGCAAATGGTTTCTCCTTTAGATATTACTTTTGCGCTCAAATATAGTTCACCTTCTTCAGAAAAAGTATTTACCTTTCTTGCTATTTCTTCTGCTTTTTGGCGCCATGGTTATCACTTTCTTATCATAAACAAAGGCCGTATCACTCCTTCTATTTTTGGAATCTCAGAAACTGACTTGTACCAAGGATTTAGGGATCTTCCTGAGGATATTTGCTCAGAATTATTTGTTATCGATGGTCAACATGTGTACCTACGTTCTTTGTACATTACTAAACAAAAATTATTTCAAAAACTTACTCAGCTTTCTTCTGCAACTCCTTTACATATTCCTCTTGCAGTAGATCCTAAAGTTGGTCTCTCTAAAGAACAAAGTCATATTTTTCAAGAAGTAATGTGCGCGTGTTTTTCTATAATTTGTGGAGGGCCCGGTACCGGAAAAACTTTTTTAGCTGTGCAGCTCATTTTAGCTTTAATTAAGAGTCAGCCCAAGCTACGCATTGCTATAGTTTCTCCTACAGGAAAAGCTACATCACATATTCGTCAGATCTTGACTAACTATCGAATTCCTGAAAATACTGTGATTATTCAGACGGTTCATCATTTTCTTCAAGAGTATGCTTACCATCATTATAGTCTAATAGATGTCCTTTTAGTAGATGAGGGATCTATGATTACTTTAAGTTTGCTTCATAGTTTAGTACAAACTCTCCAAGGTCACTATAAAAATGGTTGTTTATCCACGGCAAGTTTAATTATTCTGGGGGATACTAACCAGTTACCTCCTATCGGGATTGGTATAGGCAATCCTTTTCAAGATCTTATTTTAAATTTCTCAGAAAGAACGTTTCATTTACAAATTTCCCATCGAGCAAAGACCTCAGAAATTCAAAATTTAACTCGGGCTGTATTAAAACGAGAACTGATTCCTTTTTCACCTCTTCCAAATAAGACTGTCATGATTACAAGACTAACAGCAGCTTTCATAAAAGCTCTTTCTTCTTCGGAAACGCGTTTATGTGTGCTTACCCCCATGCGTTATGGTCCTTGGGGAGTCCTTCATTTAAATGCCCAAATATACCAAGCACTGAGGAAAAATTCTCCGGAGCTTCCGATTCCTGTGATGATCACTAGTCGCTATGAAACTTGGGGATTGTTTAATGGAGATACAGGAATGCTATGTCCAAGGACTCAGCAGTTATATTTTCCTCAATGCAAACCCATAAATACGAATGTTTTTTCTGATTATGTTTATAATTACGTTATGTCTGTTCATAAGAGTCAGGGAAGCGAGTATGACGAAGTCATTGTAATTCTTCCCAAGGGTAGCGAGATTTTTGGCTTGTCCATATTGTATACAGCAATTACGCGTGCAAAGTACAAAGTATCAATTTGGACAGATTTTGATACTTTGCATAAGACAATAAACAAATCAACGAGATATACTTATGAAATAGGTGAAATCCACTTAAGAGATAATATCTTGAATAAAGTTGAAGATAGAGACCATTAAAGTGACGATACCCAAAATTAGAAGAGCATGTATTCCTAAAACTGCTGGGACTATACTAAAAATTAACCAGAGACTAGTAGAAATAATTTCTAGAAAATCACAGAACATGGCTAAGAAGGCACTTCTTAGATTTTTTGCACGTTGAATGAAAGGTTGAGAAGAGGAAGTTTCTTCCGGATCAATAGTTTGGTTAAGTAATGAGTGCACTTCGATACAATGCTCTATGAAAGAGCATCCTGAAGCAAATGTATGGAGGGCTAAGCTAACTCGCCCACCTACGAGCATAGCATGGGAACCTAAAGTAATTATACGAGCTTGATGAAGGGCAGTGACACTTCCTACAGTCTTTGCTGCTAAACGAGAGATTTTACTAGCGATATAAATCCCAGAACGTCGTTGGCGTTTTTGAACTCCAGTCGTAGGATCCGTTTTATAAATAAACGATCCATCGGAATTGGTTTCAAAAATAAGAGCACCATTAAGCAACTGAGTCCATAATGCCAAGCAAGTTACAGAATCATTTACAGCGTCCGCTGTACATAGGAAAGATTCAGTATTTTGCAATCGTATATCTACTGAAGATCCTGGAGTTGGAGACATCACGGCACGAGAAATTCCAAGTGAGTGAATAAAAATCTCAAGCAGATCATTAGTCATCGTAAGAGTCTCTTCTAATTGCTTAGAGTGTCTTCTAAACAGATTCATCGTTGAAGTACTGTTTGTTGGACCCCAGTGCCTTACACAGAGAGCTAGTCTGGAGGGAAGAAAAGAAGCCGCAGCCATAGTGATATTACCTGTTTATGAGATTTATGTTGGCTTTTAAACTTGCTCTTGACTTGATGCGAGAAGCTTTATTCTCTTTAAAAATGCCTCGTTTCACTGCTTTATCAACGACGCTATAAACTGATTGCAAATCATTAAAAATAGCTTGAGATTCTCCAATTTTTAATGCAATTTCAAACTTTTTAATTGTAGTTTTAACTTTAGACTTTAAACTATGATTTATAAGATAACGCTTTTGCGCAGTTTTAATACGTTTTTCAGCAGAAGGTCGTTTTTGTAAACCACCTTTTTTGTTGATTTTTTTTGGTGCCATGATTTCTCCGGACAGCATTTCTTAATAAAAAATACTTTTATGTCAAAAATTTTTGACATATGAATGAAAGCAAAGAGCCTCCCAGCTTAATTGCGAAATACATACTAAAACAACAAGGAATTTATGAAAAAGAAAAATGAAAGGATTATGGTTTTTCTCGAGAAATAAAAAAAGTTTTATGCTAATATAATAATTACAATAAGAGTCTTTTGAAAGTAATTTTTTCCTATTCAGTCTAGAGCACTCAGTTATGAATGTTTAGTTTCGTGGTCCAAAAGGATTTGATTTTTTATGTTACTGGTGAAAAGATGGCTGTGCTTTTGTTTTAAGTATCGTATTTATTTTTTCCCTTTAGCGACTCTTCTTCTTCCTCTCCTTTGTTGTTTTTTCCTTCCCCCTGTACAAAAAAACTATGGGAGCTTCATTTTTACTACAATTTCTTCTTTAGGCTGGTTTTTTGCAATCAGGCGTCGAGAAAATCAGCTGAAAACAGCTGCTGTACAATTGCTTCAAGCAAAAATCCGTAAGCTTATGGAAAATGATGAAGGTTTGCGTCAAATTCGCACGTCTCTTGAAGAACGTCAACAGGAGACTAGGCAATTGCAAATGGAAAACCAGAAACTTAAAAGTCAGGTGTTTCATGCTCAGGGAATTTTTATGAAGGCTAAAGGAGAAAACCAACAACTAGAGACTTTGGCTGGAAGATTAAAAGAAGAAAACCAATGCTTACAACTACAATTAGATTCTTTGTTGCAAGATTGTAAGGAAAAATCAGAGGAAAGTCAACATTTGGGTTCTGAATTGGCAGAAACGTTAGCTTACCAACAAGCTTTAAATGATGAATATCAAGCGACGTTTGAAGAACAGCGCAGCATGTTGGATAGACGTCAAGCTTACATTGGCAAATTAGAAAGTAAAGTTCAAGAATTGATGTATGAGATTCGAAACTTGTTGCAATTAGAGTCTGACGTCGCAGAAAATTTACCCTCACAGGCAATGTTTTCTCTAGCTAAAGATTTACCTACCCAACTTTCGAATGAGTTGAAAAAAATTGCTTTTAAAGCTGAAAATATAGAAGCAGCTTCTTCTTTAACCGCATCGCGTTATCTGCGTACGGATTCTAATATTCACAATTATTCTTTGGAATGCCGGCAATTATTTGATAGTTTGCGTGAGGAAAACTTGGGGATGCTTTTTATTTATGCTCCGCAATCCCAACGTGCTGTTTTCGCCAATTCTTTATTTAAAACTTGGACGGGCTGTGGAGTAGAAGATTTTTTTAAAATGGATAGCGATATTGTAGTCTCAGGGTTAAAGCAATGGATTTCTGACCTGCATTCGCATCTTTTAGAAGGACGGTTTGGTAAAGTGGTAGTAAAAACAAAGTTGCATGGACCACTTTCTTTTTATTATTGTTTGACTGCTTTAAATAAAGGACCCCTGCATCATCATGTTTTAGGAGTTCTTTATCCCATGCGTAAAAATGTCCTTTGTGAATAAAACAAGAATTTATCCTAGGGATACGGTAAGAAATCCCTAGATTTCCTATCTTTACTTTGGCTACACTGTTTTCCAAGGCTAGAAAGTTCCTTATTTTGTTACAAGTAAGCAAACTACTCATGAATACACAAAATAGTCCGGTTACGGAAGTCTCCCCTGAAGAAGAATCTCAGAAAAAATTAGAAGAACTCGTAGCTCTTGCTAAAGAACAAGGATTTATTACGTATGAGGAGATTAATGAGATTCTTCCTATGTCTTTTGACACTCCTGAGCAAATAGATCAGGTGTTAATTTTCTTAACAGGAATGGATGTACAAGTCCTTAACCAAATTGACGTTGAAAGGCAGAAAGAAAAGAAAAAAGAAGCCAAAGAACTTGAAGGTCTAGCCAAACGTACTGAGGGCACCCCGGATGACCCTGTACGTATGTATTTAAAAGAAATGGGCACAGTTCCTCTTCTTACAAGAGAAGAAGAAGTAGAGATTTCGAAGAGAATAGAAAAGGCTCAAGTGCAAATTGAACGGATCATTTTACGTTTTCGCTACTCTGCAAAAGAAGCCATTTCCATTGCGCATTACCTAATCAATGGAAAAGAACGATTTGATAAGATTATTTCTGAAAAAGAAGTCGAAGATAAGGCTCACTTTCTAAAATTGCTCCCTAAACTAATTACCTTGCTTAAAGAAGAAGATGCTTTTTTGGAAACACTATTGTTGGCTTTAAAGCATCCCGATTTATCAAAGCAAGAGGCAGCAAAACTAAATGATGATTTAGAAAAATGCCGTATTCGTACACAAGCGTATTTGCGCTGTTTTCACTGTCGGCATAACGTGACAGAAGATTTCGGTGAGGTTGTTTTTAAAGCTTACGATTCTTTTTTACAGCTAGAACAGCAAATCAATGATTTAAAAATTCGTGCGGAAAGAAATAAATTTGCTGCGGCAAAATTGGCATCTGCTAAACGTAAATTATATAAACGAGAAGTAGCTGCTGGAAGAACTCTAGAAGAGTTTAAGAAAGATGTTCGTATGTTACAACGTTGGATGGATAAAAGTCAGGAAGCAAAAAAAGAAATGGTCGAATCTAACCTACGGCTGGTTATTTCTATCGCGAAAAAATATACGAATCGAGGACTTTCTTTCTTAGATCTCATTCAGGAAGGGAATATGGGCTTGATGAAAGCTGTCGAAAAGTTTGAATATCGTCGTGGATATAAATTTTCAACATATGCCACTTGGTGGATTCGACAAGCCGTGACACGTGCTATTGCCGATCAAGCGCGGACTATCCGTATTCCTGTGCATATGATAGAAACTATCAATAAAGTTCTTCGTGGTGCGAAGAAACTTATGATGGAAACAGGGAAGGAGCCTACCCCTGAAGAATTGGCAGAAGAATTAGGACTGACTCCGGATCGTGTTAGAGAAATCTATAAAATTGCTCAACACCCAATTTCTTTACAGGCTGAAGTAGGTGAGGGGGGGGAAAGCTCTTTTGGAGATTTCTTAGAGGATACGGCTGTGGAATCACCTGCCGAGGCCACAGGCTATTCCATGCTTAAAGATAAAATGAAAGAAGTATTAAAAACACTTACAGATCGTGAGCGATTTGTTTTAATCCATCGTTTTGGTCTTCTTGATGGTAAACCTAAAACTTTAGAAGAAGTAGGTTCAGCTTTTAATGTGACTCGTGAACGTATCCGTCAAATTGAGGCAAAAGCGTTGAGAAAGATGCGACATCCTATTCGTTCTAAACAGCTACGGGCATTCTTGGATTTGTTAGAAGAAGAGAAGACTAGTTCTAGCAAAGTAAAGAGCTTAAAAACTAAATAATCTTTAAAGAAAACAGTTTTTTCTATAAGATTTCCTTTTAATTAGGCGAATATTACTAATTTTAGGTGGCTTTTATTGAACAATATCAGTTAATTATATCAGATTTTCGTGTGTGGTTATACTTAGGATGTTCTCCTGAGGAACGGCATTTTAAACAGCCTGTTCTAGTTTCTGTAACCCTATCATTTTATAAAGAACCTGTTGCCTGTGTATCCGATAATCTTGCTGATGCATGTTGTTATATTAAGTTAACATCTCTTATTGAAGAAATTGCAAGTGCTAAACCCTATGCCTTAGTAGAGCATTTAGCGAAGTCCTTATTAGACGGTTTAGACGTATCTTTTGGGGATAGAGCATCGGAAATAAGTTTAGAAGTAGCAAAAGAACGTCCCCCGGTTCCTAATCTTTTAAAACCTATACGATTTAAGATGAGCAAAGAGGTGCGATGTCCAAGTCTTCCTTTGTCTGTTTAGGTTTAGGATCCAACCTAGGGTATCGTTTTAAGAATTTGCAACAAGCGCATGCCTTATTGAAAGAAAAAGGAATCACAGAACTTCGAAGTTCTGTGATTTTAGAAACAAAAGCTTTATTATTACCTGAATCTCCTAAAGAATGGGATCTTCCTTTTTTTAATTCGGTTCTTGTAGGCCGCACAATACTTTCTCCTCAAGAGTTACTTGTTATTATTAAGCAGGTAGAAAAGGCTGTAGGTAGAGAAGAAAGTACTCTTCCGTGGTCTCCAAGAGTCTTGGACGTAGATATTCTGCTCTATGGAGAAGAAGATTTTCATTATCAAAATGGTCAAGAATATATTCCCCATCGGAGTTTACTGGATCGACCTTTTTTAATTTCTTTGATTGCTTCGTTATGCCCCTATAGAAAGTTTTGTTGTCCACATTCTCCTTATGACACAATGACATTTGCAGAACTTGCTTATCATTTTCCTTGTCCTTCGGGTTCTATTCTTAGGAGTTTGTTACCTTCTTCGTTATTGATGGGGATTGTGAACATTACTGATAATTCCATGTCGGATGGAGGACAGTTTTTGGATCCTGAAAATGCAGTTACTTATGCAGAACAGTTATTCGTACAAGGTGCTGCGATTATAGATTTTGGAGCACAAGCAACAAATCCTGGGTTACAATGCTTATTGTCTATGGAGCAGGAATGGGCACGCTTAGAGCCAGTGTTGAAACTGCTTTCCGAACGTTGGTCGGGGAATATGCAATATCCTGAAATTTCTTTAGACACATTTTATCCAGAGATTATTGCTCGAGCTATGAATATTTATCCTATTCACTGGATAAATGATGTTTCTGGAAATCCTCAGAAGATGGCACAGCTTGCTAAAGATTTTGGACTCTCATTAGTCATGACCCATTCATGTTCTATACCTGCAGACTCTCGGAAGATACTTTCTTTTTCGAATCCAAGCTCACAACAGATATTGGAATGGGCAGAGCATCAGCTGGAAGCTTGTGTTGGTTTAGGGCTTGAAGTGGATCAGATTATTTTTGATCCGGGTATAGGTTATGGCAAAAGTGCTATGCAATCCTTGACGATACTTAATGAGGTGAAAAAATTTCAAGATTTAGGTTGTGCTTTACTTGTTGGTCATTCTAGGAAATCTTTCTTATTAATGCTTAGCAGTTACGATCCTAAAGATCGGGATTGGGAAACTGTGGGGATTTCTATACTTTTACAAAAACAAGGCGTAGATTACTTGCGAGTACACAATATAGAAGCTCATCACAGAGTTTTGACGGCGGCAACTTGTAATGGAGTACCTGTATAAATACTTTAGTTTCAGGGATTGTAGCTTGCGATCCTCAAGGAGTTATAGGGAATAAGGGTAAATTGCCGTGGCATTATCCGGAAGATTTGCAATTTTTTGCTCAGACAATAAGCACTTATCCTATAGCTATGGGAAGAAAGACTTGGGAGACATTTCCTAAAAACTATTGTAAAGAGAGACTCGTAATTGTATTTTCCCGTTCGCAAGATAAACTTAGTCAGGAGATTCTTCAGGTTTCTTCCATGGAAGAATTTACTCGACTTGATCTTGCTTCGCCTATTTTTCTCATTGGAGGATCAGAGATTTACTCTCTTTTTTTATACCATAACGCAGTCCAAAGCTTTTTTGTTTCACATATCAAAAAGATGTATAACGGTGATGCATTTTTTCCACTCTCTTTATTGCAAAATTGGAAAAAGCAGATTTTGTTAGATAGTCCTGATAAGATAATATGTTATTATGAAAATCACTTCAGTTAAAACACCAACTATTCATATTGGCGATAATTTGTATGCTATTTTAAAGGCATCTTTACCTAATACCCTTGCCGAAGGGTCGATTCTTGTTGTAACATCAAAGATAGTAGCTTTGTGTGAGGAAGCTGTCGTTCCTATAGAGAGCATTTCTAAGGACGAATTAGTCAAACAAGAGTCAGATGCTTATATATTGGTAGAAAAACATGGCATTTACCTGACTAAGAAATGGGGAATTCTTATCCCTTCTGCAGGAATTGATGAGTCTAATGTTGAGGGGTACTATGTGTTGTATCCCAGGGATCTTTTAACCTCTGTGAATACTTTGGGATGTTGGCTAAAGGATTTTTATAATTTGAAATGTTGTGGAGTAATTATTTCAGATAGTCATACAAAACCATTACGACAAGGAACCCAAGGTATTGGATTGTGCTGGTATGGATTTTATCCTTCATATAGTTATATAGGTAAGTTAGATTGTTTTGGTCGTCCTATGCAGGTTACGCGTAGTAATCTTTTAGATGGTTTAGCAGCAGCCGCAGTTGTTTGCATGGGAGAGGGGGATGAGCATACTCCTTTAGCAATTATTGAAAGCGTCCCTAGAGTAACTTTTCATTCCTTGCCTACATCATGGGAAGACATACGTGCTCTAGCAATAGCTGAGGATGAAGATCTGTACAGTCCCTTACTGCTTTCTATTGCATGGCAAACACATGCGAACATACTTTAGTCAGGGATTATGAAATTTTCTTAGTCCTTTTTTTAAAGAATCCATTACCTGGTCGTCTGATTGTTGCACTATAAAAGAACCTTTTCACAATTCTAAGATTATAAGAAGGTTTGTGCATTAGAACAAATTGTAGGTGTTAAGATACTAAGATACGATACCCTGGGGAATGGAAGTTTCTTGAGGTGTAGTAACAACGGGAACTTTATTGGATAAGATGATCTCATAAATACGTTTTTCAATTTCATCAAACAACTTTTTATTGCGTTTTAACTCTTCACGAACAAATTCTCTTCCCTGCCCTAATCTTTTATCTTCATAGTTAAACCAAGAGCCTTTTTTCTCGATGATATTATTCTCAACAGCGAGATCTAAGATGCATCCTGCTGAAGAGATCCCTTCATTGAAAAGGATATCGAACTCTGCGATTTTAAAAGGAGGAGCAAGTTTATTTTTAGCTACTTTGACTTTAATGCGATTACCCACATCACCATTATCGCTGCCTTTTATAGAGCCTATACGACGAATATCTAAACGTATTGACGAGTAGAATTTTAAAGCACGACCTCCTGTTGTGGTTTCAGGGTTTCCAAAGCTTACACCAATTTTTTCACGAATTTGGTTTATGAAGACAGCACAGGTTTGACTTCGGGAAAGAGTCGCGGTAAGTTTTCGCAAGGCCTGAGACATCATACGTGCTTGCAAACCGACATGAACATCACCAATGTCTCCTTCAAGTTCACTTTTAGGAACTAGAGCTGCTACGGAATCAATAACGATAACATCGACAGCTCCAGAGCGGGCAAGTAGTTCTGCGATACTTAAAGCGTCTTCTCCACAGTCGGGTTGGGAGATCATAAGATCATTAATATTTACACCGATAAGAGAAGCGTAACTAGGATCTAATGCATGTTCAGCATCTATGTAGGCAGCTACACCTCCCATTTTTTGAGCATTAGCAACAATGTGAGTTGCCAATGTTGTTTTTCCTGAAGATTCTGGACCAAAAATTTCAATAATACGTCCTTTAGGAACACCATGGATTCCTAGGGCTAAATCCAAAGACAGTGCTCCTGTTTTTATAGTGGAAATTTCATGGGCAGCTGAATGCTTGCCCAAACTCATAATTGACCCAGCACCAAACTGCTTTTCAATATAAGCAATGGCAGCTTCTAGAGCTTTTTTACGGTCAGATAAATTCATATAAATGCTCCTTTTTTCTATATTTCCCAGAAATATGCTCTTCGCTCTGGAACTTCGAGAAAAGATAAGAAAGGATTCTTATCGTAATAGGTTAAGAGGTTTTGGGATGCGTGTGTTCATGATACATGTCTATCAGCTGCTGCTCCTTATGGAATACCCTAATTTTTGGTACGAGTCAAGATAGAAAACAACGTACAATGTAGTATTGTATATTCATGCATTGCCTTTGTAAAGATCACGGAATAGGAAGCCTACAGTGATTCGCGTAGTTTGCTCTAAATACTAGGGTTCATCATACACAGGCGAAACGTTATTGACAATCTGCTCCTTAATGATAGAGGAATCTCTGAAAAAAACTACAAGAACTCTCCCATTGAGGGGTAATTATTTTAACATAGGTATACCTGGGAAAGTGGAATGTCATGAGATTCTCTAGGGAGAACGTTGATGTTTTGCTCTACGTATCCCACACCTATGGACAGTAGGTGAGGATGATCATCTAGCCAACGATCATAAAACCCTTTTCCATAACCAAGACGATACTTTTGCTGGTCAAAGGCAAGACCAGGAACTAAGACATGGGTGATTTTATTGCTGGGAATTTCTTTGAGATGCGGAACCATTGTTTGTCGAGAAGAAAGAGTAGCAAGTATTTCAAGAGAGGGAACATGGACGGGAAAGAAGTATTTTCCACATACTTGGGGAAGTGCTAAAGTAAACTTTTGGGCAAGCACATGATTAGCAGCGTTCATATCTATTTCAGAATTACACGACGCAAAGGATAAGACAATACTTTTGCTAGGAAAACTTTGTACAAATGTGGTCATGGCTACTGCTGCTGTACGCACTCGTTGCGTAGAGAGATTCCTTCGTAGTGAGGTAAAGGTTTTTCGTAGTTCTGTTTTTTCTGTTTTGAGATTAGTCATAAGAAAACAAATTAATTGGTTAAAGGTTTACCATCTTGATAGGGGATTTTCTTCGTAATTATTCCTAAGGGAGAGAAAAATACCGCAGTACCACAACCTTTTTCTACTTTGGTATAAGCATGCCGATCTCCTAGGCGGAAGTACTCACCCTTAATAAGAAGTTCATTGTCATATTCCTCTGTTGCCATAACGTGTCCTTCAGGATAGTACGTGGTAAACAAGCCAGATTTTTTATTATTTACTAATTCTCTACAACTTTCTAAAGCTCCATTAGGATACCAGCTTTTCACTGTTCCTTGTAAAAGACCTTCGTGCCAATGAAGTAAGAGTTTAGGTTTTCCTGTATCGGAATAGAAGAAGTATTCTTCACCTTCTTTGACCCCATGGCTTAGGGTATAGGTTTGGAGGATGTTTTTCCCAAAGTTGTCAAATATCGTGATTTTGCCATTAGGCTCTCCTTGATAAAAAGATCGTGTTTCTACAATGGCATATTTACCATAAATTGCTTGGATTCCCTCGCCATTGGATATAATGAAAACTATTTCTTGTGTATGGGGGTCTCGGTATTCAGCAGAAATTAAGTATCCGAGATTATAGTTTTCGTGGGCTAATACAATGCCGGATTTTTCTTCATAACGAATTGTGGGTCCGTGTTTTTTCCCATCTTGATAAGTTTGTATTTTTAATAATGTCCCCGTAGATGTGTAAGTGAAGAACTCTCCGTGGGCATGACCTTTATGGTATGAGCACTCTTTCCAAATTTGCCCATTAGAATGGTAATACAAAGAAAGGCCTTCTAATAACCCTTTCTCATAAATAATGATGGCTTCTAAACATCCAGCATCGTTATATGCAAAAGTTGTTTGATCAAAAAGCCAGCTAGATTCTGCAGAAGGGTGGAGGTCTGCAATACCACCAAGAACTTCTGCTTGAATTTTAATTTTACCATTGGCATGCCATTCGCGATATCTCCCACAGGCTCGATTATTCACACACTCAAGATATTGTTTGAGCTGACCATTGTTATGGTACGTTGTTAGACAAGAGACACTTTCTCCCCGTTTGTTCTTGTACATTCGCATTACTTTTTGATAAGGTTGCGGAGAGAGAAAGTCCATTTTGGCGTATTTTTTTAACTTCTCTTTAGAACAAATAGTTTCTGATAAACCATTCCGGTCTATAATATTAATTCCTGTAAGTGTTAATTTTTTATAGGTGCCTACCTCCCCATAAAGAGGAACGATATGAATTAAAGAACAGCATAGGAATAGATAAAATATTTTTTTTATATCCATCGACTTATAGCCTCAGCATTTATTAACCACACTTCATTATTTAAAGGTGTCGTTTGTTTGGTCATCTCCCAGTGAGTAAAAAAGATGAGAGGGGCTTCGGGATTTTCTGGATTGAATAAGGAAAACAAGGATTGGATATCGTCGTTATCCATTTCAAGAGCGTGTTCTAGGTGTATCAGAGTAATGTCACTGTAAGTTTTTTCTTTTATCCAACGGAGCTGATTTTTAGCATTTTCTAAGGCGTGTTTTCTAGCCCAGATTTCTTTGCTTTGAGCTAAAACAGAATGAGGCTGAAGAGTATCTAACCGAGCATGCTCTTGTTTTAATAGGGAAAGATTTTGGCATTGCTTATTCAGGGTTTCTACAGTGACATTCTCCCGATTGTTTATTAATTGCATGTTATGTTTTGTAATATAATTCTCATGATCTTTCTTGATTTTTAACGTAAAAATTTGAGAGTTTAACTCTGCCCAATGTTGAGCTGTCGTTACATGCTTAATCACAATACCTAGGATGGGGAGGCAACTACTAAGAATTAGGCTACTAAGAATTAGAGTAGAGGTCCATTTTTTCATAATATTCCTAAGAGGTTAAGGTGAATTGAAGTTGGAAAGATTGCTCGTCTCCCAAAGTTTGAGAAACATGGTGAAGTTTAGGATGATCGGAGATTTTCTTTAGAAATTGGAAGACTTCTTCATGTTTTCCTTGACCTTGCACTTCTACAGTAGCTCTGTAGGGGAGGTTAGGGTTTTCTTGGCATGGAAAACTCGTTAGGTTGTAGCAAAAATACGAGAAAGTTAAAGAGGGACTATGTTTCGCTAGAGCAAGAAGAAACCGTATTGTTTGCTCGCTTGTAGGAATTGTAGGTAAATAGGAATAGCTTGTTGTGGAATGGTGCTTATCTATTTTTTTAATCACCTGCTTCGCTGCTTTTAAAGATTTAGGTAAATTAGGTTCTTCAGGACAAACTAAAGCAAAGTGATTCGCAACAGTATTTGAGAGTGCTTTGAGCTTTACTGTGGAAGCTATCCCCAGAACTAAGGTAACAAGCAGAGCAAATTGTCCAATAAGTATTGCAGAGCGCTGTAACCAATGTTTTTGTGCTGTTGGAGAAGAGCTTGTTGTATCATAGGGGAAGGTAAACGCATTTTTTGATGCACCCTGGTATGCTGCAGTAATTGCATCACCATAAATTGCCCAGTCATCCTCTTCGACATTAAAAGTCATTAATTGACAAACAACGAGGGGAAGGGAAAGTTTTTGTTCCACGGCTTTTTTTAAAGCTGATGAAAGTTGTGCAATATGAATAGAGGGAAGAACTGTATTTGGAAAGGCTTCTTGTATATATTGTAGGGTAGCATGAAGATCTTCGCAACTTTTCTTAGCTGTGCAATTAGGAAAAGAACGGGCAACTAATAGGGCACGATCTTTTACAAAAATCGTGGTAATCTCGTTAGGACCTGCATAAATGAGAAAATAGGCACGTAATGCTTTTAAGGGACTTTGCTCTGCTAAGAAGAAAATGTCAGCAGCTCGGCAAGAAAGAGTCGTAGGAAAAATTTGTGTCTGAGATAAGAAAGAGAGTTCTAAGTTTAGAGTGCTTTTTTGAGCTATCCATAGAGTCAGGGGGGTGTCTCCCTTTTCTGTAGCTTTATTGAGTTGGGGACGAACTATCAAAGATTCCCAAGGTAAGGCTAAGCTGGCTTCGAGATTGGTAAGAGCTACTTGTAAAATATTTTTTTTGTTTTTTAACGAAGAAAAAGAGCCTTTAACAAGAACTTCCGAACCTGAAAGAGAAAACGTGGCTACGGCTGTAAAATATTTTTTAGGACAAGACCATTTTTCTCCCTCAAGGATTTGTTGGCAATGACGTACTATCCATCCTTTACAGCTTTTTTGCAAAATTGCTATTTTAATAGTGCGATCTGCATCTCTGGTTATCCCAATACGGTAGAAAGGAAGTTTGAAATTCATAGTGCGTGGGTTCTTTAAAATATAAAGTCAGACATTTTAATAGATAAAAGCCTCTTTTTCAAGAAAAAGGCATGATAATTGTAATTAAGAGAGTAGAGTG
Organism: Candidatus Chlamydia sanziniae; assembly: GCF_001653975.1. NCBI lineage: Bacteria > Pseudomonadati > Chlamydiota > Chlamydiia > Chlamydiales > Chlamydiaceae > Chlamydia > Candidatus Chlamydia sanziniae. The sequence continues at coordinate 422,409 of NZ_CP014639.1, forward strand.
ATGGTATCTTATTTTTTAAGAACGCTTATTAATGTTTATAGTTTTTTAATTTTAGTGTATATTCTTGCTTCTTGGGTTCCTGATTGCCATAGAGCTTCGTGGTACCAGTTTGTTTGTAAGTTAGTAGGGCCTTATCTCAACCTATTTCGCAAAATTATTCCTCGTATTGGCTTCATTGACATCAGTCCTGTCATTGCTTTACTTTGTTTGGGAATTCTGCCTTTTGTTATATTGAGAATTTTGCATTTTGTTATTCTAAATATTTTTCAATCTCCATGGCTTCTCCAATATATATAAAAAATCTTTTACTTAGTTCTTCTATAGTTTATGCCCCTTTAGCAGGTTTTTCTGATTATCCTTATAGGCGGATGTCTGCATTGTATCGCCCCGGATTAATGTTTTGTGAGATGGTAAAAGTAGAAGGATTGTTGCATGCTCCAAAGCGTACATTAAAGCTTTTGAGTTATGAAGAAACAATGCGGCCTATTGGTGCTCAGCTGTGTGGGAGTTCTCCCGATGCTATCGGCGAAGCGGCGAAAATCGTCGAAAACCTCGGTTTTGATCTTATAGATTTAAATTGTGGTTGCCCAACGGATAGAATTACTAAAGATGGCAGTGGCTCCGGACTTCTAAAAACCCCCCAATTGCTAGAAAAAATTATAGAAAAAATTGTAGAAAGCGTCACTATTCCCATAACAGTGAAAATCCGTTCGGGATGGGATGCAACACACATCAATGTAGAAGAAATTGTAGGGCTCCTACGAAATGCCGGTGCTCATGCAGTTTTTGTTCATGGAAGAACGCGTGCTCAAGCTTATCATGGTTCGAGCAGGCGCGATTATATTGCTCGGGCTAAAATTGCCGCAGGTAAGGATTTTCCTGTTTTCGGTAATGGGGATATCTTTTCCCCAGAAGCTGCTCAAGAGATGTTGACAACGGGATGTGATGGTCTTCTGATCGCACGAGGCGCTATAGGAGCACCCTGGATGGCTCACCATATCAAGGAGTATTTGAAAACAGGAACTTATCAAAAACCTACATTTGCTATGAGGAAAGAAGCTTTCATACAACATATGCAATGGGTAGAAGAATATTATCAAAGTGAAAGCAAGTTTCTCACAGAAACTCGAAAACTCTGCGGACATTATTTAGTCTCTGCTGCTAAAGTGCGTTTTTTACGTGCTGCTTTAGCAAAGGCCTTGTCATTTCAAGAGGTTTACAAACTTATAGAGGACTATCAAGAAGCTGATGATGAATCTTCATCTTGTTTGGCTCTAGTTAAATGTTGACTTAAGAATTTTGGTAACTGAAACATATCCACAGGTGTGTTGCCAATAATAGCCGCTAATTTACTATCAGGGACTAAAAGTTTTTTATTCTCAGGCGACTGGAGATTATGGTCTTTAATGTATTGCCATAGTTTCTTAGTTGCTTCTCCTCGTGAGACATGTGTATTCCCAATCATATCAGCTAAAGATGAAGAAGGCGTGAATAAAGGAGATTTTTTAGTTGTAGCATCTTTCTTTTTTGCTTTTGTTTTGCTTTTTGCTGCAGATCTCTTTTTATTAGATTTCTTTTTTTTGTATGGTGTTTTAGGTGTTCCTGCGTATTTAGTAATTACGGGATCTATGGAATTACCAATGACACTACAATCTGGGTATTCCGAACAGGAATAGAAAATTTTATTGTAACGCGAACGTTTTGGCAAAATAGTTCCTGAACATCCTAAGGCAGGACAAGAAATAAGCTCTTCTTGTTTGACTTCTTCACCTTTTTTATGAATAGAAATGGTCCCTCGGCATTTAGGATAATTTTCACATCCTAAGAATGTTCCGTAACGTCCATGGCGTACTTTCATAACGCCCCTACAAAGTGGACATGGGCTGTCCCAAGGTGTGTCGGCAGCGTAATCATTTTTATTAAAAATGAGCTCTTCCTCAGAAGTACGATAATCACATTCGGGATATTTAGAACAACCATAGAAGTAACTATTTTTAGACCAAATTTTAACCAATTTACCCTGAGAACACTTCTCACACTGTATGTCTGTGAGAATTCTAGGAATCACGGCTTCTTTCTCTGCTGTAATGACAACGGGAAGAAATTGATCCCAGAATTCTTTAAGAAGTAGCTTCCAGGGTTTTTTATTATCGGCGATTAGTTCTAACTCATCTTCCATTAGAGCTGTAAAACTTATATCCATGATCCTTGGAAAATTTGTTTCTAGGAATTGCGAAATGATTTTTCCAAGTTCTGTGGGGCGTAGGCGTTGGTTTTCTTTCGTAGTGTAATCTCGACTTTGGATTTTATTCATAATCGTTGCGTAGGTTGAAGGACGCCCTATACCAGACTTTTCTAATTCTTTAACTAGAGAAGCTTCTGTAAACCTAGGCAAAGGTTTAGTAAAAGCTTGTTCTATAGAAACTTTTTCTTTCTCTAGAATATCTTGGGCATGTAAAAGAGGGAGGGGATGATCTTCTTCTTGTTCATTATCATCGTCTTGTTTTTCTTCGTAGATTGCTAAGAATCCTTTAAATTTTAATAATGATCCTGCGGAGCGAAGCTCTACGCGTTTATCTGTAGTAATCTGAATGGCTAAGGTGTCATAAATTGCCGGGGTCATTTGCGAAGCAATAAAACGTTTCCAGATAAGGTTGTAAATTTTATACTGATCTTCGGAAAGTTTTCTTATAATCTGATTTGGAGAAAGAAAAATGTCTGTAGGACGGATGGCTTCATGGGCATCCTGCGTCATTTTTTTCGTAATATATATATTGGGTTTTTCAGGTAAGTAATCTTTCCCAAAGGTTTGTTGAATCAGGCTTCTAGCAATGTTTATAGCCTCAGGATCTGTGCGAACAGAATCTGTACGCATGTAAGTAATCAATCCTATAGAGTCTTCATTATCAAGTTCAATGCCTTCGTATAAAGTTTGAGCTACGGACATAGTCTTAGAAGCAGAAAAACGAAAATGGCGACTCGCTTCTTGTTGCAATGTAGATGTAATGAAAGGAGGAAGAGCGTTGCGTCGTTTTTCTTTGGCCTCTACGCGAGCTACCTTATAAATGGCATTTTCTAAAAGATCTGCATAATACTGAGCCTTCTTTTCAGAATTAATCAGAAGAACGTCATCTTCTGTTTTGTCGTCAGTGAGCTCCCTTTCCCATTTTTTCCCTTCTGCGGCATAAAGATAAGCCCAAAATGTCTTTGTCGTTTTAGGGTCTTGCATTAATACGCGAATATTCCAATATTCTACAGGAGTGAAGGCTTCGATGGCCTTCTCACGATCTACCACAAGTTTCAACGCAACAGATTGTACACGACCTGCGGATATTCCCGAACGTTGTTGTAGTTTGCGACTAAGAATAGGAGAAATCTTATAGCCTACAATACGATCTAAAAGGCGCCGTGCTTGTTGTGCATTGACGAGAGCCATGTTGATTTCTCTTGGATGCTTTAAAGCTTCTGTAACGGCACCTTGAGTAATGGCATTGAACGATACTCTTTGGATGGGGGTATCTTTAGGAAGCTGGTTAGCAATATGCCAAGCAATTGCCTCTCCTTCTCTGTCAGGATCTGGAGAAAGATAAACTTGGTCACATTTAGCAGCTAATTTACAAATTTGACTTATGACTTCCTGTTTATCAGGCAATACTTGATATTGAGGGTCAAAATCGTGTTCTACGTCAATACCAAATTCTTTAGCCGGAAGATCTACGATGTGTCCTATAGATGACGCAAAAACAAACCTATTTCCTAAAAATTTCTGAAGGGTTTTGATTTTGGCAGGAGATTCCACTATGATTAAGGATTTCTTCATTAATTTAACTACGTGAACCCCCTCCCGGATTTCTCATCACGGAAAGGAAACGCAACTCCTTTTTGCTAATTTAATTCCCTAGTGTCTAGAAAAATGTTCTCATGCAAACATATAGTATTTATTGCAAGCTTTTGCTATTCGAATATTCTTAGCTTTTTACAGCGATAAGACTAAGTATAACACTTGTCAAAGCAACCAAGCCATATAGCCCATGAAAGCATAGCGTTTTATGAATACACATTTATACTTTTTAAAAAATGTAGAACACTATACACGCTATGTCTGCGCTCTTCTATGCTAGGAGTTCAAAGACATAATCCTACTTCCATAATAATCTAACTTAGAAAGAGCTTGGTATCGCTATGGTTATTGAGTATGAAGCAGATTCTTTTCAAGGGAATAATGTGATAGAAAAATCCAATTTTTATCAGTAAACTCGAGGTATAAGATTTTTATCATAAAAAGCTAAAAAGAAGGTAGGGAGAAATTTTTGAAACCTTAGTTTGAGCAAAAAAAATATTTTTTATAAAAATCACTCTTCTTTGCTTGGAAGACTTAGACTTTTCTTGTTAGCGATTTTAGTTTATTTTAACAATGAATCAAAAAAATCTTTGATAAATGTAGTGAAAAGTAAGGAGAATTTACGTGGAAAAACTCGAGTTTGTTACCAATTTAGATGCTCCCGATGAAGATTTAATAAAACTTAATAAACAAGGACTTATTGCAGGTCCTGATGAGGAAAAATTCTCTTTTTTTTTGCGCGTTAATTCTATAATTGCTTTGGGTCCAGATTCTCCTGCTGTCTTCCCCAAACGGTTACAACAACTTTTCGATATTTTTCCTATGCATCTAGAGATTCTCTATTCTAATGAAGGTATGGATGTTTGGGAAGCAGGTTGTACATGGATACTACAGAACCGCGTGGTCATTCAACTTCGGAAACATTTGCACAACGCTTCGCGATGGTTGGGGATGTATTCTAAAAATGAAATTTTAGCTCATGAAGCTATTCATGCTGCTAGAATGAAGTTCTATGAGCCCATATTTGAAGAAGTCTTAGCATATCAAACTTCCTCATGGGCATTCCGAAGATTTTGGGGACCATTATTTCGCTCACCAAGTGAGAGTTATTGTTTATTTTTCTTTCTTATTCTGGGAACGGGAATTGCTTTATGGTATCCCCTCTTTGGTTGTACATGCATTGTAATTCCTCCTCTGTATTTTGTTATGCGACTATTTATCGTACAGAGTTACTTCCATCGTGCGATGAAAAAGATCCGCAGGATGCTAGGAATCACTCCTTTATGGGTAATGCTTAGGCTTACTGATAAAGAAATTAAAATGTTTGCTAGAGAGCCGATTCCTGTTTTAGAGAACTACGCAACTAAACGTAGATTAGATAATCTACGTTGGCGGCAAATATACTTGTCCTATTTTCTCTGACAAAATACTTCATTTCCCCATGTAAAATAATTTTACATGGGAAAACGAACTTTTCTTCTATGGACAGGTAGAATATTGAGTTGGGAGCGATATTTCGCGACTGTACGTCTTGCACATGGAATGCCTTTCTCTACGATTCTTGCACTAATATCCTTATCAGATAAAGGAGAATGTTCTGTTGCTATCCACTCACGAATCCATTGTAAAATGGTCTCCTTAGAACATAAAGACGTTTCGGTCATAGGGCGGGGGAAAAGTCGCTTTAAAGGTAAGATCCCTATGGGAGAAGCTAAGGTTTTATTTTCTATGGCACGAAAGATAGTAGATTCATGGTATCCTATATCTTCAGCAAGTTTTTTTATGGTTATAGGTTGTGGAACACAAGTTTTCCCTGTTAAGAAATCTGTTTGTATAGGAAGGAGTGTCTGCATGATTGTATAGAGCGTTTGTTCGCGTTTGCGAAGGTTTTTAATCAACCACTTTGCTGATAGGATTTGTTGGCTAAGGGCCTGTTGCTCTTTCTTAGGAAGGTGCTCATAAATATGGAAAGCTTCAGTGTTAAGCTTTATAGAGGGAAGGCCACGTGAGCTCACTTTAATCTCCCAAATACCTTGACGATTCAATACGTACACATCTGGAAGAGGAGCAACTAAACAAGGCAGATCGGAGCTATATTCAATGGCTGGGCACCAGGGAATAGTTTGCAAAGCTTGTTTTAAAATTGTTCGTAATTGTGTTGGAGAGAGAGAGAATTTTTTTATGATGGGTAGAAAATCACAGTTTATTAATGAAGAATAGAAATCGTGAATAATACAATACGCTTGTTGATGAGGAGAATTCTTTAACCTTTTCAACCAATATGCTTGTAATGATGGAGAAGCAATTCCTAAAGGTTGGAAAGTTTGTATAATTTCCCAAACATTGTAGGCTTTATCTATAGAAACTTCGAGTTCCTCGGCAAGTTGTTCAAGATCTTGTACAAATAGACCCTCGTCAGAGAGGTTTCCAGCAATATACTGAGCGATGCAAAGGTCTTCAGGAGAGTAAAAAACTTGTTGGGCTTGAGAAAATACATAGGCAAATAGAGATTGTGGTTGCATGGGTATGCTATTAAAATTCGGAGACAAAGAGCATAAAAATCCTTCCTCAGTTTCCTGTGAAGGAAGGTCAAAAAAAGGATTGTGAACAATTTCTTGCATTACATACGAGGAAAGCTCTGTAAGAGGGTATTGTAATATTCGCAAGCCTTCTTGCATGTGCAATGAAGGTAGGTACTTTAAAGAAAGCTTCTGTTTTTGTTGCAGCATGACTCTAATGTACTTGAATCAGGTAATCCCTAGGAATTTCTTTAAGAAATCTACTAGGCTTCATTATTCGCACTGTCCCCCAAAGAAAACGACTTTGCGCAGCAGTAAGATATAGGAGGTCTTGAGCTCGAGTAATCCCTACGTAGCATAGACGTCGTTCTTCTTCAAGGTTTTCATAGTTGTCTTTGACATTTGCATGGGGGAAAAGATTTTCTTCCAACCCCACAACAAAAACTGTGCGGAATTCTAATCCCTTTCCGTTATGAATGGTCATGAGATTCACACGATCAGAGATGAGCTCTTCTTCATCCATAGAACCTTTTAAGGCAAGATCATCTAGAAATGTTTCTAAAGTTCCTTCAGGATTTTGTTGTTCCCATTCGAAAGTTTTGGAAATAAGTTCATCTAAGTTGCTTTTCCGATCTTCAAAGGTATCAGGATCTTCTTTTAGAATATTGAGATATTGCGTAATCCTTAATGTCGCAACCATAAACTCATTGAGGGGTAAGGTGGTATAAGCATTTTCCAATTCTTGAAAAATTTGCAGGTACTGCTTTATACCTTCTTGTTGTTTTTTAGATAGTTTAACGGCTTGAGTCTTTAATGCTTTTTGACAGGCATGAAGAATAGAAAGGTTGTCGGTAATAGCATAATGTATAAGGGTTGAGATTGCTGTGGGTCCTAAACCTCGTTTAGGAAGATGCAAAGTTCTTTCAAAGGCAACAACATCATGCCGAGCAATAAACATTCGGAGGAAAGCTAAAATATCTTGAATCTCTTTACGTTTATAAAAAGATAAACCCCCGAGAATTTCATAGGGAATGCGTCGTCGAAGTAGGGCATCTTCAAATGTTCGAGATTGAAAGTTTGTCCTATAAAAAATGCATATCTCCCGTAGAGGGATATGCATTTGACGATGGAGTTGAATAATCTCTTCAGCAACGAATTCTGCTTCTTCACGATCGGTTTTTCCTAGAAAAAGACGAATTTTTTCTCCAGGCCCTTTAACGCTACGCAATTCTTTTTTTAAGCGTGAGGCATTATTCTGAATTAAAGCGTTTGCAGCATTTAAGATATTGCCATAACTACGATAATTTTCTTCTAAGCGTAATATACGAGCATTGGGATAATCTTTCTCGAAATTTAAAATGTTATGGATATTCGCGCCGCGCCACGAGTAAATAGATTGATCAGGATCTCCAACAGCGAAAACATTGTGATGTTGTCGAGAAATCATTTGTGATATTATGTATTGTGCATGATTGGTGTCTTGATATTCATCAATGAGTAAGGCTTTCCATAGCTGACTATAGTGCTCGTTTGCCGTAGCCTCTTTTAAGAGTTTAACGGTAAGAAATAACAGATCATCAAAGTCTAAAGCGTTGGCTTCTCTTAATTTTTCTTGATATTCCTTATAAATGGTGATTACAAGAGCTGCATACTCTTGGAGGTCTAAATCTTCGGGATAGAGTAACCGGTTTTTTGCTTGGGAAATATGATATTGAATGCCGCTAGCAAAATTCGGTTTTAGATTATGATGTTGCAAGCAGCGCTTAATCAATTTTTCTGAATCACTTTGGTCATAAATAATGAAGTTATTCTTACGGTTGAGCAAATGTATGGATTGCCGAAGGATAAATACTCCTAAACTATGAAATGTGCACACCATGGGAATGTTTCTACTACAAGTATGAGAACATTGGTTAATAATTCGTTCTTTAAGTTCCTTAGCGGCTTTATTAGTGAAAGTTACGGCAAGAATTTCATTGGGTTGAAGGCCTTCGTTGATTAGGTGTAAAATTCGATAGGTAATCACTCGGGTTTTTCCTGCTCCTGCTCCTGCTAGAAGTAATACAGGACTTTGAGGGGAAGTCACAGCATGGAATTGTGCTTCATTTAAATCCGAGGTAAATATCATAATTATAACCTAATTTCTAGCTTTATGACTAGTGAGCTGGGAATCTGAATAAGCTAAAAATAATATAAAGATAAGATGTTTCTATCTTCGATCACTGATAGGTAGTTTATGCAGAGCATTTTTACTATAAATCAGATTCCTGTGTCTTGGCAAGAACAGCTTGATCAAGAATGGTCTCAGTCGTACATGCAGAAATTGAGGGCATTTTTGAAACAAGAATATTCCCAAAAGACAATTTATCCCCCACAAAATTGCATTTTTGCTGCTTTGAAAAGCACGCCTTTTGAAAATGTCCGTGTTGTAATTCTTGGTCAGGATCCTTATCCTGGAGAAGGACAGGCCCATGGTCTCAGCTTTAGTGTTCCTCAAGGACAGGTCTTACCTGCTTCTCTTATAAATATTTTTCGTGAATTAAAAACTGATCTCGGAATTGAAAATAATACAGGATGTCTTCAATCTTGGGCAGATCAAGGCATTTTATTATTAAATACTGTACTTACTGTACGTGCTCGGGAACCTTTTTCTCACGCAGGACAAGGATGGGAGCGCTTCACAGATGCTATTATCACTAAACTTATTCAAAAGAAAAATCATCTTATTTTTGTCTTATGGGGGAGTGCTGCAAAAAAAAAATGTGATTTACTTTTTCACTCGACACATAAACATGCGATTTTAGCTGCAGCTCATCCTTCACCATTAGCCGCACATCGTGGATTTTTTGGTTGTTCACACTTTTCAAAAATTAACTACCTGCTTAATAAGTTGAATAAGCCGATGATTAATTGGAAACTTCCATGAGTGATAGTATTCAGTCTGTTTTTTTTAATAAGGTACATCAACTTACAACCAAATCTATAGTGAGTGCAGAAATGCCTTTAGCGACTCAACAGTTACAATCGAGTGAAGGGATGCCTGCCGTTGCTAGTTTAGAATTAGATTTTTTACGCGTTGAAGCTCTTTTGACTGACATGCGCGAAATTCGCAAATGCTTAGAACAATCTTTACATACCCTAATTCCGGGAGAGTAAGTGCTTTTCAAAAACATGTTGTATGTAAGGAATTAGTTTTTGCAAAGCTTTTGCTCTGTGTGAAACTTGATTTTTCACTTCTTCAGTAAGTTCCGCGAATGTTTGTTTATAATCATGTTTTAAAAATAGGGAGTCATAGCCAAACCCTGAAGAACCTTTTTCTTGATGATGAACATATCCTTCACATATCCCATGAGTTTTAAAAACTTCTCCTGTAGGGGAAGCTAAAACTATACAGCATTCAAAATATGCAGAGCGATCTACGATGCTTTCTAATTTTGCCATGTCTTGAAGTAGCTTTTTCCTGTGATCTTTATCAGTAGCCATGGGACCTGCAAAGGTAGCTGATAGAGGACCCGGAAGACCGTTTAAAGCTGGCACACGCAACATGGAATCATCAGCGATTGCCCAATGTCCTAAGTGTTGAGCCGCATGCAAGCCTTTGGCAAGAGCGTTGATTTCTGTAGAACTGCCTTCCTCTTTAGGGGGGAAATAGTTTGGAAAGTCTGCAAGCGAAAAAATATCAAAATTTCCGAATTGTTTTAAAAAAGTCTTCGTTTCACGTATTTTATGACCATGCGAGCTAGCGATAATAATTTTCATATTTTTCTTAAGATGGTGCAATGTGCACGATTACTGTGATTAAGATTTTTATAATGGCTGCAGTTTTTATTTTTATATTTGTATAAATAACAGAGAGAAATCTGCATTGTTTTACAAAATACTCGAAATAGTCGTATCTATGCAACCGCTAGTAAGAGGAAAATCAAGACATGATTCGCTCTGAAGGCTTTTGCTGGAGAGACTTTTAACATTTTTATCATATAGATGGGTTATTAAAGAATAATGAAAGTTTTTTGCTTATGTATGAGTTTATGGCTTATTTATCCTTTTGTGAGTTTTACGCAAGTCCTCGTAGGTTTAGACCGTATATTTGAAGAAGAGCCCTACTACCGATCAATTCGGGGATGTAATATCGCTTTAATTTCTCATAATGCAGCGATTGACAGTAAAGGTAATGATACTTTGACTGTATTGCGTGCTCACACACAAGAATGCTGCGTAAAAGTATTATGCACGTTAGAACATGGCTATTACGGAAGTAGTCCTATAGAAACACCGAGTTATTCTATATCGAATTCTGTGGGTATCCGCAGGGTATCTTTGTATGGAGTTAAAGAATTTCCTAAAGAAGCCCTGTATGATTGTGATGTGTTGGTTTATGATGTTCAAGATATCGGCATCCGTTCTTATAGCTTTGTCACAGCTTTAATGCAAGTTGTTCAAGCTGCTGAAAAATATCATAAGAAACTCATTATTTTAGATCGCCCCAATCCTATGGGAGGTAAGTTAATTGATGGACCTATGCCAGATGTACAATTGTCTTATGTACCCGCGATTCCCTACTGTTATGGTATGACCCCTGGAGAACTGGGTTTATTTTTTAAAAAGATTTATGCTCCAACCGCAGATATTCTTGTTGTTCCTATGAAAGGGTGGAATCGCTCTATGACCTTTGAACAAACAGGACTCACATGGATTCCTACGAGTCCACAGATGCCAGATGCAAAGACGCCATTTTTTTATGCAACAACAGGAATTTTAGGTTCATTATCCGTGGCTAGCATCGGTGTGGGTTATACCTTACCTTTTAGACTTTTGGGAGCTCCTTGGATGAATGGTCAAGAAGTCGCACAAGAACTGAATCATATGCAGCTTCCTGGGATCATGTTTTTCCCATTTTGTTATGAACCTTTCTTTGGTAAATATAAAATGGAGTTATGTTCAGGTGTACTTCTTGTTCTTAAAGATCCAAAAACTTTTTTACCTGTCGAAACATTTTGTACTATTTTAGGCGTATTAAAAACTAAATATCCAAAACATGTCGAGAATGCTTTATACGCTGTTGACAGGATTTCTGCGCGCCGTGCTTCTATATGTCGTATTCTTGGTGATGAGGAATTTTTGCAAATCTGTCAAAAAGAACGCTATATTATCTGGCCACTACGTAAACGTTGTCAGGAAGCTCGAGAACGTTTTCAGACTCTTCGTGCGTCTTGTTTATTGTCGGATTATAGGGAATCTTTTTAGGGATTTTAAGTATTTCCCTACAGTTTGACAGGAATTTTTCTTGTTTTTAAGATGACTTTTTTAGAGACAGAAGTCTTTTCCCTGAGAAAAATATAGCACAGAGGATAGAGTGGCTAGGATATTTAAAAGTCGATTTGAAGGGCTTATAGCATTGCAGCGCGGAGTTCGTACTCTTGCAAAAGCGGTGACTTTAACACTAGGGCCTCAGGGATGCAATGTCGTAATCAAGAAAGGAAAAAACCCTGTTCTCGTAACTAGAAATGGGGCAACAGTAGCTAAAGAAATCGTTCTTGCTGATCCTTTTGAAAACTTAGGGATAAAACTCGCTAGAGAAGCTGCAATAAAAGCCGTAGATTATGTGGGGGATGGTTCTACAACAGTTATTGTTCTTATAGATGCTCTTTTTTCTGCCGGTTTGAAGGGTGTGGCTATCGGTTTAGACCCTCAAGAGATCAGAGCAGGTATTTTGTTGGCAACGGAGGCTTTGATTGAAGAACTGAAAAAACAGAGACTTCCCATACAGTCTTCTGAAGATCTTATTCACATAGCTACGATCGCAGCCAATCAAAATACTGCTACAGGAATTATGATAGCCGATGCACTTACAAAAGTAGGGCCTGAAGGCATCATTTCCATTAGTCAGGATCAAGGAAAAATTATGTCTTTAGAAATTGTGTCTGGGATAAATTTCAAAAGTGGCTATCTTTCTCCTTATTTTGTCACACGTCCTGAAACTATGGATATCTTTTGGGAAAACGCATCTCTCCTTCTGTTAGATCAGAACGTTTTTTCTTTGAGTAAACCATTTATTGATTATTTAACTTTAATTTCAGCAGAAAGTAGTCATCCTGTGATTATTGTAGCTCACGATTTTGATAAGGAGGTTCTTGCTACATTAGTCGTTAATAAACTTAAAATGGGTTTATCTTTGTGTGCTGTAAAAGCACCTGGTTTTGGAGAGCATCGGCAGGCAATACTTGAAGATCTTGCTATTCTTACAGGAGCCACACTAATTAGCGATAGATTGGGGAGCTCTTTAGAGCAGGCCTCTTTAGACATTTTAGGGTATGCGCATAAGGTGACTATAACTAAAGAATCTGTAGTATTTTTGAATGGGGGAGGTAATTCTGAGGCTATAGAAAATCGTGTACACTATCTTCGCGAGACAATTGCTAGGAATAGATCAGGATATGAAATTCAGGAATTGGAAAAACGTTTAGCTAAGTTTGTGGGAAGGATGGCCCGAATCCAACTCTCTTCAGAAACAGAAACAGAATTTCAAGAAGAAAAAAATCGTTTTACAGCTGCTTTACGAGCAACAAAAGCCGCTCTCAAAGAAGGCATTGTCCCTGGGGGAGGAGTTGCTCTGTTACAGGCTGCTGCAAGTGTTCAGTCTTCTGGAGCCTTGGCTTCTGGAGTTGCTTTTGGCTTTGATAGTCTTTTACTTGCAGTACAGGCTCCCTTGAAAATTCTAGTACAAAATTGTGGTAAAGTTCCTGAAGCTACTGTCCATAGGATACTTTCACAAAAAAACCCATACTTTGGTTATAATGGTATAAAGGATACTTTTGAAAATCTTATCTCTGCAGGGATTTATGATCCCTTCATGGTAACAACTGCTTCATTAAAATATGCAGTTTCTGTATCATGTTTATTATTGACTAGTTCTTTTTTTATGGCAGATGCTCCTATAGAACTGACTACACCTTCTCCTCCCGAAGATTTTTTCATGGAATGATGTAGTGCAACTTCTAAGATAAAAATTTTAGAAGGAGTGGTTTTCGCTGAGAAAGTGCATAATATTTTCCTTAATAAGGAGGATTTTTAATCATTTGATTTTGCTTGAATGCACTTTTGGTTGACAATGTTAGGCACCAGTAGCTCAGTCGGATAGAGTACCTGGCTACGAACCAGGGGGTCAGAGGTTCGAGTCCTCTCTGGTGCGATAAGCAAATAAAACAAATACAGGAGGGTTTATGACTCTACCCCTAGTTGGAAAAGAAGCCCCAAATTTTATTGCGCAAGCTGTAGTTGATGGTAAAGAGAAAACAGTATCTTTGAAAGATTATCTTGGAAAATACGTAGTGCTGTTTTTCTATCCCAAGGATTTTACTTATGTATGTCCTACAGAACTTCATGCATTTCAGGCTGTTTTAGAACAATTTCATGCGCGAGGAGCTGAAGTTCTCGGTTGTTCAGTTGATGATATAGAAACCCATAAACAATGGTTAGCCACAGAGAAAAAGAAAGGGGGCATTCAAGGAGTTACCTATCCCCTGTTGTCAGATAAAAGTTGTACAATCTCTAAAAGTTATCAGGTATTAAAATCTGAAGAGGGCATTTCTTTTCGAGGTGTTTTCTTAATTGATCGAGGTGGTATTGTCCGTCACCTTGTGATAAACGATCTTCCTCTTGGACGTTCGATAGAAGAAGAATTACGTACTCTGGATGCATTAATCTTTTTTGAAGCTAACGGTTTAGTCTGTCCTGCGGATTGGCATGAAGGCGAACGCGGTATGGTTCCCAATGAAGAAGGACTCCAAAGTTATTTTGGAACAATTGATTAAACTAATTGATTACAAGTTAGTAAATCGTACAGATCACAATCAAGAAAAAGTAATAAACTTTTGTATTTTTTGCATAAAGAACGAGAGGCTTCAATAATATGTTGGTCTCCTACTCCAGGAAGGGCAATGGCAATGATGTTTTTTAACGTTGTTTGTGTATTTAAAAAATGTAAGCCAAAAAAATAACTATCAACACAATACCCTTCTTCTCTTACTCTAAAATACATCACATTATAATCATACATGAGTGTTTTGACTGCAAGTGTAAGTCCTGCAGAGTTATTTACGTCTCCTAAATAATCATACAGATCCACTAAGCTACGACAGAAATATGCTGTGTCATAGTTTCCTTTCTCTGCTTCTCCAAATAAAGCAACTGTAGATTTCATTGAAAATGGAAGATCTAACTTTTATTTTGATCCTACAGGAGTGATTGTTTATTATCTATAGAGAGTAAAGCATAATTAATGCATTTTTATTGCTTGCTCGTTGGTAAACAAAGCCTTTGACCGGTATAAATAATGTCAGAATCTAATTTATTAGTTTTTTTTAGTTCAGTGACAGATAGTTTATATTTTTTAGCAATTTTACTAAGACTATCTCCTGGATTGACTATATAAATATAATCAGGAACAGCATCAGAAAAATCAGGATAAGCACCAGGAGTTGATCCATCAACTAAGGCTAACAAAGAACGGCGCACAAGGCGTAGATCTTGTGATAGTATTTTATACTCTTTCTGGATTTCTTGTAGTTTATTTTGAAGAGTTGCCTGCACATCTTTAACCGAGGCTGTTAATACTGCTAGTGTTTTCGCCATGGTTTTCTGATCCACCTCCAGTTGGTGGATTTTCTGTGCTAATTGCTCAGGTTTTGTAGAAGAGAGTTTTTGAAGTTTTGTATCTTGTTCATCTAGACGCTCTACAAGAAAGGCAATTTCTGTTTCGTGAGAAGACAACCGTACAGTAGCATCTTCAATCTCTGCAAGAAGGGCTTGTAAGGGTGGAGGCTTCCCTATCCCATGCGCAAAAACAGTCCGCATAGTTCCGAAATAAATAACACTAATAAAAAATAAACATTTCCAGTTAGCGTGCATGAACTTTAAACTCAGTACGACGGTTTTGTTGCCAAGCTAATTCATTATGTCCTGGGCTTAAAGGTTGTTCTTTCCCATAGGATATTGTAAATAAGCGGTTTGCAGAAACCCCTTGTTTGATGAGACATTCTTTAATAGCATTAGCTCGTCGCGCTCCTAAAGCTAGATTATAAGAAGCGGCACCACGCTCATCAGTATGTCCTTCAATGTAAAGAGTGACTTTGGGAAACTTCTTCATATAGTGGACAAGGTTAGTAAGAATAGCAAGATTTTCCTCGCCTTTAATTGTATAACTATCTGTAGCAAAGGTAACATTATGAAATGCCGTTGCCTGCGCATGGGTTTTATACTGTTGTTCTTCTTTTGAATCGTATTCTTCAAATACAAAGGAAGGATGGAGATCATCTTCAGTGTAAAGGGGGACAAATCCAAAAGACGGGTGGTGTTTCTTTTTTGTATGACGCCAATCTTTACATGCATCATCCCAATCATAGCAAGAGTGACTACATGAAGGTAAAGCGAACAAAGCCAATAAAGAACAGAGTCTCAATAAGTAGTTCATTCTCATAACATTCTCTTTGTTGATTGTAAGGAAAAAGCTCCCCACGAGGGAAAACGTTTTTCTCCTACTCCTATAACAATTTTCCTAGTTTTCTTGGTAACTAGACTTAATAAATAAAGCTCTGATTCCTCAGGGTGTCCCGCACTAAAAATAAGATGACGACTATCAATAGCCCATGAAGGATTTTCTTTGTTCATTGAAGAAGTTGTCAGTTGATAATCTTCACCAGAAGAGAGATCATAAATACAAATTTGACGCACTCCGTGAATTACGGAGCAAAAAGCTATTTTTTTACCATCAGGAGACCACGCAGGGCAACTGCTATTTCTATATTTTTTTGTTAATAAACGTGGAGTTTGTGGCTCAGGACTGAGGGACATGATATAAAGTCGAGGACGACCGTCTTTGTTGGAGACAAAAACTAATTTTGATCCTTCGGGGTTGAAAGTAGGATTGCCTTGTGTGCCGAAAGTTTCGTTCAATAAACGTTGAGGATAGCCTAAAGGACCTAAACTAGGAGAGAAAGATTGCAGAAATAAATCGGGATTGCCATGAGTATCAGCGACAAATGCCAGTAATTTTTTCTTCGCAGAAAACGTAGGCATAAATTGATTCCCTTTCATGGAAAGGACTTTTTTCCCCTCTGTATTTTCTAAAGAACCTAGGAAAATTTTAGGAATCCCGTATTTATAAGAGACATAGAAATAAGAAGAGCTTGTGCTTATATCTAACCATTTTGGAGTGATAGAAAGAGAATCTTCAGAAGATACAGGATGAAGGTTTGCACCATCGTAATCTATAGTCCACAGTTCCCCTTGTTTTAACTCTTGGTTAAAAGAAGATTTGCTTAGGGAAAAAACAATTTTCCCTGCACTAATCCCAGGAATCCCTGTTAACATATGGTGTACTTTATCAGCAACTTGGTGGATATGTTGTCGGTCTGAGGCTAGATTTTGAGAGAGGCATAGAGAACACAATGTACGCGGAGTTTTAGACTGTTGCAAAAGCATAATGGTGAGGTTGGGATAGCTTAACTGTAAAGACAAACCTAGACCTGGAAACGCTTGATTTATTTTTACCATCTTAGGTTGAAGACAATCTCCAAGCGCAAGATCATTGCTAAATATTTCTGTAAGTGTATGCAAATATTTCTGTAATTGTGGATCTTGGGTATCTATAGCGGAAGAAATGTGTACAGGGATGAGCGCATGCTCTGCGCGGACGATGACTTCTATATCTCGAGCATGTAACTCAGTGATACCTAAATAAAAAAAAGCACCAAGAAGTAGTCGTCGTAACATTACCATCTCTCCTATAGTAAAAAGACCCTAGGCTTCGTTACTGATAAGTTTAATATGAAAAGAGATATTTTTCGAGATTTTGTATTTTTTGAGGAAATTTTGAAAAGGAACAGACTGAATCTGTGCTGTAAGAATTTGTTTATCCATTTCACTTATAGTGGAAAGAAATGTACATTCTTGAATAGTTCCTGAAGAGGTTAGAACAAGCTTAATACGTACTTCCCCCTGGGTGGGGAGAACAACATAATGATGTAACAACTCACGAAGCTCATTTTCTTGGGTGATAAGAAGCGCGGAGTTATGAGTAAACTCTGGAGTAGAAGTTAATGAAACATCAGCAAACAAAGTTCCATTTTTATCTAAATGACGTGTAAGTGTTTCTGTAACTTCGGATAAAGTTTTCAGTTGAACTGAAGAGAGGCGTTTGTTTTCTTTGATGTTTGAATTAGGTAGGAGAGCGGGAGTGAGTTGTTGTGGAGGTATATTAGAAACTTGTTTTTTTTCAAGCGGTCGTGCTTTAGCAGTAGCCAGTGTTTGCGATGGACCTTCTGAGATTGTTTTTTGTGCCAATTTTAATGAGGATGAGTGTTGGGATGGCGAAGCATGGAGCTGTAAAGGGAGTGAAACTATCTTTTCTTTAAATGGAAGAAGTGGGGGAGGTTTTTTCAAAGGTGGCGAAATACAGACTAAGCACACGAGTATGCCATGAAAGAAGATCGCTATAGCTACGTGAGGAAAAATATTGTTCATAGCCTAACTTTGCAGAGCAACATGTAATTCATGAAATCCTGCGGCTTCTACAGCCATTTTTATTTTTTGATACACTTTAAAAGTGGTATCTCCGTCTTGCAGTAGCAAGGGTACATGATTAGGGTATTGTTTGTAGAGGAGAGACAATTGAGGAGAGAGATCCTGTAAAGAAACCCAAGCATCATTTAATGTTACGGAGTTATCAGCAAATACTTTGATTACTATAGTTTTATTTTCTTGATCCGTGATTCGCTCTTGTTCTTGTGAGCCGGGAGCAAGTGCTATGGAGTCAAGTCTAATGAGGGGCACAGCAATGATAAAGGCCATTAAGATAACAAAAACGATATCAATTAATGGTGTAAGGTTAACTGTAGGTTCTTCCTCTACTTCTTCAACAGAATAGCGTTTCATAAATTGGTATGACGATATTTTACTTCTATAGAATTGAGGAGTAAATAGGCTATCTGCTCAATTTCCGAGATGAGTTGAGAAGAATGTGCTCTAAGATAGTTAAAAGCAATGAGGGAGGGAATCGCCACAAATAACCCGACAATTGTTGTTCCTAAAGCTGTTGCCAATCCTTCCATGATTGTTGTATTCCCCATACCTCCCAAATTGATTTGAGAAAAGGCAATAAGAATGCCCCATACGGTACCTAACAAGCCTAGAAAAGGCGCTAAACTAATTGTTGTTGCAGGAATAAAATTATTTTTATGTAGAAGAGCTTTATATTTTGGCATAACAGCTCCTAATAATGTCTCTAAGGATTGGATATCTTCAGGAGAGAGCCTAGGACCGCAATCTGGAGCACAGTGTCGATTTTTGTCTAGCAGCTCTAAAGTTCCTCTTTTTATTGTAAAATATAGATCTGCAAAAGGACTAAGCTCGGGAGAAATATCAAGTGCTAAAGGAGCATGACGGTTTTTTATTAAAAAGTCTTTAAGAAACCTTCCTGATTTAAAAAATTTTTTTTGAATAGCAAGTTTTTGATGTAGTACTGTCCAAGTACATAAAGAAAGGAGAAGTAAACAAAAGAAAATTCCCTTTCCAAAGATGTCTGCTTCTCTGTAAGCCTGAATAATGGGATTGTGAGCAATTTGTAGCATGTAAAATTCTTTACTTATAAAGAAGACTTTAAAATAAAAATAATCCTAACAAATTTCTGGTATAGAGCCAAGCAGGTTTTGTTAAAGAAATTGATCAAATGAATTATAAAGTTTAATTGATAATTCGGGTATAATTGTTTACTCGATTTAGAAAATCAAGGTGTTATTTTGAATAAGATCAAAACACATTGTCAAAATGTATTTATAGTGCTCCTTCTTTCTCTTCCTGTGTTATGTCAAAGTAACTCAGTAGTTCATGCCCGAGAAACTATGCAAGTAGAATCCTCGACAGAAGCGGAATTCCTTGCTGAGAATTCGCATATTTCAGGAAAAAATCCTTTTAAAGTGGGAATTAAAATTACCGCTCCTCAAGGTAGTCACATCTATTGGAAAAACCCCGGAGAGCTGGGGAGCCCTTTAAAGATTTCATGGATGTTACCTAAAGGCTTTGTAGTTCAGGAAGAACATTGGCCCGCGCCTAAGGTATTTGAAGCACAGGGAACCACATTCTTTGGCTACGAAGATTCTACCCTGATTGTTGCGGATATTCTTCCTCCTAAGGATTTACAGCTCAATCAAACGATAGAATTGAAAGCTCATGTGGAATGGTTGGCATGTGGAGCTCAGTGCTTCCCAGGGAATGCAGATTTACAGTTATTCCTCTCCTATATAGAGGAGGGAGTCCCTTCTCCTGACAAAAGTAGGGAATTTGCTCAAACACTGCTTTCTCAACCGCGTATTCTTAAAAAAAACCAGGCAGTGCGCATAGTGCGAGAAAAAGAGGGTGAGCTAATTTTAAATATTACCACACAAATAGAAAAACAAGGGTCAAAAGTTTGGTTTGTTCCTGACCAGGCAGGAAGCCCTTTTGCTTATGCAGAGACTACAATGTATCCTGAGCATGGCGGCTCTGCATGGAAGTTGAAAGTAAAAACACCTCTAGATAGCTGGAATCAACAAAAACTGGAAGGAGTTTTATTATTTACAGATAACAATGGCTATCCTGTGGAATCATTAATGATTCGTAGTTCAGTAACCAATAGGCAGATAACAAGTGCGGCTTCGGGATTATGGAATGGTTTGACGATTCTTGTAATGGCATTTTTGGGTGGTCTTCTCCTCAATATTATGCCATGCGTATTACCTTTAATTACACTTAAAGTGTATGCTTTGATTAAGTCTGCGGGAGAGCATCGCTCTTCAGTGATTGCAAATAGTCTAGGGTTCACCCTTGGTATTGTAGGTTGTTTCTGGGCTTTAGCCGGAGTGGCTTCTTTAATGAAGGCGCTCGGTCATCACATTGGTTGGGGATTTCAATTGCAAGAACCAATGTTTGTTGCTGTCTTAATCGTGGTCTTTTTCCTTTTTGCATTAAGTTCTCTAGGATTATTTGAGATGGGGACTGTCTTTGCTAATCTTGGGGGAAAACTACAGACTCCTGAAAGGAAAGTAGCAGAAAATAAGATAGTCAGTTCTTTCTTTAATGGGGTTTTGGCTACCTTAGTCACCACTCCATGTACAGGACCCTTTTTGGGATCTGTATTGGGATTAGTCATGTCACTTTCTTTTGTTAAGCAATTGTTGATTTTCTCTTTGATGGGATTGGGGATGGCTTCACCTTATTTAGTCTTCTCTGTATTTCCTAAAATGCTTTCTATACTTCCGAAACCAGGAAATTGGATGAGTACATTTAAACAACTGACAGGATTTATGTTATTAGGAACGGTAACCTGGCTTGTATGGATTTTTGGGGTTGAGACCAGTACAACAGCCGTTGTTATTCTACTTGCAGGATTATGGCTTACTGGCCTGGGTGCATGGATCCTAGGGCGTTGGGGAACTCCTGTTTCACCAAAAGGACACAGGGTATGTGCTTCTGTAATATTTTTTGGTTTTGTTGCTGGAGCTTTATCTGTAGGTTTTGTTGCTTCAAATTATTTTGTCTCTAAAGATACGGCTATTATGAGTGAGGAAGATTCATGGCAGCCGTTCTCTTTAGAAAGGCTTGCTGAGTTGCGACGACAGGGCCATCCTGTTTTTGTAAATTTTACTGCCAAATGGTGTTTGACTTGCCAGATGAACAAACCTATTTTATATGGCAATGCTGTGCAACAAATGTTTAAAGACAAAGGTGTAGTTACGTTGGAAGCAGATTGGACACGTAAGGATCCTGGGATCACTCAAGAACTCGCTCGTTTAGGTAGGGCAAGTGTTCCTTCCTATGTTTATTACCCTGCAGATCAGGCAACGCCGATTATTCTTCCTGAGAAAATCACACAAGATTTTTTACAAAATCTTCTAGCATCTCAAATAGTAAGTTAATCTTTTAAAATGTGAGCATTTTCCACAAGAGAATAGGCAGAGTTTAGAGCAGCACACGATGTCTTTTTCTTTGTATAAATCCCAGAGTGTTTAGAGAAGAGCCGAAGATAATTAACGATTTTCTTCTTTAATGAAGATATTCTTAAAGGTGTATAGTTTATGCGTTATTTAGCTTTATAGTTAGGAAAGAAATACAAGCTTGAGAAAGGACAAAATATGGTTTTAGTTGATGCCCATCTTCATCTTGCTGACGATGCTTTTTGTAAAGATATCGATGTTGTGTTACGTCGTGCTCAGGATAGCGGAGTTTCACACGTTGTAAATGTAACAACTACAGCTGAAGAGTTAGCGAGGTCATTTGTTTATTCTGAGCGCTTCTCTGCGATTCAGTTTTCCCATGTTGCAGGTACGCCTCCTCAGGATGCTCAACAAGATATAGAATCTAATTTTAGGCACTTCTATGAAGCAGCACATGCAGGCAAGTTGGCAGCTATTGGTGAGATCGGCTTAGATTATAGGTTTGTTAACAATGAGGCTGCAATTTTAAGACAGAAGGAGGTTTTACGACGTTACCTAAATCTCGCTCTTGAATGTGATTTACCTCTTGTGATTCATTGTCGTGATGTTTTTGACGATTTTTTCCATATCTTAGATCGTTATTATTCTTCCGACTCTCGAGCACGTCCTGGTATGCTGCATTGTTTTACAGGGAATCTTAAAGAAGCCCATGAGCTACTTGCGCGGGGATGGTTCCTTTCTATAAGTGGTATTGTGACTTTTAAAAATGCACAAAATTTGCGTGATATTGTTACAGAGATCCCTTCTAATCACCTTTTAATAGAAACAGATGCACCTTTTCTTGCTCCATCACCTCATAGGGGTAAGAAAAATGAACCCGCCTACATTCTCCATACAATAAACACTGTAGCACAGCTCAAGCAGGTTTCTTCTGAAGAAATGAGGGCGCTTGTACATAGCAATCTCCTACGTTTTTTATAATAGATACCAGGATTCCCTAGCGGCTTCAATGAGAGAAAAAGGGATCATCTAGCTCTTAAAGTGCGTAAAAATGACTTCACATAATTTCGCTTCAGCCTCTATCTTGGCTTATGAAATAACGAGAAGGTCAAAGCTTTATATGACGCGACGAGAAATATGTTCTGGTACAACTCAAAATAAGCAAAGACGCTATTTCGCTTTTTTATTGCGATGTACCCACTCTTTAGCAGGACTTGCTTTCACATTGTTTTTATGTGAGCATATTTTTACAAATATGCTTGCTTCTTCGTATCTAAGCTATGGAAAAGGTTTTATTGCCATAGTAGATAATTTCCATAAGGTCCCAGGTTTAAAAATTATTGAAGTGGTATGCTTAGCTCTGCCGTTTATTTGCCATGCTCTTATTGGTATTGTTTATCTTTTCCAAGGGGAGAGTAACTCTTATCCAGGAGACGGTAGTCGTCCTTATTTGCCTTATGCGAGGAATTATGCTTATACATGGCAAAGATGGACAGCATGGATTTTACTTTTTGGAGTAGCCATCCATGTAGTACACCTTCGTTTTCTGCGCTATCCAATGCATATAGATTTACCTCAGGGATCTTACTACGTTGTCACTATAGATCCGTCTCGCTACACTGCAATTGTAAAAGGGACAGATGCTTTTTTGGTTATGAATGTCCCTGAAGCGGAGATGATGATTCCTCGTGTGGATAAACAGGAATTCAAAAAGGCTTGCCCCGATCTTTTTTTAAAAAATGGTTCGTATCTTTTTACTCCTAACGCAGGAAGAGCTTTTCTTTATGTTGTTCGTGATGTTTTAGGTATCCTATGGGTAGCTGTGTTTTATACTGTCCTTGTTCTTGCTGCTGCATTCCATGGGTTGAATGGTCTATGGACTTTTTGTTCTCGCTGGGGAGTGATGATCTCTTCACGAAAGCAATTATATTTGCGTACTCTCTATTATGTGGCTATGATTGTAGTCGTCTTCATGGGTGTTAGCGTTATTTGGAATTTGTATAGTGTGGCATAAAGAATGGATAAAAATTGTAAAGTCATTGTGGTTGGTGGCGGCTTGGCAGGGTTATCAGCAGCTATGCAATTAGCAGATCGTGGCATGATTGTAGAACTTGTTTCTTTGACCAAAGTGAAACGTTCTCATTCTGTATGTGCACAAGGAGGAATTAATGCTGCATTAAATCTAAAGCCAGAAGAAGAAGATTCCCCCTACATTCATGCCTATGACACTATCAAAGGGGGGGACTTTCTGGCGGATCAACCTCCAGTATTAGAGATGTGCCTTGCCGCACCTCGAATCATTCGTATGTTAGACAATTTTGGTTGTCCTTTTAATCGTAGTTCTTCCGGAAATTTAGATGTCCGTAGGTTTGGAGGAACTCTCTATCACCGTACAGTATTTTGTGGAGCTTCAACAGGCCAGCAATTGATGTACACTTTAGATGAACAGGTACGTCGTCGCGAAAATTCTGGAAGGATTATTAAGAGAGAAAATCATGAGTTTGTTCGCCTTATTACAGATAGTAAAGGACGTGCTTGCGGGATTATATTAATGAATTTGTTTAACAATCGTTTGGAAATCTTGAAAGGCGATGCTGTAATTATTGCTACAGGGGGAGCGGGCATTATTTTTAAGATGTCAACGAATTCTACATTTTGCACAGGAGCTGCGAATGGTAGGCTATTTTTACAGGGCATGGTCTATGCAAATCCAGAATTTATACAAATACATCCTACAGCAATTCCTGGGCGTGATAAGCTCCGCTTGATTTCAGAGTCTGTTCGTGGTGAAGGAGGGCGTGTGTGGGTGCCTGGAGATTCCTCGAAGAGTGTTACCTTCCCTGATGGATCTCAAAAAACATGTGGCGTCACTGGAAAGCCTTGGTATTTCTTAGAAGAGATGTACCCTGCTTATGGGAATCTTGTCAGTCGTGATGTAGGCGCACGAGCAATTCTACAAATATGTGAAGCTGGTATGGGAATTGATGGGCGTATGGAAGTCTTTTTAGATGTAACACATTTGTCCCTGGCAACCAGAGATAAATTGGAAGTAGTGTTAGATATTTATAAGAAGTTTACTGGTGAGGATCCTAATGTCGTGCCAATGAGGATATTTCCTGCTGTGCATTATTCTATGGGGGGAGCTTGGGTGGATTGGCCCGCTGCTGATGATATTGATCGTGATGGTCGGTTCCGACAAATGACGAATATTCCAGGATGTTTTAATTGTGGTGAATCAGACTTTCAGTATCATGGTGCTAACCGTCTGGGAGCAAATTCTTTGTTATCTTGTTTATTTGCAGGTCTTGTCGCTGGAGATGAAGCTGCACGATTTATCGAAACTTATGGACCTGCTGTTCAAGAATCCAAGGATTTTGAGTGCGCCCTTTGTGAAGAAAAGGAAGAAAATGCCCGTCTGTTATCTGCTTCGGGAAAAGAGAATATTTTTATTTTGTATGAAGAAATCGCAGCAGTCATGGTGCAAAATGTAACAGTAAAACGTAATAATAAAGATCTTCAAGACACTGTAAATAAGTTAAAAGAGTTGCGTGAGCGATTAAAAAAAGTGTCAGTTCATGATTCGTCACCATTTGCGAACAAGTCTTTTCATTTTTTACGTCAAATGAAACCCATGTTAGAATTAGCGTTGGCCATCACTAAAGGTGCTCTTTTGCGTAATGAATTTCGTGGTTCGCACTACAAACCTGAATTTCCCCAACGTGATGATAAGCATTGGCTGAAGACTACGTTGGCTACTTATCACTGTGAAGAACCAGAAATTTCTTATTGTCCTGTGGATACACGTCATTTTCAGCCCTCTTTGAGGGATTATACTAAATCTTCAACAGTGAAAATACATCCTGTTAATTTGCCGGACAATATTTCCCTGCCTTTATAGAGTGAGGACGTTATGAGTACTCTTGAAACTTTTATTTTAAAGATTTATAGGGGAATCCCCGGAAAACAGTATTGGGAAAGCTTTGAGCTTGCGCTTCATTCTAGGGAAAATATCATTAGTGCTCTTATGGAAATCGAGAAGCAGCCAATAAATATCTTGGGTCAAAAAGTAAATCCTGTAGTTTGGGAGCAAGGGTGTTTAGAAGAAGTCTGTGGATCCTGTTCGATTCTTGTGAATGGTGTACCTCGTCAGGCATGCACAGCACTCATTCAAGAATACATTGATGCTACCAACTCTCGGGAGATTGTTTTAGCACCTTTAACAAAATTTCCACTTATTCGAGATCTTATTGTTGATAGATCTATAATGTTTGATAATCTTCAGTGTATTCGAGGATGGATAGCTGCGGATAAAGAAGGGGAAATTTTTGGTCCTAAAGTTCCACAAGAACAACAGAAGCTTTTATACGCTTTGTCCCAATGCATGACCTGTGGTTGTTGTACAGAAGCTTGTCCTCAAATGAATAAACGTAATGATTTTGTAGGTCCTGCTGTCATTGCTCAAGCGCGCTATTTTAATAGCTATCCTGGAGATAAACAGATGACGAGACGACTACATACTCTCATGGAAAAGGATGGTTTTGAAGGTTGTGGACAAGCACATAACTGTGCGCGTGTATGTCCTAAGAAACTGCCATTAACTGAGAGTATTTCTGTTATTGGGCGTCAGCTGACTAAATTTTCTTTGAAAAATTTGTTCTCTACTTTGTTTAAAAAGAAGAAAAGTTAAAAAAATCCCTTGGGCATATGACTGCGATATCCCGGAGGTGGAGGCATGCCATAATCTATAGGATTTGAGTAGAGAGTCCAGGGCTGTTGTAGAGATAGGATTTCTTCAATATTGTTGAGAGGATATCCTTGTAACCCTGCATAATTAAATTGCCATAGGTCGATTTGTTGCGTTCCTGGATTTACAATGAAGCCAAAATAACTGTAAGGCCAGTTCGTATCGCCAAATAATAAAGGTGCTGGATACGCTAGGTTATGATGTCTCATTGCTGTTGCTAAGCGTAGGTACATATCTTCTTCGGTATAGAGTTTTTGATAACTTTCCATTAGCAGACCTTTGTAGAGATGGCGAACATCAGCAGAAGAAAGTAAAGAGAGTTTAGGAACGTGCTGTTCTATGAGAGCGCTAAAGTTATCATAAGCCATGCGTGATGAGATTCCCAAGTAGGAGGAGATATTATCCAATATTTCAGGAAGTTGTTGTTCTGAGACATAGGGAATATCGTTCACTATCTGGTGGACAAGGTAACGTTGGTATAAAGTAAATGCTTTTGGAGCGTGTCGGTATAACTGTTGTAAAAAACGAGAAGCTTTTTCATAAAACTCCGGCAAAGTTAATGTATAATCAGAACAGAAATTGTGAAAATTTTGAACAACATCTTGAAGAGCATATTTGTTGCAAAATCTTTCTATGAAAGTATAGATTCCTTGATGGGATAAAGTAGTTACATATAAGAAGTCATTATGTTGTTTCATCCATATGTCGCGCAACCATGTATAACTGTACCAATCATTGTCCCAAGCTTCTTTAAATAAAGGTGCTCCTGCTGTTATAGAAAAAACATGTGTCGGAGATGAAGCAATGAGAGAGTGTGTTCCTTCTTCTAAATAATTTTTAATACCTGTAGGTAAATCTTTAAGTGCATCAGCAAAGAAAGCTGCAAGCTCATGAGCATTTTCTGGATACTTCTCTATTATAGTTAAAGGTTCTGTATGTTCGAAATAGTCGGTGAGAAGAGAAGTTACTGTTCCTCCAGAAACATAAACCCACGGCATGTGAGAAATTTTATCTAAATGATGTAGGATAGATTCTGGAATAGGCAAATCATAAGCCTGTAGAATTCTTTGTAGTGCAGCTTCTTGAAAACTTTCTTTATGAAGAAGTGCGGTAATTCTATGTATTAATGTTGTAGTTTCCTTTTCTAAGCCGATTACAGCGTGTTTGCTTAGCAAATCGATTTCTGTAGAAGTGAAAAACTCAGAAAGAAATCTTATGAATTCATTAATTGAGTAGATAGGAGACCAAGCATGAGGATGCGTCCTGCCATGGGTAAAGAAAATACGAAATCCTGCAGGAGTATCAGCATAAAGGTGTGCAAACTCTTGGATAAACGCATCATAGGAACTGCGAAAGTATAGAGGAATTTGCTTTGTATAAAAGGAAATCAAGAAATCAGGGAGAACCGCGAATTGTTTAGCTTTTTCTTGAGCGCTATCCCAATCGTAAAGGGCCTTATTAAGTTCTTGACGAAACCGTATGTGATCCATAGTCAAAATTTGACTGTCTTGATTGTTCAAAGGGCTTCGCATACGACTTTCAATATAAGCTAGCTGAGCACGTGCTTCATGGTAAGTCTGTTCGCATTGCTGTACTAAAGTATGGAGAGTTTCAATTTCTTCTTCAGCGAATGTTTTTAGAAGACCTACAAGACTCTGAGGGCCGTCGTTGTGCCAGCCCAGAGCAATGCGGATGTGGTTAGCAGCCGTAGGTTGATTCGCATCAGCGAATGTTGCTAAGGTATATTCCCAAGCTTTAAGAAGAGGGTTTTGGGTATCGCGGACAAAAGCAAATTTTGCTTCTTCATAAGCGGAAAGATACCGATATACTTTATGTGTTTCCGAAAGCTCATGAGGAAATTGCGAATTAAGTAGAAGCTGTTCTTTGCTAAATAAGCCTTCTTTAAAGAGAATAGACCGTACTGTATTCTTGGAAATTTGATAATAGTGTAAAAGTGTAGATTCGATAATTTCGTTTGCAGTTATAGTTTCGTAAGCATTTTGTATTTTGTTTAAGAGATATTCGTGGGCGAGTAATTGCTGTACATGAATTTGCGGATCACTAAGAGTTTCTAGGATCCCTGCAGCTTGGAAAGCTTTCTGTAGTCCTGGAGATGAAGAGAGTTTTCTCAAGGGATCAGGGTAAAGATCTAAGATGTGCAAGGGCTTAAAAAGCTCGCCAATGCATCCTGAGAGATTGATAGGTACGGTGATTTCTCGTGTGCCAATAACTCGCGAAAGCTTGCCAGAGCTTAACAAGTCGTCTATATCTTTAAGGAAACGCTCAGGATATTCCTGATGAATTAGAATGGCAGTCGCTGTAGCAAAGCAGGAACCCACATCTTGACGAAGGTAAGTAAACAGTGCTGTGAGCACAGCTTGTCGTACGTGAAATACAGAAAGAGAGACGTGAGAATCTAAAGCTAGAGTGTGACGGATAAGATGTTGAATTGCAGTATAGGAAGGGATGAAAAGAGCCTTGATATGGTTTTTTAAGTTGGGGTTTTCTTTTAGAGCTTTAAGCATGCAAAGAAGATGTTCACGAGCTTTGGCTTCATTATGACGATGAGGTCCTAAAGGATAGGTACAGTGAATTAGGTAATTTGTTGCTTCAATAAGTTTTATAGTGTCGATTTCATTATTTTCTCCTAAGATATAGCCTGCAATTTTACGCGCAGTATGTAAGTTTTTTGCTGCTAAGGGTGATTGCAGTGCTGTAGTGCGATATCCTTGAAATAGTTCAGCATTTTCGGAGCAGAGTATTTCTTCTAATCCGCTTTGTTGTTTAAGAGTTAAGGAGTCAAAAACAACACGATTCAATCGTGACATATAAAATGTAGGGAATATTTTCTGTTGTTTTTGTTCTTTAGCATGAACAGAAAGTTTCTGTCAGTAGGCGATTCTTTGGTAAGAACTCTAGGTTTTATCCTAGACAATGTAATAGACATTACGAAAAAAGTAACATAGCTAGAGTCCCGTCTGCTTGGGATGAGGCTCTGTTGTTCAACATAGTCGTTAAATAGTCAATGAAGTTTTCCGAGTTTATAGGAGATAGGGGATCTTTGAGTAACGCTTCAATAGGGAGATGCAAAAGATATTCTGTAAGATCCTGGCATCCTGTAACGCAAATTAAGCAATCTCCAGTTTCCATAGTATAGTGTAAATGCATAGATAGATGTAGGAATTGCTTCCCTCGTTTTAGAAATACTATAGGAGCTTTCTCTCCTATGGAAAGAAAAGAAAGTACGCGCTGTTCCACGGAATATTTTATGAAAGTCATAGATATCGTAGCTTCATTCCCCTCCGTAATTTTAGAAAAATTGTTGAAGGTTTCTTCGCAGATCCTCTCAATAGAAGAATAGAGATTAGCATAAGCTAAAAATAAACTTCTTGCTGACAATGCATAGAGATAAGACGGTAGGCCAATATCCCCGGCAAGACCTAGCATTCCAAGAAGAGTCTGTTTGTGATCTTTGACTTGCCAGCCATGGAAGTGGCCGGACAGTTGTCGACCTTTAAGATGTTGTAAACTGAAAGATACTGTAGGGAATGAGGGAAATTTTGGAGTTAGAAGAGAGCTTTGTAATGATTCTAAGATGGCAAGTTCTTTTTGTAATTTATTTCCAGATTTATAATCGATATCTGCTTTTTCTATAGAGTTGAGGAGTAAGAGCAATGTACAATTAAAGATATTCCCTAATTCGTTAATTTCATAGCCATAAGGTTGTGGTTGAAAACGGACATTATGGTCACCACGCCAGGCAGCTTCCATGCACAGAGTCAGTTCCTGTAAAGGTTTATTTAATCGTTTGTTTAGTTTGGAAAGAATCCATCCCATGAGAATAAAAGCTAAAAAATAAAAGACAAGAACATTCAAAGGCATTTTTAGGACTGTACGTAGAAACACAGAACGCGGAAATAAAGATAGTGTATAGATCCCTTGGATAGGAATTTTATTGAGAATAAGGCCAAGATATTTTCTATTGCTGATGGTACAACTTACTATGCCTTTCTCTTGCATGATCTTTGAGGAGGCTTCAATAACGATAGCGTCGGATTGTTGTTTGGGTTGGAACTGCGGTAAATTAGGAAGATCTAAAGAAAACACTAAAGGGGTTTCTGATTTTTGTGCGCAGAACAATACCTCACCATACTTATTGACGAGACAGATATTGCCTTGAGTAATGTGTAAAGATTGAAACAGGTCTTTTTGTAAAAAAGACATAGGATAAAATCCGATCAGGAGTCCTGAGCTTCCTGGAGAATTCCAGATTTCAAGATCTTCAACAAGAACAAGGTAATGCACAGGTTCCTTAGCGGGAATTGTTAATAAAATTGCGTGTCCTGAAGCTGCAGCTAACTTTTTTTTAATTTCAGGATGTTGTTTTAGATAGCGAATAAAAGGGGATCCAGGATGTTTAGTTTTTATAGAATGATCCAAGGGGTTAATTAAGCATAAGGAAAATTCTGTGTCTGAAAGAGCCATCATTTCTGTATAAGCTTGGGTATGGAAGTCTTCAGAAGAGGCGTATGTTTTAAGAGCCAAAGTACTAGCAAGCCTTTTGAGAAAGAGTTTGTGGAGTGACAATTTTTTTTCAAATTCCATGCTTAGATTTGTTGCTTGAGTGTGGAGAACTTGGACAAGATTTGCTTTGGCTGCTGAAAACGAGAAAAAACCTAAAACGATAAAGTTTAAAATTAAAGGAATTGGAATCACTAAAAAAAGAAAAAATAAAATTCGCTTTGTAAACGTATATTTCATGATTCTAATATCTTCAAAACTAATAATGTAATGTCATCATATTGATGAGAATTTCCTACGAATTTTTTGACCGCTGACATGAGATTATGCATGGCTTCATTAGCACTTTTGTTTGTAAAACTTTGTATAGTATTTTTCAGACGCTCTTCTCCAAACATTTCTCCATAATTATTATGGGCTTCTGTAATTCCATCAGAGTATAGAACGATTAGAGAGTTGGGTTGGGGGCGGAACGTTGCTGTTGAAATATCAGCAACATTAGGAAGAAAACCTAAAGCCATACCCTCATGGAATAAAAAGGAAGCTGTTCCCTCAGCATTGAGGTAGCAAGCGGGGGGATGTCCGCAGGAATAATATTCCATAGTTTGTAAAGCATAGCTATAACAATAAACACAAAGAGTAACAAACATTCCTGAATCTATAGTGTTACTATAAAATAGCGCAGATGTTTGTTGGATGGCTTCTTTAAGAGAAGAGGAGTTTGTAAGAAACGTACGCAACATGTTTTTCAAAAATAACGAGTAACCACAAGCGTTGACGCCTTTCCCCGAAGCATCAGCAACAATGAGGAATAGCTTGGCATGTATTCCTTCGCCGACGATAAAAACATCGAAAAAATCTCCCCCTACAGTAATTGCTGGGATATAGGCTTTTGCTAATTGCGTATAGGGATAGGTAGGTAAGATATTGGGAAGTAAGCGTTGTTGCGCTTGTTCCCCTAATTGCAAAGCATTTTGTGCATTTTCTTTAAGCTCGAAGTTTTTTATCGCCAAATCTTGTTGCTTATGCCAATGTGCGATCATAGCATTAAAAATATGTCCTAACCTATTAATTTCAAAACCTAAAGAGTCATCAGTGTAGGGATGATTTAAATTCTGACGGGACTCTATCATCGTGGTAGCAAGCTTGCGGATAGGCAAGGAAAGCCTTTTAGCTACAAAATAGGCAAGAATACTTCCTAAAAGAGTACAAAAAAAATAAGCGGAATAGATGACCATTCGTCGTCGTAGAGGAGCTAAACTCTCTTTCTTATTACTATAGGACAGCACACCAATGTCTATATTAGGAACATCTTTAACATATCCCCAAACATCCTGATCTTTGATTTTAAAAGAATAAAAATTTTCTCCCAAAAGAGGTAAAGGAGTCAGAGATAAAAACTCCAAGTGTAAATTTTCAGGGCAGGTATCCTCTAGAAAAACCTGACAGAATTCTTTTTTCGTCATCTTAGAATCAATAGTTTGGAGGTTAAGAGCAGGATCGGAGGCTTTTAAGACTACACCATATTTAGAGAGAACAGCTGTTTTTACAGTGAGATAGTCTTGTTGGTTGACTAAAAGATCTTTTAGTAAGTCCTCAGCATTAAAAGTTGTATACAGCACTCCTTGTAATTCTTGTGTGATTGGGTCAAAAAGATTTGCCTGCATTATAGAAAACACTTCATGATTTATGGAGGATTGCTTTAATGCTGCTAAAAACAGAAGGTCTTGGGAAATGTCTATTTTGTTATTATAATTTTCTCCTAAATGTTTGGGGATGCTAGAAGCTACGACAAGTTTATTTCCATTTGGCATAATCTTAATTAAGGAAATTTCTTTGTAAGTTGTATGAAAAATCCTTTCCATTTCTTTGCTGAGAGTGAGATTAGGAGTATAGGGAACTCCCATAGGCAATTCTAAGACTTCAGAAAATAGGGCTAACACATCAGCATTTAAAGGTACAATTTGTGTTAAAGTATTGGCTTTAAAGGCTGCGTTTTCTTTAAGCGCATTGGCGATAGAGGAGACTACCGTATGATGCTGTCCTAAATATAATAAAATAATATTCACTCCTAAGGGAAGAATAATGGCAATAGAGCAAGCCCACCATAAACGGAACCCTATTGTTTTAGTAAAAGGGATCATGGATACTATGACGCTCTGTTCCTAAGATATTTTCCTTGGGGAATGGGCGCCTCTCCTCACGTGTGTTGTTTTTTACGCAGTATATAAAAAATTTCCTTAAGGAAACATCTACTATTTCTTTGTTGTCTTGATGAGAAAAATACCTAGTTCACATAATAAACCGTGATAAGAATTACCTTTTAGAAATGTGTTTAATGCTCATGTAAGAGTATTTGAATGAGGACTTCTAGGATAAATTCTTGATTGTAGATTTTTTTCTTCCTAGGCATGAGATTTAATTTGGAATAAGAAGAGGAGTTTCAGTGTTGCTTATGGATAAACAAGCAAGAATGTTTTCCTCCTGGATATTGCCTAAAGGTTTATTGATTCTAGTGTGGTTAATACTTAAAGTGCATCTATCCTATGGAGAAGGAATGATCGATTTAAACATTCCAGGAGAAAGTTATACTGAAGCGGTCTCAGCTGATGGCTCTATTATTATAGGGACAGTGAGTACAAGCGGAGCCTCAGCTAGTACTGAGCCATTTAAATATGACACAGCAACGCGCACCCTAGAAAATTAAGTGTCTTAACCCTAGGACAAAAGGCCTATGCTTACAGCATTTCTCCTGATGGAACAATCATTGTTGGGACTTGCGGTACAGGACCGGGGAAATATCATGCCACAAAATGGGAGAATGCAAGTACGGTAGTTGACCTTCAAGTTTTAACTGGTGGGGATTTTTCTGAAGCACACGGAATTTCAGCTGATGGTAAGATAATTGTAGGATTTTCAAATAAAGTGGCAGGAGGAGATTATAAGGCTGTAAAATGGGTTGATGGGAAAATAAAAGAACTCCCAGATATTCCTGGAGGATCAAAAAGCTCTTTTGCTTCTGATGTATCTGCAGATGGTTTTATAATTATTGGGACTTACCAAAAGACAGCACTTGTAAATTCTGCAGTGAAATGGGAGGCCAGTAAGGCAATAGCTCTCGGGACTTTAGGAGGAGCGGGATCTACAGCAACCGCTATCTCTGCGGATGGTAAGGTAATTGTAGGAACTTCTCAAACGACAGTAACTGCAGATACAACACATGCCTTTGTATATAAAAATAACACAATGATGGATTTAGGAACTTTAGGAGGAAAACATTCGACAGCTTCAGCAGTTTCAAAAGATGGTTCTGTTATTGTTGGACAAGCGGGTTTACCTTCTGGGGAAGTCCATGCCTTTCAGTACGTGGATGGTAAGATGATGGACCTGGGGACTCTTGGTGGTGAAAATTCTACCGCAAAGGCATTGTCGCAAGATGGTAAGGTGATTGTTGGACGGTCACAGATTGCTGACGGTTCTTGGCACTTGTTTTTATGTTATGCTATTTTCCCTCCCCATGCGCTTGAAAAACCCGTTATATTAGATTTGGATAATACATACGAAGCATTGCGTCAAAACGGTTATCAGCTAAATTCACTGTTAAATTTACAAAATATGATGTTGCATACAGCATTAAATCATGAGCATACTGTGTTTTCTAAATATCGTAGGGGTTTTAGTGGTGAAACATATCTCCATGCTTTGCAGAACATGGCGAGCAATTTAGCAGGTGCTCATATCCAATTGACGTATGAAATGCCTTCTTCTTGGCGGATCGGTATCTTTTTAAATCAGACTTTTAGTGCACATACACCAGATAACTTTCATATCAAGCACAGTCAACCTTGGACAAGAGCTTGCATAGAATGGCGTTCTTCTGACTCTTTGGGGTCTAGCTTTAGAGCCTCTTTTGGTTACGGAAATCCGGGTGTTACCATTGTACGGAAACAGTTAGAAAATACGGAGGCAGGAAGTGGAAATAGCACGTTTAGAAGCTTTGCTGGGCAGATAGAAAGTCGTTATGGTTTACCCTTTGGTAAGGGGATAAGAGTTCAGCCTTTTCTCGGCCTCAAACTGATTCGGATAAGTCGAGAAAACTATGCAGAAAGCAATGTGAGGTTCCCCATTTACTATGACAATGTAGATTATGCTGCAAGCACCGGATATGTTGGAACGAGGGCACATATCTTTCTTATTCCTGATTTCACTATGACTGCACGTATGGGTATAGAACAGAATCTTTATTCACATGTGGATTCGTTATCAGGAACTATAGTTTCTTTTGGATCTTTCCGATTTGAAGAACTGCATATTGTGCATACACGAGCGTTTGCTTCGTTGGATTTTAAGTACGACTTACTAAAATCGCAATGTTTGAAATGTGTCTTTCATGTGAATCAACAACCGTTGCAAGGTGTTATGGGGTTTCCCAGTAGTGCGGAATATAATATGGGTTTCTAATGACTTTAAATTCATATTTGCCTTTGGAATACGTAGTAAAAAATTTTTCTTATTTAGAATGTATTTTTGTATCCTATAGCACTTAAAGCCAAGGGTTCAGGCTACAAATAGCGTTTGAACGTTATTCTGAATAGGATTCTTCGTACTTGCAGCTCTTCTTTTATATTTGTATAGTCACGGAGCTGCGATAACTGTTTTTGTTAACGTAGATAGAAACCTTTAAAAAAGTTGGGTTGAATTATGAAAGCGGTTATAAAAATTTTACCTCATTGGATACAACGGCAAAACCTCTGGATGACAATGTTTTGGGTAGCTACTATGCCCACGGCATTTGCTAATATATTATTAGATATAGGTGAACCGGGACTATCTTCACAGGCGTTGGGAGTTTCAGGTGACGGCTCTGTTGTTGTAGGTGTGGAGAGCGGTGAAATTGTACGGGCAATTCCATTTAAATATGAGGATGGTAAGCGCATTGTTTTATCTACGTTAAAACCTGAGAAAACAACTTTTGTTACTGGTGTGTCTGAAGATGGATCCATAATTGTAGGTATGAGCAGTATAGGTTCAGGCATGTATCATGCTGTGAAGTGGGACAACGATGTTCTTATTGATCTTGGAACTTTATCTACAGGGGTTGATTCTGAAGCGCAGGCTATTTCTGCAGATGGCCGTGTGATTGTGGGAAATGCTAGCGAGGAATTAGGAATCACTGTTGCTGTGAAATGGGAAAATGATGCGATTGCTGTGCTCCCTTATGCCGAAGGAGGAGCACAATCGTTTGCTAATGCTGTGTCTGGAGATGGTTCTATTATTGTAGGGACATCCATTACTCCGGAATGGTTAAGTTCTGCTGTGAAGTGGGAGAAAGATACAGCGACCTTCTTAGGCACTTTAGGAGGCAATGTCGCTATTGCTGTAGGGATTTCTAAGGATGGCAAGACTATTATAGGCAGTTCTGAAACGGATCGTGCTGAAGTGCATGGGTATGCTTATACAAATGGAACTATGCAAGATCTCGGAACTCTTGGGGGAATCTATTCGTTGGCAAAAGGAATTTCGGCAGATGGTAAAGTCATTGTTGGAGAAGCTACAATTTCTACGCATCAACGGCATGCCTTTCAATATGTCAATGGGACTATGATAGATTTAGGAACTCTAGGTGGTGAGGAATCTTCAGCTAATGCTATCTCTACAGATGGCAAGATTATTGTGGGAAGAGCACAAACTGCAGGAGGAGAATGGCATGCTTTTATCTGCCCCACTCAAGTTAAAGACACCACCTCTACGGTAGTAGATTCTGATTCTTCAATTCATAGTCGTCAAGCTCGTAGTACTATGGTAGATGTTGAAAACACCTATGTATCCCTACGCCATCAGAGAAAAGCATTAGCCTCTTCGCTAAACCAACAAAGCACGATACTGCAAAATGCATTGGATTCTGGAAGCCTGGAATCACGTCATGGTTCTTCTATTGTAGCTCCACTTCTTCATGGGAATTATAGCAGGCTCAATACTTTGAATTTTTCTTTGTTTGGAGGCGCTTTCTTAAATCAACGTTGCCAAGCTGTAAATAATTTTTATTTAAAACAAAACAATGCGTGGACAGGAGCTTTCTTAGGTTGGCAAGCTTCACAAGCTTCTAAAGCAAGCCTCCGGTTTTCTTTTGGTTATGGTTGTCAGGATGTCGTGCTCACAAGAGAGCAGCTTTCCTATACCGAGAAAGGATTAGGAAACAGCTCATTTACAAGCATGGGAGGTCAGTTTGAAGGGCGTTATAACGTAGCCTTGAAAGAAGACGTCGCTATTCAATCCTGTGTAGGATTGCGGCTAATGAGTATCAGCAGGCTAGGTTATACCGAAAATGACGTTTTCTTACCTGTGCACTATGATAATTTTGCTTATTCAGCAGTCACAGGTTTTGCTGGTACTTGCCTAAAAGCTTTAGTAATGCCGAATATGGCGATGTCTTTCACCATGGGGATTGAACAAGATTTTGCTTCGCATGTCGATGACTTTTCAGGATCTATGAAAGTTCTGGGACGTTTTACTTTTCAAAATCGTGAACATTCGATGCGTCCCTTTGGATCACTTGTGTTAAACTATAACCTGCCTAAGCATCAGCAGCTGAAAACCACGTTCCTTATGAATCAACAACCTTTGAATGGGGGAACAAATTTAGTAAGTAATGGAAGTTATTGTATCAATTTTTAAAGATATACATTGCATGGGTATCATGAACTAGCGAAGTATATTGACAAGCTGTAATAGAAAAATCCTCATAATGGAAAACTCTATTACAGTTTTTTTATTTGCTTGTTGGAATCATCTTTTGCATACAAGTTCTTTTCAGATTTTATTTCATTCACATGCAATGTCTTATCCAAAGGCAATGCTTAAGAATTTGTCTTTTTTGCTGTATTCTTTATTTAAGTGTCATTTTCTTAATTATTGTAGTTTTTGCTTCATATTAGTAAGCTACTGTGCCGTATCTATGCTCTAAAGTGGATTGTGAGTGAGAAAATAGGGAGGAATATAAAATGGTACCACGTTTTTTAAACTGGCTGTATTGGCGTAAGCTGTGGATGACGCTATGTGGGATTGTTGTTGTAAATACTGCTTTTGGAGCTTCGTTAATAGACATAGGAGCTTCAGTAGTGGGGACGTCGAGGGCTTTAGCAGTTTCTGGAGATGGTTCTGTTATCGTAGGTGAATTACGTATCTTTGATCAACAGACGGTCCCATTTAAGTATGTAAATGGTAAAATGATAGTACTTCCTGTCTATGCTGTTAAAGGCTCTGCTACTGGTGTGTCTGAAGACGGATCTATAATTGTAGGTAATAGTAATATGATTACGGATGTTCAATTCGACGCACAAGGAACATGTCCTGTAAAGTGGGTGAATGGTGAAATAAGCACTCTTCCCCTTTTACCATGGGGACATTGGGCTGAGGCTAACGGTATTTCTGGAGATGGCTCTGTAATTGTAGGAAAAGCAGATGAAGGTGTGGATAGTATTACAGCTGTGAAATGGGATTTAAGTGGCGGTATACATGATCTAAGTAGATCTTGGTTTGCTAATTCTTGTGCTTGTGCTAATGCTGTGTCTGGAGATAGCTCTGTAATTGTAGGTTCGGTAACGGAAGGCTTGGGACAGCAGCAGCAGGAACGAGCTGTGATGTGGACAGATAATAGAGAATTTTTTTTGGGGGATCTAGGAGGGCGCAACTCTTGTGCTACGGCGGCTTCTAAGGATGGCGAAATCACTGTCGGTTGGTCTCAAACAGATGCTGGGGAAACGCATGCCTGTGTGTATGCAGACGGCATTATTTGGGATCTTGGTACTCTTGGAGGCTCTTATTCTGCAGCATCTGGGGTTTCTTATGATGGCAAAGTCGTTGTTGGAGTGTCAACAACAGCTTCAGGAGCTCTACATGCTTTCCAGTATGTCCATGGGAAGATGACAGATTTAGGGACTTTAGGAGGTAAAGAATCCCGAGCTCATGCTGTCTCTGCAGATGGTAAGGTTATTATCGGAGAAGCACAAATTGCAATAGGAACTTGGCATGCTTTCATGTGCTATACTGAATGGTAGAATAGCACTTCTTGTTAACAAATTTTAGAGCAAGAAGTGTTGTTTATCATAACTTTTGGAACTCCCGTATGTTTATTTCTAAAATATTTTTTTAATGAAGTCTAAAATGCAAGACTTTCATCTCACATCATGGTTTTTTGTATTCGATAAGTAATAGAGTTTCTTTTACTTGCAGTGCTTTTCACATACTCATATAATATTTCCCTTGGAACTAGATTATTGTTGATGAGGTGTTATACAGTTTGGGTAGAAATAGATTATTCAATGTTTTTAAATTAACGGTAGCATTTTTCTTAGTTGCTGCTGTGAATTCATCTTTTGCACATACATTAATAGACATAGGTTCACCAGGAATAGCGTCAGCAGCTTGGGGAGTCTCTGGAGATGGCTCTGTGATTATAGGAGAGGAGGGATCCGCACCATTTATGTATGCTTATGGGCAACGAACGTTATTGCCTACTTTAGGACAAAATAATCGTGTGTGTGCTATTTCTGAAGATGGCTCTGTAATCGTAGGGTTTAGCAGTATGCTTCGAAACGTACAGTTCAATATAACATCAATATGTGGTGTGAAGTGGGAAAAGATTCCCTCAGCGGGGTATAAGGTCATAGAACTTCCACTTACCTCATGGGGACACTGGGCTGAGGCTTACGCAGTCTCTGCAGATGGTAACGTAATTGTGGGAAGAGGTAATGATGGATTCGATACTGTTACCGCTGTGAAATGGTGTGATGATCGTATCACATGGGTACATGATTTCGAATCACTTTTTGGAGTTTATCAGGATTGTTATGCTTGTGCTAATGCTGTGTCTGGAGATGGCTCTGTAATTGTAGGAGTCAGAGGAGACAACGCTATGAAATGGGAAGGAGGCATAGAAACATGTTTGGGTTCTTTAGGTGACGGGCAAACGTTACCTCAGGGGATTTCTAAAGATGGTAAAGTAATCGTGGGTTCCTCTTGGACTTGTTCTGGACAGTGTCATGCCTTTGTTTATAAAGACGGTGTGATAAACGATCTAGGGACTCTTGGAGGAGACTTCTCTGAGGCAAAGGCAGTATCGGGGGATGGGTCAATCATTATAGGTGCCTCTACAACAACTACCAATGCATTGCATGCTTTTCAGTACGTAGATGGTAAGATGATAGACCTAGGGACTCTCGGAGGTAATGATTCGTGTGCTCATGCTATATCTAATGATGGTAAAGTTATTGTTGGGCGAGCACAAACTGCAACGGGATTATGGCATGCTTTCCTATGTTACACGACTACCGAAACACCGTGACAACTACATCATTGTGCAATGGACTGGAAATAACCCCCTAAAGAAGAGGACTTTGTAAAAAGTTTTCACCTACTTAGCTACTAACAAATATGTTAGAATCTGTAAACACGCCCTCTGATCCTAGTTCTTCTTCGATTGCCAGGAGTCTGTTGTATTTAGTCATACGGTCGGAGCGTGATAACGAACCTGTTTTGATTTGACCTGTGCTGAAGGCTACAGCTAAATCGGCAATGGTGTTATCTGCCGTCTCTCCAGAACGATGGGAAAGAATGGTACTATAACCATTCATATGTGCTAACTGGATTGCTTCAGCAGTTTCTGTAAGTGTCCCTATTTGATTAGGTTTAATTAAAACAGCATTAGCGAGGCCCTTGCTAATCCCTTCAGCAATGAATATGGGATTAGTGACGAAGAGATCATCACCGACGAGCTGTATTCTCTCACCAAGTTCTGTTGTTAATACTGCCCAGCCGTCATAATCTTCTTCTGCAAGGCCATCTTCTATTGAGTCTATAGGATAGGTATTACAAAGCTCAACAAGGACTTGGATTTGTTCTTCGTAGTGCCTACCATTGTAAGTTTGCGTATCTTTATTATAAAACGAAGAAGCTGCACAATCTAAGGCTAAGGAGATGTCTTGTCCTGGGACAAACCCTACTTTTTCTATCGCCATCATGAGAAGATCTAGAGCTTCTGAATTAGATCGAAGCTGAGGAGCAAAGCCTCCTTCATCGCCCACTCCCGTAGGGAGATGTCTTTCATTCAAGAGTTTTTTTAGTGTATGAAAAACATCAGCTCCCATACGTATTGCTTCTGCTATAGAATTTGCGCCTATAGGGCGAATCATGAACTCTTGGAACTCTAAGTTATTGTCGGCATGCATCCCTCCATTGATGAGGTTCATCATAGGACAGGGGAGTGTAGAAGCGAAGCATCCCCCAAGATAACGATATAAAGATTGTCCAAGCGTGGCTGCTGCTGCCTTTGCTAATGCTAGAGACACACTTAAAATTGCATTAGCGCCGAGTTTTCCTTTATTCGGAGTCCCATCAGCATCTATCATGATAGCATCGATTACTACCTGATCAAAGATATTGTAGTTTTTCACAAGAGGAAAAAGGATTTCTTTAACATTTTGTACAGCTTGTAATACTCCTTTTCCTTGATAACGTGTGGGGTCAAGATCACGCAATTCCAAAGCTTCCTTTATCCCTGTCGATGCTCCTGAAGGCACAGAAACTTCCCCAGAGGAACCTAGATTTGTGATGACTTTAACATAGAGGGTCGGATAACCTCGAGAATCTAAGATTTCTCGAGCTTGAATATCAGAAATGACAGCTTCAAGCATAATTGTCTCTCTTTTATTATAATTGCTGTCAAAATCACAGACAGTACTTAAAATATAAGTTCTTATATGATTGAGACACCGATGGTATTGCGTTAGGCATCAAACCTTTGTTTGATCATATTAAATTTTATAATGACAAAAAGCAAATACATTTTATGCTATCTTCTTAAGATAAATGTAAAAGTTGGTTTTTGTATGCCTGCATGATATCGCGGTATTTTGCCGCCTCATCAAATCGAAATTCTTTAGCAGCACACTGCATAAGTGTTTCGTATTTTTTTATTTGCTTTTCAAGATCTTTTTGTAACAAAGGTTGTTTTCCTATAG
Source organism: Candidatus Chlamydia sanziniae (assembly GCF_001653975.1). NCBI lineage: Bacteria > Pseudomonadati > Chlamydiota > Chlamydiia > Chlamydiales > Chlamydiaceae > Chlamydia > Candidatus Chlamydia sanziniae. The sequence continues at coordinate 464,021 of NZ_CP014639.1, forward strand.
GTAATAGAGGACCTTTAGATTTTTGTGGAATAGGATTAGCAAAAATTTTCTTTATAATAGGTGTAGCAACGATATTGTGTTGTTTATTATAGCTTAACTGAATCTCTCTACGCCGTGCTGTTTCTTTTAGAGTTTCTTGTATAGAACGTGTTCTGTGATCGGCATAGAAAATCACTTTACCATGGACATTTCTTGCTGCCCTCCCACAAAATTGGATGAGAGAAGAGGTGCTTCTTAAAAAACCTTCCTTATCAGCATCTAAAATTGCAACTAGAGAGACTTCTGGAAGATCAAGACCTTCTCGTAGAAGATTCACCCCAATCAGTACGTTGATTTTTCCTGTACGCAAGTCTGTCAGGATATGTGTGCGTTCTGCTGTTTCTATTTCTGAATGTAAGTAAGCCGCAGGAATATCAAGCTCAGAAAGAAAACTTGTTATATCTTCAGCAAGCTTTTTTGTCAGAGAAATCACTAAAACTTTCTCGTTCTCTTTGAATAGACGTTGTCGAATTTCTTCAAGTAAATCATCTATTTGTCCTACAGCAGGACGGATTTCAGGAAGAGGATCAGGAATTCCTGTAGGCCGAAGAATCTGCTCGATGATATGGCCATGGCTTTCTTTGATTTCAGTTTCTCCTGGAGTTGCTGAAACATAGATCACCTTGCGGAAATACTTCATTGCTTCTATATGGGTTAAGGGGCGGTTATCGAAAGCTGAAGGCAGGCGAAAACCGTATTCCACTAAAGATTCTTTCCGGGAGCGATCGCCGTGATACATAGCGCGTAATTGTGGTAACGTTTGATGTGATTCATCAACAACAAGCAAAAAATCTTCAGGAAAATAATCCAGGAGACATGTAGGGGGAGCTCCTGGGAGAGCTCCTGTAAAATGTCGAGAATAATTTTCTATACCTTTGCAAAAACCTATTTCTTTAATTGTTTCGATGTCATGCATTGTACGATGGAATATACGGTCTCTTTCTATAGGGCGATCTGCGAAGAACAGCATGCGCTCCTCTAATTCTTCTTGAATCGTGCGGATAGCCTGTTTTCGAATAGCCTCAGGAGTCACATAGTGAGATCCAGGATATAAAATCGCTGATTTCTTAGACTCTTGAGGAATCATCGTCAGAGGATCACTAGACTCTATAGACATCAAAGTGTCATTGACAAATTCTAAGCGTAAAGCTTGACGACTGTCATAAGCAGGGAAAATATCAATCACGCTCCCCCTCTCACGAAACGTACTTCTTTGAGGAACAGGAGAAGCGTAATAATGCATTTTCACAAGTTGGGATGTGAGAACAGGACGAGGATATTCCTTTCCGATTTCTAGCGTCAATGCCATCGAAGTATAGTTTTCTGGAGATCCAATACCATAAATGCAAGATACAGAAGAGACAATAAGAGTGTCACGACGTTCTAAAATCGATCGTGTTGCAGATAAACGAAGTTTATCAATTTCATCATTAATTAAGAGGCTTTTCTCTATGTAAGTGTCACTGCGGGCAATATAGGCTTCTGGTTGGTAATAATCGTAATAAGAAATGAAGTATTCAACAGCGTTATCTGGAAAAAATTCACGAAATTCTTGATACAACTGTGCTGCTAATGTTTTATTATGAGCCAATACTAAGGTAGGGAGGTTCACATTTGCAATTACATTAGCTATAGTAAAGGTTTTCCCAGATCCTGTGGCTCCAAGAAGGACCTGGGCTTTTGTCTCAGCACGTACATTTGCAGAAAGTCGGGCAATGGCTTCGGGTTGATCACCACAAGGGGTGAAAGGAGCTTGTAAATGGAATGTCATACAGGGTAGAAACTATTTAGTAAAGCACGCCACTTATGGCTAAGACCAAGTTTTGCGTGAACCTCTGCTATCGTAGCCTTTGCTATTACACGCATTCTATCTGTCCCTTGTTGTAGAGCCTCTTGCAGTACTTGGGGTTTGGCTAAAAATTCCTCGCGATTTTCCTTAAACGGTTTTAAAAAAAGGAGTAACTCTTCAGCAAGGCGAGCCTTAACTTCTACGTCTTTAATGCATCCTTGACGATAACGCGCTTTAAATTCTGCAACTTCGTCTTTATGGGGGTTAAACATGTCATGGTAAATAAACAGTGGATTGCCTTCAACACGCCCTGGAGTCGTAGCATGAATGCGATTAGGATCAGTATAAATCCGGTATACTTTTTCTTTAACAACGCTGTCGTCATCAGAAAGAAAGATGGCATTATTTGCAGACTTGCTCATTTTGCCTTGGCCATCAATACCTATGAGAGAAGTAAGCTCTCCTTGTAGGACTTCAGGTTCTGGGAAAATAGTGCCGTAGAATCGATTGAAATTTCTCACGATATCGCGGGTAAGTTCAACATGTGCTTCGTTGTCTTTACCTACAGGGATAAGCTGGGCTTTGGCTAATAAAATATCCGCGCTTTGTAAAACTGGATAACCCATAAGACCGTAAGAAAGTCCCCCCTCTTCTATTGAAGCATTGCGCGCCATTTCTTTAAGACTGGGGATACCCAGAACTCTATTCATTGGGATGAGCATGGAGAGAAGCAAATGCAACTCGTAAATTTCAGGAATTGCGGATTGTAAGTAAATCGTGCATTTTTTGGGATCGATCCCTACACTCAACCAGTCAAGAAGGACTTCATAGATATGATTATCTACGTCCAAGATGTCTTCTTTACGAATTTTTGTGGTCAGAGTATGGAGATCAGCAATAATAAAAAAACAATCATAATCAGGATGATCTTGAAGTTCAAGGCGGTTCTTTATAGAACCTACCCAATGCCCTAAATGAAGCTTTCCTGTGGGACGATCGCCTGTAAGTACACGTTTTTTTTTACTCATGGTTTTTGCTTTTGCTATTGAAGCGCTTTAGCAAGTTCGTCAAAATGGTTGTGCAATGAAGTAATTTCTTCTTGAATTTCTTGCAGATTTTTCTCTCCAACAGGATTTTTCTGAGCTTCTAAGAGACGTGCAAGTAAATGACGAATCAAATGACAGGTATTTTGTACATCAGTCATTAATAAAAATTCTTGACCATCGACACGAGATAAACGATTTAAAAAAATACAGCGTTCTTGCTGGGTGAGCATATCTGAAGTAATAAAATTAATGAATTCGCCACGTTCATGGATATCTTTTGCCACACGTATGGGCATCATAAATTGAGCAATTAGGCTATGAGCAGCTTGTTTTTGCTGGGCTTCCACCTCATGGGTTAACTTCCCATTGATAAGCATTTCAAAGAAAAAATTAGCGATGTCCTGTTGGCTATTCGCACAATTGAAAACAACATTCTGAAATTCACGAAATGTCGTGTACCCAATTGGAGTGGCAAAAATCCTTTTCAGATTTCCCTCAAGTAGGAGAAAGATATTATCTTCAAGTTCTAATGTTTTTGTTTTTGCTGCCATGAAATCAACCCTTATATCGGAAAATCAGAAAAGAGGTTACTTTTAACTCTTTCTAGCTTTTTTATCAATTTTTCCAAGGCAGTCTTTTCATCTAAAGAAAGTCGCGAACATTTACTTAGCAATTGAGATCCTTTGGATAGCATAGTTAGCGCTTGCTTTGTGGGAGAAGTTTGTCTAGAGTCTGTAGCAAGTAAAGGAAATTCTTTGCGAATTTTGTCTAAGAGCTCACCCTTTCCTTCTCCTCGGTAATTACGAATAATCTCTTCTTTTTTTTCTTGAGGGCCTTGTCGAGATGCTAAAGTATACACCGCCTGCTTAGGCATTTTTTCTATCTCTTTTTTTAGAGAGTCAGGTAGAAGAGTAAAAAGCTCGTAATACACTAAAAAATTATAAGGTGTTTGTCTGTTGCCGTAGGCAAGAATCATCCAAGCGGAGAAAGCCCCTTCCCGGTAACGTTTCAAAAGATAGCGAGCTTGCTTTATGTGTTCGCCATGTAAAAGTACAGCTTGGTGATGGATTTGCTTTACTTTTGCGGATAAACTGCAGAGATGGGTAAGGTCATGTTCTTCCACATATTCTTGACAATTATAGTGGTTTAGAAGAACGCGAATTTTTTCTTTTTCTTCAGGCGAAAGAGTATTGTGGGATAATCTAGCAAGAAACGGGGAGAGCTCACCTTCCATACGCTTACGTGTGAGTGCTTCCATCTTTGTTTGTGTATTTTTCTTGAAGCGTCCCTCTAATAACGTTTTTAAATTGCCCATAGAGCTAAATCTCTCTTAATAAAATTAGCAGTTCCTTCGTGAGGTTGAAGTAGTCTTCAGAGGCGCGTGCACTAGGCGCGATAGTGAATACAGGTTTGCCGTGAATCGCAGCTTCGGAGATGGTAATATCTCTCCGTATTTTCGTATTCAATAATTTGCCTGGAAATGTTTTTTGAATGAGATCCGCAAATGTTGTATTATTTTTCCCTCGATAATTCCAGAAGGACAGAGCAACTCCTAAGATCGTTAGGGGATGGCGAGTTGCAATTCCTTGAATAAAACCTGCTAAACGTTCAAGTCCTTTAACACTATAAAATTCTGGTGTAGCACAGATCAGGGCGTAATGCGCAGCAATTAGAGCAGACTCCGTAAGCCAACAAAGAGAAGGGGGTGTATCAATAATGACATAGTCATAATCCTGCTCTACCATAGTAAGAATATGCTTCAGTCGTTCGTGAGAATAGCGATCGGCAGCAAGAGTCCCAGATACTTCAATGCGCTCCAACCAAGTATCTGCAGGAATTAAATCTAATCCTGTATCTTGAATGGAGCGAATGACCTCTTGAATTGTTTTATCGCCTTGTAATACAACAGCAAGGCTATCATAACAATCAGGATCAAGCCCTAGTCCTGAAGTTAGATTTGCTTGAGCATCAAAATCAATAAGCAATACTTTTGCATTATGATATTGTGCAAGAGCAGCACCTAGATGCAAAGTCGTGGATGTTTTAGCGGTTCCACCTTTGAAGCTATTTACAGCGATTGTTTTCATTGCCAACGCAAATTCTCTAATCTTATTACAATCTACAATAATGGAGTTAAACTTAAAGAGTTCTTTTCTTCAAGTATAGCATTTAAGAATTGTTCTAAGGTAATGTCAGAGAGCACACGATTATCTCGGGTGCGTACAGCAAGGGTGTTCTGAGCAATTTCGTGATCTCCAAGAGTGATCATATAATTTACTTGCATATTTTGAGCGTTGCGAATTTTTTTACTCACGGATTCATTTGTGTCGTCCAAAGTAACTACAAAACCCAGGCGTTGCCATTTGTCAGCTAATTCTTTAGCTCGAGAAATATGCCGGTCAGCAACAGTAATCAAGCGGACTTGTTCAGGGCTAAGCCATAAGGGGAATTTCCCTGCAAAATGTTCAGTAAGAATGCCTAGAAAGCGTTCTATAGAACCAAACAGAGCGCGATGTAGTATGATGGGAGTATCTTTTGTCCCCTCTGCTGTAGTGTATTCTAATTGAAAACGTTCTGGTAAAAACATGTCGAGTTGAATAGTTCCACATTGCCACGTACGATGGATAGCATCCTTAACATGAATGTCAATTTTCGGACCATAAAAAGCCCCCTCACCTTTTCTGACTATAAAGGGTTTCTCAGATGTGATGAGAGCGCGCTGCAGAGCTTCTGTGGCAAGTTCCCACAAAGCATCACTGCCTATAGTCCCTGTCTCTGGTCGAGTAGAAAGTTCGAGATGGTAATCTAAACCAAAAGTACCGTAAAGCGTAGCAACTAACGAAAAAATATTCAATGTTTCTTCTTCTACTTGTTCTGGTAGAAGAAATATATGAGCATCATCTTGATGAAATGTTCGTACGCGCATTAATCCTGAGAGGGCTCCGGACACTTCATAGCGATGAACATGACCAATTTCCGCTATGCGCAAAGGAAATTCTTTGTAGCTATGAAGACGTGTTTTATAATACAACATGCACCCTGGACAGTTCATAGGCTTAATTGCATAATCTTCCTCATCAATTTTTAATGTATACATGTTCTCTTTATAATTGGCCCAATGTCCAGAGATCTCCCACAAGTGCCGATTCATCAACTGTGGGGTTTGGATTTGTTGATATCCAGCAGATTGGTGAAGTCGTGACCAATAGCCCATTAATGCATTCCAGACAATCATGCCTCGGGGATGGAAAAAGGGCATTCCTGGAGAGCATTCTTGCTGAGAAAAAAGATCTAATTTCACTCCTAATAGGCGGTGATCACGCTTTTTCGCCTCTTCCATTTGATGTAAGTGTTCTTTTAACTCTTTTGTTGTTGGAAAGGCAATTCCATAAATACGAACCAGGGATTCTCGAGAAGGATCTCCACGCCAATAAGCTGCTGAAGTGCGTAGCACTTTAAAAGCTTTTATAGACGATGTTGAAGGAAGGTGTGGACCACGACAAAGGTCAAAAAAATCCCCTTGGCGATAAGCAGAAATTTCTTCATTTTCAGGTAGCTCATGAATTATCTCTGTTTTGAAGGGATTTTCAGAGAAATGTTCGAGAGCTACATGCTTATCTTTTAAAACAATGCGAGATATAGGAAATTTTTCTTGTACAATTTGCTCTACCATGTTTTCGATGGCTGGAAAATCATTCTCATTGATAGAAAGGTTAGCAAAATCATAATAAAAACCATGTTCTATCACAGGACCAATTGTGGGGAGAGCCTTTGGCCATAGACGTAGTACAGCTTGAGCGAGCAAATGCGCGGAGGTGTGGAAAAAGATTTCTCGGCCTTTAGGATCAGCAAAAGTAACAAAAGTGAGGCTATCACCCTCCTGTAGAGGAGTGGTAAGATCTCTGGGATAGTTATTAATAACTGCGCCAACAAAGTGATGAGAATTATTTAATTTGTGAGCGAAGTCGGCAGCTGTGATTCCTTCAGGAAGCTCAAATGTCTCCTGGTTATAAGTTATATACATGATCTTCCTCCGAGATAGATCTTCTACGCTAATAGTTTAGCGTTTTTTTTGATCAAAGCAAGATGCTTTTTTTACTTTTTCTTATTTCAAGAAAAACGGAGAAAAAATTTATTTAAGTTGGAGGCAATTTTCACTTGTTTTACAATGACTGCTTGTTATTTGTTTATTTCAAGAATGACACTCTTCTTAGTATTTTTTACAGCGTTTATTTGGTCCTCTTCGTTTGCTATTAGCAAGCTGGCGACTGTCGCAGCTGCTCCTCTCTTTGTTACAGGGAGTCGTATGCTGCTCGCTGGAGGTATACTTCTAGTCATTGCTTCCCTACGATCAAAGATGTCTTTACGTATGTCTAAAAGAGTTGGGGGTTGTGTTGTTCTTTTAGCTGTTACGGGTTTTTACCTTGCGAATGTTTGTGAATTTTTAGGGTTGCGAGAAATAAACTCTTCCAAAGCGTGCTTTATTTATGGTCTTTCCCCATTCATTTCTGCGTTGTTTTCTTACATCCAGCTTAGGGAGATAGTCACTTGGAAGAAAATTGGAGGATTGAGTTTAGGTTTAATAGGCTATCTTTCGTATCTCATTTTTGGTGGGAAGGAAAATTCTTCAGGATGGACTTGGCAGATAGGTGTTCCGGAGTTTTTGGTACTTTGTGCCACGTGTTTAGCTGCTTTTGGATGGACTGTATTAAGAAAAATTGAAAAAATATCTTTGATATCAGTCACTGTAATTAATGCCTATGCTATGCTCATTGCTGGAGTGCTTTCTCTCGTTCATTCAGCAGCAGTTGAATCCTGGTCTCCACTCCCTATAGAGAACATGTCTTTGTTCCTTAAGGCGACGTTCTCTCTGGTCCTCGTCTCCAATTTAATCTGCTATAATCTTTATGCCAAACTGTTACGTAAATATTCTTCGACCTTCCTTTCTTTTTGTAACCTTGTTATGCCATTGTTTTCAGCATTTTATGGTTGGATTTTGCTTGGAGAAGGATTCTCTTTAGGATTGGTTTTTGCCGTAACATTTATGGTTATAGGCTGCCGCCTCATCTATCACGAAGAATTTCATCAGGGATATATTATTTCCTAATGTAAAGCGGTTTTACATTACAAGCTGACTCCATTCATCGTCAGCTTACTGTGATGTCCAGAAACTTTAGCTTAGTTAAAGATCGCTGAGCTTGTTTGTGTATGGGAGTCTGCGATGTTCTGTAGGGTTTGGAGAGCTGAGTTAAAGGATTGCTGTGCTTGTTCTTGTAGCTGTCCTGCCTGTCCTGCTTGCTGACCATAAACCGAAGACATTTGTTTCATCATTTCAGATTGAGCTTCAAAGGCCCCCGCCTGTCTTTGTTGATGGGCAATTTCTGATCCCATAACTCCACCAACTATACCTTCGATACCTGCCGTAATTCCGTGCATTAACTGAGACATCTGCATACTCGAAGAGAGAGTTTTACTTGCAAACTTTGTGACACGTCCTCCCTGAACTTTTGCTACGTTCAGACCTCGTGAAATTTTTTCAGACCAATTGGGGGTATTTAATACTTTCCCAAAGATTCCTCCGCCCTTGGTAGCTGTGGATGTCGCTTTTGATGTAGCGGTCGCCATATCGTCAGTAAGGTTTACTGCTGCCTTTGAAGCCGCAGATCCTGCAGAACTCGCTGCTGTGGTAGAAGCTGTTGCAGCTGTTTGTTGTGCTGAGCTAGTTGCAGAAGTAAGAGCTTTTGACGTTGCTGATGTACTTGCTGTTCCTGTTTGTTTTGTAAAGGCAGCAGCTTTGATACTTGAAGACGCACCTTTTAGCGCAGATAACGCTCCGGCACCCACGGATACAGCGAAGCCCACGAGATTCACGATACCCGAGATCATACTTTGTTTCGCCTGTGCTTCTGTTGCTGCAGCTTGGCTGTTTGCTTGATTTTTAATAGCTTCACCAATAGCAGGGGCATTTTCCACTTGAGCTTGGATTGCTTGGTTTTGTTGAGAAAACGCAGCTTCCCAAGATTTCCCTGCGGCTTGAGCCATTAATGTCATGACAAGGCCTAGAAGAGCTAATGTTCCCATACCTTTTTTAAGAACAGTGCCATTAATCTGAGTTGTTTCAGGCTCAGGAAGTTGAGGTAGTTCGTAATTATTTTGACTCAGGCCTTTTGGCCCTTTTACAGCTTGTGCAGTTACAGTGGAACTCGCACTAGACACCGAGGTTTTAGAGCTCGTCTTACTACTCTTATCACTTTTTGAACTTTTTTTTGTTGCTGAGGTACTTTCTTTTTTCGATGATCCCTGTGTTGAGGTCTCTTGAATAAGTTCTTCAAATCCTGCTGCGGCATTTTCGACTTGAGTGCCTTGTTTTGACGCTTTAGTCGTTTCATGTCCTGTAGTAGCTTCTGTCGTTTTATGAGTATTTTGCGCTAGCTGAGCAGCTAATGTAGGATCTTGATTTGAATTTCCACTCACTCCTGATGTCATGGCAAAAACACTCCTTTAAAAATTTTTTGGTTTATACTGCACTTGCGAGCCCAGCACTAATAGCTGTGAAAGCTTTGGTAATTTGACCTGCAAGTTTAACAGCTTGTTGTGACATTTCATCCGATTGTCCGGTTTGTTTTGCAGCAATTCTGCTTGCTTGTACCCAGAATTGGGTGAACATTTTCATCATTTCAGATTGCGCTGTAAGCTTGCCGACCTCTTTCTGTATTTGTGCAAGTTCTTGTTGTACATTTGCAAGGTTTAAGTCTCCAATACCTTTTACTGCAGCGGGTACAGCAGTTGCGATGCCCATACCGATACCAACCCATTTGCTTGTAAGATTTCCCAAAACTTTAGAGAGTCTAGGAAAGGCTTTACTAATAATGTTTGTACCTTTAGAAAAGATCTTCGTGACAGCCTTCGAGATTGCTTTCGCAATACTTTTAATTAATGTCTTGATAAAGGCTTTTATACCTTGTTTAACAAGGGCTTTAATAGCAGTCTGAATTGCAAGTTTAACTGCTTGTACAACAGCAGTTTTTACAGCTTGCACCACAGCTTGTATCGTAACCTGTGTGGCTACGGACGCTGCGGTTGTTGTTGCTGCTGCAGCTCCTGCTCCTGCGGCAACTCCTGCTGCAGCAACAGTTCCGACAAGACCAATACCACAAGTAACCAAAGCAACAACAACAGAAATAACAGCGAGAGTGATGGAAACTGCCATCATGACTGTGTTCACGGTGTCTAAAGTTTTATCGTTTCCTGCTTGCTCTTGGAGTTCCTTTGTTTTTTGGTATTCTTCACGTTCTTTATCAATTTTCAGCCCTTGTTTTTCTAAGGACATTTTGTTAGAGGCATCGGTTTGGGCTTGGGTACTTGCGTAGTTTGAAAGTGCTGATCGTGTAGCTTCTCCTAAACTTGCAATGGCTTTAGCAAGTGCTAAACCGATTTCCATAACTTCTTTTCGAGGTGCGATCCCTGGTTTAGGCAAGTTAGGAGTTTCTAGGCTTGCATTTTTAATCTCTGTTTTCCCAGAGATTGCTGCGAAAACAATATCCTGAACTTCTTGTAGCTGCTTAGCGTCTAAACTTTCTAACGATGCCATAGAATTTTCTAACGTTTTGTTAGCTTCTTCTAAAGCACTTTGCATTAGAGCTTTATTGGAGGAGATTGATGTAGATATTGTAGTTGCCGCACTTTCTTTCCCTTGAGTTTCTTTCCCAGCAGCTAAGCCTTGTTGTTCTAAAGATTCGACTTCTGTAGTAGTTTTGACATTATCCTTGCCTGCAGTTCCTGAAATTGTCGTGTCACTCTGCATCTCTGTATTTTTCCCCGAGCGGGTTTGCTGAACTTGCTTGGTTTCATTCCCTGCAAGTTTATCTTGCTGTGGCACAGTTTGAGGGGTGGATGCTAAAACTTGAGCAAGAATATTTTTTGTGCTGTCAGGACCTGAAGAAGATGAAAGAGACATGTTTTTTACTACCTTAAATTAATTCAAAGTCTGGGGGCGGGCAATTTATTCCACGCCTTGAGTTATTTGTTTGTTAACAGCTGAAGAGAGGTGTTTTAGCCCATCGACAACTGAAGATAAATGTTTGGAAAAACGTGCATCTTCTTTGGGATCAGGAAAGAGTCCTTGAGTGAGTTCTTGTACAGGTAAAGAGTCTAGGACCCCAGAAAGAGCAGCAATTATTTTTGACAATTGTTTATTCTCGGTAAGACTAGAAAATACTTGAGCTAAAGGTAATTCTTGATAAAGATTTGAGACTACATTTTCTAATTGTTGCACAGCGTTGTTTTGAACGTTCCGTTCGTCAGAATGGACGACAGAAGGTGGCGTAGGAGGACGCGATGTTTTTTTTGTTTTCTTTTGCTTTTTATGATGCATGATAGATTCTCCCCGTATGTTAACGTTTTTTCCCACTGTTAACGTTTTTTCCCACCCTTTTTCTTGGGGGAAGTTTTACCTTTATTCGCTGTTTTTTTCGCTGCAGGTTTTTTAGATGTCTCTGAGAATTGCTTGGCTATAGATTGTTTCATGATATTGCATCGTTCTTTTAAGATTTTAAACTCAGGTTTATCACTACAAATATCGATAGTAATGTCTAAGAAATTTTGAGATTCGTCAAGCTGATCAAGTTTGAGTAAACTATCAGCGATGTAATACGGAGGAATGGGATTTTCTGGTTGAGCATCAAATGCGAGGAAAAATCCAAAAGCGGCCTCGTTATAGAGTTTAAGTTGATGATAGCATGAGCTTAACCCTAAAATGTATTTGTAAACTTGAGGTTTTGATGCTGTGAGAATCTGAAATAGTCCTACAGCTTCATTGTACTTTCCTTGAGAGTAAAAGCTATAGGCAATGGTATAGATCTCTTCTAAAAGATAATCGGAGAGTCCTAAAATTTGTTGCAGTGGTATCCCATTGCTCAAACCTTCTAGGATATTCAACAGGGCTTTTTTAGTCTCCTCTTCCGTAGGAATAGGATAGATCTGTTGTAGATCATCTTTTTTAGCCTTCTTCTGAGCAGCGAGTTCTGCGAGACGACTACGAGTCTTTTTATTGAACGATGCTGAAGGTTTGTACGGCTGATTCGCAGGACTAGGGGTAGGTTTGCTCATCAATATAATTCCTAAAATAAAAATTATTTATGTTTATGAATTAATTTTAAGATTAATTTTGTTCTAAAAACAAGCTGTTAATGAAATTCTTTTTTTTAAATTAAGATAAAAAAAATCTAAGTATTTAGTAATTAAGGAGGAGAAGAAGAAGAAGTGAGCGTTCTTGACATTAGCCTTGTGGTATTTTAATTTGCTTGCCTAGGAATTTAACTAGGGCTAAAACTCCTATGTCTTTAAGACGATCTATTCAATTACTGGATACGACGACTATTAATCAAATTGCTGCTGGTGAGGTCATAGCAAATGCAGCTTCTGTTGTTAAGGAATTGGTAGAGAATTCTTTAGATGCAGAAGCTGATGAAGTAGAAGTTGAAACTTTAGGAGGCGGTCAAGGCACTATTGTTGTTAAGGATAATGGCTGCGGTATGGCAGTTGCAGATGTCCTTCTAGCATTACAGCGCCATGCGACTTCAAAAATTGGGGCGTTTTCAGATCTTTTCTCTTTAAAGAGCTTTGGGTTTCGAGGGGAAGGCCTCCCCTCGATTGCTTCTATTTGTAAAATGGAAATTCAATCTTCCCTACGAGGAGGAGAGGGATCCCGTACTGTAATTCATGGCGGCAACGTTGTTTTTTCGGAACCTTTTGCACGTCAGACAGGGACAACAATTTTAGTTCATTCTTTGTTTTATAATGTCCCAGTACGCAAGGACTTTCAAAAAAGCCCACAGGCAGATCGGGTTGCGATACGTAAGCTCCTAGAAAACTGTGTTTTAACAACAGGGCATGTAGGTTGGTCTTGGATAAGCGAGGGAAATCGCGAACTCCATATTTCTAAATATCAGCAATTTGAAGATCGTGTTGCTTTTGTTATGGGAGAGGGCTTTATGCAGGAAGCCCTTAAGATAGATGTAGAAAACGATATGATGCGAATTGTAGGTTTTTTAGGGTCTCCTAATTTTCATCGACCTACACGCCAGGGACAAAAGATTTTTGTTAATGATCGTCCTATAGACTCTCTTTTTATTTCTCGTATTGTTGGCGAAGTTTATACTTTAGTTCTTCCCTTACAACGGTATCCTGTTTTTGTCCTCAAACTGTATCTCCCTCCTGCTTGGTGTGACTTTAATGTTCACCCCCAAAAAGCTGAAGTGCGGCTCCTCAAAGAAGACATCATTGGAGAAAAATTAAAGGAAGCCCTTATAGAGGTGCTCACTTTGCCACAAGGGATTCGTGAATGTCGGGAGTTCTTGATTGTCGATGATGTCGACAAAGAACTGCAATGTATTCCTACGGTTTCTTTATGGGAGGAGCACAAAGGTAACAGTTCTTCTGGCTTTTCTTATTCCCCATCTTTGCCTATGGATTCTGTCCCACTTGTTGTAGAAGTCCATAAAGAAAAGAGTCAGGGACTTCCTATGCAAATGGATTGGCTTGGATCTAGAAACGTACGCTTTTTAACGTCTTTAGGTCGCGTTGTTCTTGCTGAAGATCTGGAAGGGGTTCATGTCATTTTTACAGCAGCGGCTCGGAAGCATTTATTTTATTTGTCATTAGTAGGAGAGGAGCGCCCTATATATAAAACACAAATGTTGCTTCTTCCCGTACAATTACAAGTAACGACTCAGGAAGCGCTTTTTTTTTCTTTATATACACAAGAACTTAGCCGATTGGGAATTGGAATTTCTCAAATTGGCCCAAACAATTTTACTATAGAAAGTGCTCCCTCATTTATTAATGAAGAGGAGCTAAAAGCTTGGATTTTAATGTTAGCCGCTGGGAGTACCACAAACATAGAATCCAAGGGTTTGTCACATGTGATTAAGGAAACATTGGCGCGAGCAGTATTTTCTAAAAACTCGCAGATTTTTGATGTATCTTGGCTAGCTCTTCTTTGGGCGGTAGGAAAACCAGAAAAAGGATTTGACGGTACACAAATTTGTCGGATACTTTTAGATTCAGATTTTATTTAAGGGTGACGTATGTTGCAAGATCGTATTTTGTGTGCTCAGAAAGCTCTATCAGACTATGACTTTGATGCCTTTCTTGTAGAAAAAACAGAAGATATTGCTTATTTTCTTCATGACGAAGCCATCTCTGGTATTTTATTAATAGGAAAGAATGAGATTGTTTTCTTTATCCATAAAATGGACAAAGATCTCTATGCTCATATCACCCGAGTTCCTATAATCTTTCTTTCAAAAGATCCTTATCAAGAATTATCTACATATATTGAAAATTTTGGGTATGCCACGGTAGGATTTGATAGTCTTTCGACTTCTTACCAAAAATTTGAAGAGCGTCGGAGTCTCCCATGTTCTTGGAAGCCCATAATACAATTTACAGAAAAACTCCGCTGCATAAAGTCTCCACAGGAAATTGAGAAGATGCAGGAAGCTGCAACTCTTGGTTCGGAAGGGTATGATTATGTCCTCACGCTACTTAGAGAGGGAGTTACAGAGAAAGAGATTGTTCGAAAGTTACGTACTTTTTGGGCTCAAGCGGGTGCTGAAGGACCTTCTTTTCCTCCAATTATAGCTTTTGGGGAGCATGCTGCTTTCCCTCATGCCATTCCTACAAATCGTCCTCTTCGTCAAGGAGATATTGTCCTTATCGATATCGGAGTTCTTTTAAATGGATATTGCTCAGATATGACTCGTGTAGTGAGTTGGGGAAGACCTCACAAAAAGCTCTTAGAGAGTTATTCTATTCTTGTAGAAGTTCAAAAACAGACGATCGCCTTGTGTAAAGAGGGTATTCTTTGGACAGAAGTGCATGAGTATGCTGTGGGTTTATTGCAAGCATATAAATTAGATCATTATTTTTTTCATGGCATAGGCCACGGAATTGGACGTAATGTTCATGAATATCCTGGCTTGCGTCCAGGGAGTGTAGCAGAACTCAAATCAGGAATGACGGTGACTGTTGAGCCTGGCGTTTATTTTCCAGGAATTGGAGGAATTCGTATTGAGGATACTCTATGCATAAATGGGAATAAGAATATTAATTTAACAAAACGTCCTGTATCACCCGAGTTAATTTGTTTATAAAAGAATTTTTATTGTTTTTATTATTTTAACTTTAGAATGACTTCTTTTAATTTTTTTATAAATTGATTTTTTATCTTTTACCCTTTATCTTTTATTTTGTTTTTACATTGTTTCTATCATGTATCAATTGCTTTCGATAGGTTATAGTATTGTGAGTCTCACCGCGTTCTTTTGGATGCTATGGTGTGCACCGAATCAAGTTGCGAATTTCTATAAGATTTCTTTGACTGCAGAGGAGTGTGTGGGAAGTATTCAGGATTTCCCTCAAGCTGAGGAACTTTCTGAAGGAGCTTGTGCTCTAAAATTTCCTGAGTTTGAAGAGAAGCTCCCTGATTTACGACAGGAAGTGATTTTTTTGGGCAGCAATGATCGACCTGATGCTCTTGGGGGGAAATTTACCTTAGAATTGGTTTCTTCAGGAGATCGATATATCGCTGCTCCAGAAGAAAAGGTCTATTTACAGATGGAAACTTCAGCTTGTGGACCAAGATATTTTTTTAGCCCTGCAGGGATCTCTACGGAGCTGTGGCTTGAATGTCGTTCTTTAGGACTCGAAGGTAAGATTGAGGTGAAGGTGCGTTTAATGGGGATGCATCATGCTATGATCTCTTCTCCTCGGGAGCGAGAAATCTTATTTTTAAATACTCGTACTAAAATCATGGATTTTTGGGAAATCGGTGGGGTGAAAGTAGATGCGAGCTTTCCTATAAAACAGAAAATTCGTCGTTTGGGTTTTGATAAATTTCTACTTATGCATGGGGGAACAGAGTATGCTGATAAAGCAACTAAAGAACGCGTGGATTTCGTTTCAATAACTGGGGAGAATTATAGTCGTTATCTCGCTATCGGCGACATTCTTTTATGGGATGGGAGCTTTTGGCAAACTTGTGGAGAATTTCAAGGAGAGAGTTCTCAGGTTCCCCTCCTCGAAGTAAAAAAGATTGATGACAAAATTATGCTTATTGATTTGTGGAATGTTGAGGGAACAATGCATCAGTCAGTCAGTCTTGTTAAGACGTTGCCATCTCCTATGGAAGTTACTGAGGTTATGCGTGAAATAGAGTTTATTGGGATGCGCTCATGGTCTCGTCCCATTGTTCTTATGGGAGAGCAGAGGATGATTCTCTCTCCTGATGATTGGATATTGAGAACAGAAACGGGATGGGAAAAGATCATGACCGTACAGCAAATACAAGATTATCTATCAGGGATGGTGTCAGGACCCCTCTTTGTTTTTGATAAATTAGAGAAAGATCTGTCAGGTTTTGTATTGCGAGGGCATATGTTTAACGTCCAAAGAACTTTGGTAGAAACGATACTTTTACCCTTGAAACAGGGATTTGAGGCTGACATTGCTACCATGCATCAAGAAGCTTCTTCGCCATCCCCACGTGCTGGTGGTACAGGAGCTCTTGGCATGGGGAACCATGGGGGATCATAGATGTATTATTGGCGTAGTTTTTTGGGATGTTTGATAAGTGTATCTAGCATAGCTTTTTGTTCACATGCGTTAGCATTGACGATTGCAGAAAAAGTAGCCTCGTTTGACAAGATTCGTAGCTCTTCCGGTGATTGTGTGGGAATGGCATCATTTAACTCTAGTATGCGGGAGTATAATGTACAGTTGAAAAAGCTACATGAAGAAGCCGCGGCTTTACGTAGTGCAGGTGTAGAAGATGATGCAATTTGGCAGGAATTGTTAGCGCAGCTAGCAAAAGTAAAGAAAAATCTTAAAGATATTCAAGAGCTTTGGGTAGCTGAGATTCGGGAAAAAGAAAATAGCCTTGAGGATCACGCTCTTTGGCATCATCCAGAAACTACGATTTATAATCTTGTTGCAGATTATGGTGCTGACAATGCTGTCTACCTGATTCCTCAAGAGATTGGTGGCATGAAAGTCGCTGCATTATCAAACTTTATTGTTCCGAAAGAGGGTTTTGAAACTTGTCTTACACAAATATTGGCACGGCTAGGGATTGGAATACGTCAGGTGAATCCCTGGATTAAAGAACTCTATACTGTACGCAATGAAAATTGTGGTGTTGCAGGTATTTTTGCCTCTAGAAAAGATTTAGAATCACTCCCTTCAACAACCTATATAGGATTTGTCCTTACATCAAAGAATATCGATGCGCGTACAAATCAGCAATTGTTAAAAAAATTCGTCAATGCAGAGACTGTTCATGTCGATGTAATCGCAGGATGCGTATGGATTTTTGGTACAGCAGAAGAAATTGGCGAGTTATTAAAAATACACGATTTCATTCAAGCAGATAGTGTGCGACAGGAATACCATATCGTACCTTTAGTCAAGACAGATACGAATGAAATGCTTACGATTCTTAATGCTGTATTTCGAGACGACCTTACTAATAAAGATATCGGTGATGAAGTTTTGGGGTTGCGCGTGGTCCCTTTACAATATCAAGGGCGTTCTTTGTTTTTGAGTGGCACTGCCGCTCTTGTCCAACAAGCCATGACACTGATTCGAGAACTCGAAGAAGGAATCGAAAATCCTATGGACAAAATGGTATTTTGGTACAATGTCAAACATTCAGATCCTCAAGAGCTTGCTGCCTTACTTTCACAGGTACATAACGTTTTCTCTGGAGAGAATAATCAGGCTTCACAAAGTGGTTCTGAGCCTTTGTCTCCACAGGTAAACACACCTATTCATATCGACACAGTTATGGGAACCTCAATAAAAGAGGGTTCTATGAAATATGGCAATTTTATTGCTGATTCTAAAACAGGCACCTTGATTATGGTAGTGGAAAAGGAGACTCTTCCTCGAATTCAGATGTTACTTAAAAAACTTGATGTTCCTAAAAAAATGGTGCGTATAGAAGTACTTCTTTTTGAGAGGAAACTTGCTCACGAACGTAAATCTGGATTGAATCTTTTACGGCTTGGGGAAGAAGTTTGTAAGAAGAGTTTTAGTCCTTCTTTATCTTGGTCTGGAGGTGCAGGAATTTTAGAATTTTTGTTTAAAGGGTCAACAGGCACCTCGCTCATTCCTGGATATGATCTTGCCTATCAATTTTTGTTGGCACAAGAAGATGTGCGTATTAATGCCAGTCCTTCTGTCGTGACTATGAACCAAACACCAGCTAGGATTGCTGTTGTCGAAGAGATGTCGATTGCTGTTTCTGCAGATAAAGATAATAAAGCACAGTACAATCGTGCACAGTATGGGATTATGATTAAGATTCTTCCTGTAATCAATGTGGGTGAAGATGGAGAAACGAGTTATATTACATTAGAAACGGACATTACTTTTGATACCACAGGAAAAAAGATTAACGATCGCCCAGACGTAACTAGGAGGAACATTACCAATAAAGTGCGTATTGCTGATGGGGAGACGGTAATTATTGGAGGGTTGCGCTGTAAGCATATGTCAGACTCTAATGATGAAATTCCTTTTCTTGGGGAGATTCCTGGTATTGGGAAATTATTTGGGATGCATGCTACGGCAGATAGCCTCACAGAGATGTTTGTATTTATTACCCCAAAAATTTTAGATAACCCGGTAGAACAAAAAGAACGTGAAGAGGAAATTCTCCTAGCTTCTCGCCCAGGGGAGAGTGAAGAATATAGACAAGCTTTAGTAGCTAGTGAAGTCGCAGCAAGAGCTAAGCAGAGGAAACTTGCACAGTACTCTGCTAAAGATTTGCTTTTATCTCAGGTGGAGGGTTTAGAGTACGATGGATACTAGTTGTTTATCTCAAGAGCTTTTAGATGTTTTGCCCTATACTTTTTTAAAGAAGCATTGTCTTCTGCCTATTGAAGAAAGTAGCGAAGGAATTACTATAGCGTATGCTGGAGTCACATCGGTGATTGCTCAGGATGAGGTGAAACTTCTTGTTAAGAAGCCTGTACAGTTTATCCTTAGGGAAGAGGCAGAGATCCTACAAAATCTTCAGAAATTATACAGTAATCTTGAGGGAAATGCTTCCGACATGTTGCTTACCATGAAGGATGAAGAATTTTCACAAATAAATAAGGAGGAAGATCTTCTCGAAAATACCGATACTGTTCCTGTCGTACGGCTGCTGAACCTCATCTTAAAAGAAGCTATTGAGGAAAGAGCTTCGGATATTCATTTTGAGCCTTCTGAAAATATTTTACGCATCCGTTACCGAGTGGATGGAGTCCTTCATGACCGTCATTCTCCTCCTCCTCATCTCCATTCTGCATTGATTGCACGACTTAAAGTTCTTGCAAGGATGGACATTGCTGAACATCGCCTTCCTCAAGATGGACGGATTAAAATCCAAATTGGCGGGCAAGAAGTGGATATGCGTGTCAGCACAGTTCCTGTCATTTACGGTGAACGTGTTGTTTTGCGGATTTTAGATAAGCGTAATGTTATCTTAGACATTGCAGGACTCTGTATGCCTGAGAATATTGAGAATAGTTTTAGAGAGACGATTACGGTTCCTGAGGGTATTTTACTTGTTACAGGACCTACGGGAAGTGGGAAAACCACAACTCTCTATAGTGTATTACAAGAGCTTACAGGTCCTTTTCGAAATATTATGACTATTGAAGATCCTCCGGAGTACAAGTTGCCTGGGATTGCTCAAATTGCTGTGAAACCAAAAATAGGTCTTTCTTTTGCTCGAGGTTTGCGCCATTTGTTGCGTCAAGATCCTGATGTTCTTATGGTCGGAGAAATTCGGGATCAGGAAACAGCAGAAATTGCTATCCAGGCTGCTCTTACAGGCCATTTAGTGGTAAGTACTTTACATACCAACGATGCTATTTCTGCAATTCCCCGTCTTTTAGATATGGGGGTGGAGTCTTATCTTCTTTCTGCGACTTTAGTGGGCATTATTGCTCAAAGGCTTGTAAGGAAAATTTGTCAGCACTGTAAAGTTATTTGTCAGCCTAGCAGTCAAGAAATGGCCTTCCTACTTTCTTTAGGGAAGGACACAAACACGCCTCTATATCGTGGTCAAGGGTGTGAATATTGTTTTCGTTCGGGGTATAAAGGGCGCCAAGGCATCTATGAGTTTTTGCGTCCTAATGTACTTTTCCGTTCTGAGATTGCTTTAAACTGTCCGTATCATATTCTTCGAGAGAGCGCCCAAAAGCACGGATTCCACTCCCTGCTCGATCACGGTATAGTTCTTGCTTTGGCTGGGGAAACTACCTTAGCTGAAGTGTTTAGAGTTACTAAACGATATGATTAGGAGGAGAACATGCCTCGATATCGTTACACATATCTAGATGCTAAAGAAAGAAAAAAACAAGGGTGGCTAGAAGGCCTTCACATACAAGATGCTAAAGAAAAGCTGATACGACAAAACGTACAATTGTTGAATATTCGTGAGATTTCCTATCGTCGTGTTCGGGTAAAGAGTAGTGAACTCATCATTTTTACAAAACAGTTACTCTTATTGTTACGTTCAGGGCTACCGCTTTACGAGAGTCTTGTTTCTCTACGAGATCAGTATCAGGATCAACATATGGGCTCTTTATTAACCTCCTTGATGGAGGTTTTGCGTTCAGGAGGGTTATTGTCACAGGCTATGGCAGCTTATCCTAACGTCTTTGACAATTTTTATTGTAGTGGAGTGATGGCAGGGGAAAGTGTTGGCAACTTAGAGGGGTGTCTACACAATATTGTTGTTGTATTAGAAGAACGAGAACAGATGACAAAAAAGATGGTAACAGCTCTAAGTTATCCCATAGTACTGTTAGCTTTTTCTTTGGCAGTTATTCTTTTTTTTCTATTAGGGGTGATCCCTTCTCTTAAAGAGACTTTTGATAGCATAGAACCTAATAGATTAACAAGCATAGTTTTTGGTCTTAGTGACATCTTATGTACCTACAAATATTTTATTTTAGGAGGTATGAGTGCTGTTGTTGGGGCAGGAGTGTTTTTTCGTCGTTGGATTCCATGGAAGGAGATAACAGAGAAGGGACTCTTTGCGGTGCCTGGGATAAAAAAAATTATTGTCAAGGTGGCCCTAAGTAGGTTCTGTGCTGTGACTTCTGCAATCTTAAAAGGGGGAGGAACTTTAGTTGAAGGTTTGAGGTTAGGGTGTGGTGCCGTACCCTACGATAGACTTCGAGTGGATATGAAGCATATGGTGCAAGCTGTAATTCGCGGGAGTTCATTGAGCCAAGAACTTAGGCGCTATGTTTGGGTGCCTAAACTTGCTTTAGGTATGGTAGCCTTGGGTGAAGAGTCTGGGGAACTTGCCGACGTTTTAGGGTATTTAGCTCATATTTATAATGAAGATACACAAAAAACACTAAGCTGGCTAACCTCGTGGTGCCAACCTGTGATTCTCGTGTTTCTTGGCGGATTGATAGGAACTATTATGTTGGCAATATTGATTCCATTAACAAGCAATATCCAAACACTATGAAAAACTACTCAGAGGAGACGGTATGAAAAGACAAAAAAGAAAACAGTCGATCACGTTAATCGAGATGATGGTTGTGATTACACTGATAGGTATTGTAGGTGGAGCCTTGGCATTCAATATGCGAGGGAGCATTTATAAAGGCAAAGTTTTTCAATCTGAACAACATTGTGCTAAAGCTTACGATATTTTAATGATGGAATATGCTACAGGAGGTACATCACTGAAAGACATCATCTTGCGTAAAGAAGCTATTCTTGAAGAGGCTTCCTGGTGTAAAGAGGGGAAGAAATTGCTTAAGGATGCCTGGGGTGAAGACCTCATCGTCGAACTTAATGACAAGGGGGATGATTTGGTAATTTTTTCCAAGCGAGTCCAAAGTAGTAACAGTAAAAAGTAAGATGCACTGTAATTGTATAAAATTCCAAAAAGTGAAGCGTAGTTTTTTACTTATAGAAGTGCTTATGGCATTGTCTTTGGTCTGCATAGTATTAATGCCGTGCATTCGATTTTACTACAACATGCATCGATCTTTTGAGGATGATATTTTTAATCTTCAGTTGCCCTCAATTATAGACAACTGTTTTTTCGCGGTTGAAGAAAAAATGCATAAGCAAATGGAAGAGGGGGAATTTCCTTCATCTGGGGTGGGGGGAACCCTCTTCGTGGCTTATACAAGTCGCGGGAACCCCTATCCCATACCTTATAGTTATAGTATAGATATTCGTAAGGGGATGCGTGTTGAAAATAATACTGTAAAGGCTTGCCTTGCTGATGTTGTTATTGAACTCTTCCCTAACCAAAAGCAGGCTGTATCGGTGCAAAGATGTATGTGTGTCATTTTATAACAACCTGTAAAAAACACAAACGTAGTTTTCTCCTCATTGAATTACTCATAACGCTTACTCTTATGGCTTTTCTTTTGGGAGTTTTAGGATTTTGGTATCGACGAATTTATTGTTTTCAAAAACAGAAGGAGCGTTCGTATGCTTTGTATGTGGAAGAAAACCGAGCGTATAAAACATTACGTACCATGTTTAATGCTGCCCTTGCCCCTAGAGAGAATCTTCCTGGGATGCTGTACACTTTGACATTTGATCGTGGAGTGTATCGTGATCCGGAATTGGCTGGGGAAGTTCGCGCTTGCCTTTACCATGATGTTGAGGGACAGGAACTTAAATTGCGTATTTCTAATATGAAACGTGAAGATAAAACAGAAACGTTACTCCTATTGTCCCATGTAAAACATGTTACTATTACGTATCAGGATGCTCCTGATCCCAATGAGTTTTCTAAGAAGATAGGCTGTACCATCATTCAGGAATTGCCAGGATTTCAGATACGCACGTTAAACTATCAATTTGCTTTGGGGAGATAAAGGTATGCAACCCTATATATTTACATTACTTTGTCTCTCTTCCCTTCTGACGCTAGTTGCTTTTGATGCAGCAAACGCCCGGAAGCGTTGTGTATGTGCTCAGGCACTAGAGCGTAGTGAAAATTTATTTCATGCCACACGCTCTGCATGTGCGGAAATCGCATATCAAGAAAAGGCCACAAGGATTGCCGCTATTGAAAGAATCTCTAAAGATAATGAGGAGGCTCCTAATAAGGTATGTAAGGCTGCTAAGGTGGCTACGAAAAAAAAACAGCGGTACCGTTTATTACAGGTACCCTTTTCTCGTCCTCCAAATAACTCGCGCTATAATCTTTATGCACTGCTTACAGAATCTCCTGCTGATTATCAAAATCCTACATCTTGGTATGCAATTTTTGTACGTCTATTAAAGCATGTTTATGTGGACACGGGGTATGTATCTCCGGGGTCAGAATATGTGATCACTGAAGCCTTAATTCACAAAAAGGAAGAAATTTTATTAAACGCTTTGAAATTTGGTCCTGATATTATTGAAACTTTAACCCTCCCTACAGAAGAAGCAGAAATTCTTTATAAGATGCTTCGAGGATCAGCAAAAACGCAATCTCTTTTGAACTTTCTTCATTATGAAGAAACGACTCTGGGAAATTGTAAGTTGAACTTAATTTTTATGGATTCTTTGCTTTTAGAAGCGGTAATCAATCATCCTATTGCTTATCAGGAAATTGCAGCTCTTCGTAATGGTATTTGGGACACTGTGAAACGTCAGGAACTAGCAATTCAAGAACATGGGCAAGCAGCAGCTTTGGAACTTTTCAAAACACGAACAGACTTTCGCTTGGAGTTGCGAGATAAAACTCAGGTGCTTCTCAGTAGGTACGATCTTCTCCCTCTTCTAAACAAGAAACTTTTTGATTATACTCTGGGTTCCGCGGGGGATTATCTATTTCTCGTGGATCCTGAGTCGGGGACTATTTCTCGATGTCTTTGTTCTTCAAGGAATAAGTTATAATTGTAATTTGTGATTTATTTTTTAAATAATTTTTTCAATAATTGTGTATATTAAGAATTAAGGAAAAAATCGTTTTTTAGAGGTAAAGCTATGGTAGATGAGACCCCACAAGAGAACTCTTCCAAGACATCATCCTCACAATTTGAATCTTTAAAATACAAAGTCAAAGATTTACATACGAAACCACACGTAGGGCGATTTAAAAAGTTTTTCTCTCATCGAGCTTATGAGGTTATCGGTGGCTGCCTAGTTCTTATAGGTATTATTGCAGACTTTGTCTCTTGGACTGGAGGGCTTTTTGTTGCTTGTGGTTGCGTCTTAGGGTTTCATGTTGAAATACGCCACATGTTAGCACACTTACAAAGTTATTACATGAAAAATGGCCCTTTGAAAAATGCGATTCTTTGTGGCTTACTTCTCTTTTTTCTCTTGAATGTATTTGCCTTTACTTTATCCTTTATAATACTTTGCGTGATTCTCATATTTCTTATCACTCCTACCGTGTGTTCTAAAGGTGAGTGCGATAAACATCACGATACCATGAAGTAAGTTTCCTTAGTTCTTCCTAAAATAGGTAGGTTGTTCTCCTATCCGCTCTGTCTGTTGTTTAGTTTTTATTGTTTGATAAACATACATACCTTCAAATTGATCGAAATCGCAATGTGTATGGCTGCTGAACTAAGAATTATAAGACTTTAGGATTGGAGCCTAAGAGCATGAAGGGGGTTTCTTTAAACCAAGCTAATGTGAAGTAGTCTATTTGCTTGATAATGAACCACCAGGCTAATGTTAAGAACAGTAACCCCATGAATGCTTTGAGTGCAGAGAGTAAATAGATGACCTGAACTTGTGGAGCCATCCGATTAATAATCCCTAAAAAGAGATCCGACATTAACATAGCAATGGCGGCAGGAGCACTCAGCTGTATTGTCATGATGAGACAAAGCTGGCACATTTTGATAAGTGTAATCCAGATAGGAGCTTGTAAGCTCATCATCTCTGGAGGGAAGAAACTATGGATGGGGATCACCTCAAGAGATTGTAAAAGAAGCGTAAGTACGATTCTATGGCCACCCGCTAACCAAAAGACAATAGTGACGAAGTAATGGTAGAAAATTCCGTGAGGAGAGGTCTGCTCAATAGAAATGAGTGAGGTAGCGCCTTCCAATCCCTGGATACCTTGCTGGTTAGTAATAAAAGATCCTGCTGATTGAGCAGCGTAAAAAGGGAAGGCAAGGATGAAACCTATAACAATCCCAATAAACATCTCTTTAACTAGCAAGATATAAAAAATATCATTATCGAGGTAATTTGTGACTTGCGTGTCCATGAGCACTTTAGGGAAAATTACCGCCATCCATGATAATCCTATGCCAATTTTAATAGGAGCAGGAAAAAGTTTTGCTCCCAAAAAAGGTGCAACAGCAAAAATAGGGAGTAGTCTTGCTAATAATAGGAGGAAGATAGACCAAACATAAGCAGGAGGACGTTGGAAGAGGTAATCTAGGTAAGAAGAGCCTAGACAAGAAACAAGCTCGGGTAAAGAGAGTCCCATAAATTGCTTATTTCCATTTGTAAAAATTTTGGAATATCTGAGAGGCAAAACGTAATATCATAGTACTCAACCAACCTCCAGAAATCATTAACGTTCCAAAGATCACTACAAGCTTAATAGCAAAAGCAAAGGTTTGCTCTTGGATTTGTGTTGCTGCTTGGAAAATAGCAACCATAATTCCTACGATAGAGGCTAAAATAATAGGAGGTGCTGAAACAACTAAAATGAGCAAAAGAGACTGGTAAGAATATTCAAAGAGTACAGATTTGAAACTTGTAGCAAATGCTAACACGGCAAAATATCCTTATTTAAAACTAATCATAAGCCCTTGAAGAAGGAGTGTCCACCCGTCTACCATAACAACGAGTAATAACTTTAACGGTAATGAGATGGATAATGGGGAAAGCATCATCATTTGCATCGCCACAAGAACGTTCGCAGTGACTAAATCGATTACAAAGAAGGGCAGATAAATCAGAACACCAATTTCAAAGGCATTTTTTATTTGTCCCATAATGAAAGCAGGAATAATGATGACAAAATCTGATGTGGTAAGGTGTTCCCGGATTTCAGAAGGAAAGGTCTTTTGTGAGATTTTGTAAAAGCTCTGAATTTGTGCTTTTGGTGTATTACGGATAAGGAAGGAACGCAAAGGTTCTTTAGATTTGTTTAAAGCAACAAAGACGGTTTCAGCACCTTCTGCAGTGAAGAGACTCTGAGGAATAGTATTTGCTTCTATTTCCTGACGTGCGTCCTTATACATAGCCACTCCCGTAGGAAACATCACATAGATAGAGAGTATTAATGCAATACCATTGAGGACTTGACTAGGAGGAGTTTGTTGTACTCCAAGAGCGTTTCGTAATAGCACTAAGGTAATAATAATTTTTAGATATGAGGTCAGTAACATTACCAAGAATGGGGATAATGCTAAGAAAATTAGAATAATAGCTTGTGTAGTCAGATCGGGATAAGTATCAGAAAAACTTCCCCCCGACACATTTTCTCTGGGAAGGACATCATCTGCGGTCACAGGTCCTTGATATGAAGGTGACTGCCGCGGTTGTTTTACTTCTGCAATTTTAGGAGGTAATTCTTCCGAAGAAGGCGAGGGGGATTGACAACGAGAGGAACAAGGGTTTTCATAAAGATAGGCATCAGCTAAACACAAAGAGACACTTAAAGTAAAACAACAAAGGAAGAAGACTCGAAAAATAATGCGCATGATCGTGAATACCTTATTCTTTCGTTGCCTGGTTCTTAGGAGGAGGAGAATCAGGTAGGGTAGGTGTAGGTTCGTTCATAAGATTTTTCTGCTTGAGTATAGTAGAAAAAGCTTTTTCTAAAGCAGCTAATTGTACGTCAAGCTGCGCATTGATAATACCTGCTTCTGTTTCAATAATACAACCTCCAGGAACAACATCTGGTCGTGCTGAAAGAATCAAAGCGTTAGCATATTCGACAATTTTTTTAAGCTCAGGACGGCTTTTCTCTACAATAGGCAAATCTTTGGGGTTGAGATAGATAATGATGGTCTTATTTTGAGTCAGTTCTTTTAGTGCTTCGGAAATGATCGAAACTATAGTTTCCGGATGCATTTCTAGTTCCTTGCCGATAATTTTCTTGACACTAGCAATTGCTAGGGGGACGAGAGCATCACGAATTTTCTCACGCAGGTGGTGCAATTCTTGTTCCAAGAGGGCAAGCTGCTTATTCCATTTTTCGTTGCCTTCTTTGAACCCCTGTTCTTTAGCTTCTTGACGTAATTTCACACACTCTTCTTCTGTGGCGTGTACATAGGCTTCGCTATCTGACTTTGTTTTATCTAGCAGCTCCTTAACATCGAGAAGAGAAGAAAAAGCTTCGGGGGCGAGTACCTTTTTGTTCGGGGAAATATCTTCGTGTTTAAAAATTAAGCTAAAAAACTTCATTCTTACAACGGCAAGGGATCTCTTAGTGATTACTAAGAAAAAAACGCCGCTCCTTTTTTGATTGTTTTTATTTTTTTATATACAATGTTGCTTGATGCTTAAAAAAGCTGTCATCTTTTGATCTCCATACTTTTATGTGATTTCGCTGCTTTAACTCTACTTTACTAGGATTTGCATGCACTGTTCTAAGCGACTTTTGAAATAATCCACATGAGGATGGTCATAAAACTCTTTCAGAGCTTGTTCAAAAATATAGCCTCGATTAACATCTAATCTGCGTAGAAAATACCACAAAAAAGAACCATCTTCTTTTGTTAATGCTTTGGCAAGAAACAATAAGCCTTGTTTATGAATAAATTGTCTTAGAGTTGTATTTTGATTCCAAGAATCTAAAAAATTTGTGGTTTCTAAATACTTCATGGGGTGGGCTTGGCAATAAGCAAGGAAAAGTTTTTCTTGGGTAGTAAGGAAACTTTTTACACGCTCAATCACCACTTTATCTACAATATTTTTTAACTCTTTAGCGATAACATAAAGCCCTAAACAATTAATGACTGCCATTTTCACAGGTCCAGAATAATAGAGCAAAGCATTTAAAACTGAGGCAGGGAGAAAAATCTCTTCTATAATTCCAAAGGGACGAATTTTCTTACTCAACATGTTTAAGAGGTAAAAAGCAGCAAAGTTGGAACAACGCTTAGTAGCTATAGAAATGCCCGGAAGTAGAGGGAGAAGTTCGTGTGTCACATTATCTGGCAACAAAATAAGTAGCTGACTTTGTATTTTACTAGGAAGTTCTTTTACAACTAGTGCAATCCAAGAAGGGTGAATCGTTGATAGCCACGACATAGTAAACGAAAGGGATTTTAGAGAGATGGTTTCAGGATGAGGGGATTTAACAAGAAGATATTCTGGTAAAAAACGACCTAGATCATCTTCTTTAGAGTGTTTCATTAAAATATCTAAAGTTCCAAACGTATTGGCAGTCACTAGGTTTCCTCATTCTTGTCATTTCCTTCTGGAGTATCTGGAGTATCTGGAGTTGTATTCTCTTGAGTAGTGGAAGCTTTATCTTGATCGTTTGAAGATTTGGATTGTTCCTTTTTCTCTCCAGAAGTATCTTCTACTGCTTTCTTAGTTTCTAAAGATACTTTTGAATACGGAGTGGGATCAAAAAAACTTTTAGCTCCTCCCAATGTGATAATTAGAGAATGTGTTTTCCAAATTATCCAGAGGAGTCCACAAACGATAATAAAAAGAATCAACAGCAAACAATAGAAAACCAAACGAAACTTCATAAGGGAAGATTTTGCTAAAATGATACCCCAAACAGAAACATAATCAATTTCATCTGTCAATCCCCAGGGACCATTAATCGTGATATCACTATAAGCAGCACGATCACTAACTACAGAGACATTTTCAGGTGCTAATCCTGGAACAGCACTTGAAATCAGACGCTTAATTTTAGAAACAAGAATGCTATTGGGGTTATCAAGAATACCGCGATGTTTAATGTAAACAGAAGCGGTGAGGGGGGAATGATCTTCTTCTGTAGTGAAAGAAATTTGCACGGAAGCATCTACAATCCCATCCATTTTTCTAATGGTAGAGGCCATCTGTTCTGAAAGCCCCTCTTGGTAACGGATTTTCTCTTGCATTTCCGAAGGAACAAGTCCTTGTTTAGCAAATAAATCTAACAGACTGGTTGCCTTCATGCGGGGAAGACCTGCTTGATTTAAAATTGCGAGAGCTTCGGTAATTTGTGACGCGGGTACGGCAATATCCCAGAGTTGCTCTGTAGTAGCTCCTGCTGTTGATGCAGCAATCTGGGGTTGCTTTTGAGCAGCAACACCTTTACTTACTAGGAGAACGACAATTTCGTTAGCATCTCTTCCAGGAAGACCATGTACAATTAAAGATTTGCTGTTACAACTCGTACAGCAAAGCAATGTCATTAAAAAGAAACAGCTCCAAGAAATAAAGCTACGAACCATGATCCACGCACGCTTTTTTACTCACCATAACAAAAGGGGGGATTAGTGCCAATCGGGAACATTAAGTAGTAATTATCTTTTTCTTTTTCTTCAAGTTATGAATGTAAAGGATGATTTTTAAAGAGTATTCTTAATCTTTGTGTTTAAAATAATCAAGAAATATGCCCCTGGTGGATATTCAAGAATGGAAACAAGATAGTGTTAGAATGGAACAGTGAAATTTGTGAACTCAGTAAGATTTCTTTTCTTGTAATGAAGAGAGAATGATATCTGCGTTAAAACTGGAACGTACAAAAGGTCCTGCGTAGACAAAGAGCCCGAGAGCTTCTCCAACTTGACGATAATAATCGAAAGTTTCTGGGGGGACATAGCTTTTTACAGGAATATGTAACCGCGAAGGCCTTAGATATTGGCCTATGGTTACAATACGTACGCCTGCAGATGCAAGGTCTTTTAGAGTTTGCTTTACCTCATTTTCTTGTTCTCCGAGTCCAACCATAATTCCTGATTTTGTCTTTAAACTAGGTAAATATTGGCTAGCGTGTTCAAGCATAAAAAGCGACCTTGTATACGTCGCTTGGTGGCGAACAATTGGGGAGAGTCTTTCTACTGTTTCTATATTATGATTGTAAATGGCTAAGTCTGCATCAAGTAGGGTATGTAATGCAGCAATATTTCCTTGAAAATCGGAAGCTAAGACTTCAATAGTCGCGGAAGGAAGCTCTTGTTTGAGCTTATTGACAATGCGTACTAAACCTTCAGCTCCAGCATCTGGGAGATCATCGCGAGCTACCATAGTAATGACAATGTGCTTAAGACCAAGATTTTTTGCTGAGGAGGCTATTTTTTCAGGTTCCTCGGAATCTAAAGGAGGGGGATTTTTGGCAAAACCAATATTACAAAACCCACAACGTCGCGTACAAACATGACCAAGAGCTAGATAAGTCGCTGTTTTGCGAGACCAACAGGCAGCTCGATTTGGGCATAACGCTTCCTCACACACAGTCGGTATTCCTGTTTGTTTTATAGTCACGTCTGTGGAAGAAAATACTGTTCCTCGAGGTAAAGGTTGCTTTAACCAACTGGGAAAGCGCACAGGAAGCCGAGGCTTGTTCGTATAGGATGTGTCGGGATTAGAAATTGTTTTCATGATTTGGGCGGTATGTGGAGAGGATGATTAGTGGCGAGTAAAGCTCCCTCAACCCAAATTTCTGAAAGTGTAGGATGAGCGTGTATAGTCTCATAGATACAGGGCAACGTGAGTTCATTCCTAACGGCTAATGACATTTCTCCAATTAAAGAAGCGGCATGAGGCCCTATGACGTAGGCTCCTAAAATTTGTTGGGTGTTTTTTTCACTAATAATAACAGCAAAACCATGAGTTTCTCCCATAGCTACAGCTTTTCCTATTGCCTTGAAAGGAAATTTTGTGATTTTGGTGGAGATATTTTGTTGCTCTGCTTCTAATGGGGAAAGACCCACCATGGCTACCTCTGGAAATGTGAAAATCACTGAAGGGACCGCAGAATAATCCATAAGGATCTCGTGATTCGCAACGTTTTTCCCCGCGATAATCCCTTGATGGGAAGCAACGTGAGCAAGTAACTGTTTCCCAGTGATATCGCCAATTGCATAAATATTAGGAACATTCGTTCTCATCCTCTCATCGACAGGAATAATACCATGCTCGTTATAAATAACCCCAGCATTATCAAGACCTATATTTTTTGTATTAAATTGCCTTCCAATAGCAACCAAAACAGTCTCAAATTGTTCAGTCTGTCCGTTAATTTCGATTTCTACGGAATGTTCAAGTTCCTCTAATCGAGAAATCATTGTTTTTGTTAAAATCCGTATGCCTTGCTTGGTAAATGTCTCTGCTATAGTTTTGGAAATGTCAGGATTATTAAGAGCTAGAATATGGTCTAAAGCTTCGATGATCGTAATTTCTACGCCTAAAGTATGAAATAGAGAGG
This sequence comes from Candidatus Chlamydia sanziniae, assembly GCF_001653975.1. Classification (NCBI taxonomy): domain Bacteria; kingdom Pseudomonadati; phylum Chlamydiota; class Chlamydiia; order Chlamydiales; family Chlamydiaceae; genus Chlamydia; species Candidatus Chlamydia sanziniae. The sequence goes on from NZ_CP014639.1 coordinate 495,279, forward strand.
CGAATTCACAGCCAATTACACCGCCTCCAATAATCGCAAGCTTGTTGGGTAAGGTTGTGAGATTTAAGATTCCCGTGGAACAAAGGACTCGAGATGAAAAAGGAACACCGGGAAAAGGACGTGGTTCAGATCCTGTAGCTAAGATGATTTTTTCTGTTTTCACTATGGTGTCATCTTTTCCAATGACTTTGACTTCTGTTGATGATATTAAAGAACCTCGTCCTTGTAAGGTCGTGATTTTGTTACTGCGAATTAATCCTTCTAATCCTTGTCGAATGCCTTGGACAATTGTGTTTTTCCGTTGAACCATAGCGGGAAAATCTATGGAATAACTTTCAATATTCACGCCAAATTGTTTTGCGTGTTTGATTTGAGAGACAATGCCAGCACTAATAAGCAGTGCTTTGGAAGGCACGCACCCACGATTAAGACAAGTTCCTCCTGCCTGCAGTTCTTCGATAAGTGCGGTTTTTAGTCCAGATTGTGCTGCCGTGATTGCTGCAACATAACCCCCAGGGCCTGCGCCAATAATCACACAGTCAAAATTGTTGGTCATCTTATTGTTCCTATTTGTACGCACTTGGAAATATAGACTTTAATTAATACGCGAGGAAAAACATGATAGCATAATGTCCAGCCAGAGCCTTTGCTTATTCTAGACTTAAAGATTAATTTTCAGCATTGCTTTTTTCATAATAGAAATTATACTTTAAGGTAAGCCCTACGATTCGCCTAGTTTGTAGGAGCTGATGTAAAAGAAACGATGTTTTCTTTATAAACTAAGAAGACAAAAGTGCTTATGCCATTTGCAAGAGAAACAGAAATGCAGCGGACTTGTTGGAAATGTGAAGGTAATGTCTCTATGCACGTACCCCAATGTCCCTATTGTAGTGCATTTCTTCAGGATCCTCCGGTGTCTTCAGGAGAATTTTCTTCTTGTCATATCTCATTTCCCGAGAATCCTAATAAAAAAGAAACTGAAGATCTCTTTGCTGTTTCCTCAGAAGATTGGGAAGCTGTTCTAAATGACCAGAGCAAGAGTAAAAATCCTAAAGAAGAAGAATCTCTTCAGTGGGCCTGGCTTGAGTCTTGGCCTCTTGTTGCTCTATTCTTAGGTGCGGGTTTATTAGCTTTTGCTTTGCTGATTTTACTTTTTGCTACAGATCAAGGACTTATTATGATTTGGCCTAAAAATCGTGCCTATATCTATGGTATATTCGGCATGATTATTGCTTATCGGGGATACCGTAAGCTCTCTAACTCATAAAATTCTTCTAGAGTATTCTATTCCTTTTTAGAGGAGTCTTTCCTTACCTTTAGTAGTCTCTTCTGTTTCGCTAAGCTCATCTTTGTATGAAAGTATAGTTAACAAATCTTCGCGATTGAGCATATGTAAAATGTTGGAATCTTGAGAGGCAATAATTTTGTCTAATAAGCGAATTTTTTTCTCAATAAGACAGTGAATACGTTCTTCTAAAGTATTTTCTGTAATTAATTTATAAATGAAGACAGTATTTTTTTGTCCGATTCTGTGCACCCTATCTAAGGCTTGATTTTCTTTGGCAGGATTCCACCAACGGTCATACATAATCACAACGTTGCCAGCAGTAAGGTTAATTCCTGTTCCTGCAGCCAGTAAAGAACCTACAAAGACTTGGCATGTAGGATCGGTAGAAAACAACTCTATTTCTTCTTTGCGGTTCAAAGATTTCCCTTGAATCGAGGCATATTTAACTTTAATTTGCTCAAGGTACAAAGTAATAATACGAATCATATGAATATATTGTGAAAAGACAACAACCTTATAACCTGAACTTAGAGAATCTTGGAGTAATTTGATAAAGGCATTCCATTTTCCAGATTGGTATTTAGGATATTGGTCAGGTTTTTTGAAAAACACTGCAGGGTGATCGCAAATTTGCTTAAGGTGATTGAGAAGCGCGAAGATGTGTAGAAAATTTGTAGGGGTCTCCTTATGATTTTCTAATTGCTGGAGGTGGCTTCGCTCTCGTTGTAAAGTTGCTAAATACAATTTTTCTTGTTCAGGAGATAGTGTACAAGAGATGATTGATTCGACTTTATCTGGTAGCTCTGGAAGCACGAGTTTTTTAGTCCTTCGCAAAATAAAGGGACGTGTCAGTTTTAACAGTAAATCCTGTGAAGGGATGATCTCTAGTTCTTCGGAGACATTCCTTTGCGTAAATAGCTTTTTAAATAAAGCATCAGAAGGAAGATAATTCGGAAGAATAATATCTAGCAGTCCTTTGAATTCTAAAAGATTATTTTCTATGGGAGTTCCTGTAAGACCAAGTTTCATTTGCGCATCTATGCGACAAAGAATCTTATGAATTTGACTGTTTTTATTTTTTGCCATATGAATTTCATCAAAGACAGCGATGATAAAAGTTAATTTATAAAACTTAGAATAATTTTGGCGTAGAGTTCCATATGAGGTAAGAAGAACATCGCAAGACGGTAGGATTTCGGGTTTATGAGGACCATGGAAAATAAAGATGTTTAAACCTGGAAGATGGACGTTTAAAATCTCCTCCCAATGAGGGAGTACGCTAGTAGGACATATAATTAAAAATTTAGGTTGTACAGCTTCTGGGGTTGATTGAAATACAATATCAAGCAGTGCTGTTGCCTGGTGTGTTTTGCCCAGCCCCATTTCGTCGCAGAGTAATCCCGATAAGCGATGATTATACAAGAACCAGAGCCAGAGTAATCCACTATTTTGATAAGGACGTAGCTGATGATCTATAGAGAAGAGGTGGTGAGGAATCGGAGGCAAACATGCTGCTTTTAGCTGAGAGAAAAATTGTAAATCGTCCGTGTTTGCTACGATATTGTTAGCCAAGGACAATGGAGCTAATGCATCGAGTTTAAAAATGTCTGTAACCGTTGTGATGATGGTATTTTGAGAAATCGTGCATTTTTGCGAAGCAAGAAATTGTCGTAGGAATTGAAAGAGATTTTGCTGCAGATCTAAAAAACCCGCTTGTGTAAAGAGATATTTTTTTTTGTTTTTTATCCCTTGCAAAACAAGATCTAGAGGAATGGATCCGAGATTTGTTTTTAAGGTAAGTTGTAAATGCAAAGGAGAAACAGGATGTGGACGTTGAATCTCTTGAATAATAAGTTCGTAGCTTTCGGGGAGACACGTTTCTGTATCGGAGAATATTACCCGGTCATGATGAAAATATTTAAAGATAAAATCAGAAACATGCTCTGCGGGGATGGATTGTGGCAGTGCACATACAGTTTGTAGGGATGTAGGAACTAAAGCAAAGCCATAGTTTTCGCGATATAAAAAATTTTCAAATAACCGACAACGGTCTTGTTCTAACCCTGGGAAAAGAGGTTGAAGATACAATCCTCCTCCTTGCGGTTGTTTATGTACTTCCATAAGAAGATCTTTTAAAGGGGGGAAAGGAGAAAAAAAACCGGAGATTTTACGTAGAGCAGCTTCATTATCTTTAATAAATGTGGGGATGTTTTCTGCTTCAATGATGAGGCCATCTTGGATAGGAAGGTCATTTTTCTTTTGTAGAAAGAAACCTTGGTTTGTGTAGTAAGTCCATTGACCGAATCGAATTTCTGTTGCTGGAGAGTTCCCTATATCATAATGAAAAAGGAGGACGCCTTCTTCTGTGACATTATACGTGAGATGTCCTGGAGGACTTTCCTGTGCGAATACTTGAAATCCTGGTTCTTGAATTAAGGAGCCTGTTTCATTAAGAAACTTCTCAGCTTGATCAGGTTTAATTATAAATGTTGTTTTTGAAGAAAGTATTCCAGAAACGTGAATCAGGCCTAATGTTGGACTATAGCAATAATTAGGATAGATAAGGCTACCGTTATTTAAATCTCCGGGAATGTCTAAATACGCAGAGAAAGATAAGGAGGCATCTCGCAAAAGGTTTATGGTATACCGTAGGGGACGTTCCCGATTGTCATAGCATATTTGAGGAAGTAATTTGTCCTTAATTTTTTTCGGAAGTAGAGGAATTACGTAAATAGACAAGGAGATTGCTTGGGAAAGAGGAAGGAGTTCTTGGCGTCCGGTAAGGTAGGATACCTTACCGATTTTAGTGATTCGAGCAGTTGGAGAGGTGTTTTTAATTTCAATTGGATGAATAGTAAAGTCTATTTTTGCTTGCTTTGGAGAAACATGGACGGAACTAATCGTGAAATCTTCAGAGTTCGTTCTTAAAGATGTGTGGATAATATCAAGCTTAGGAAATACATGTTCGAGGGTAGAAAAATCTAAAATTTCAATCTTTAGAGAGAAACCTTCCCAATGCAAGGTAAAATATGAAGGAAAACCTTGGGGACTCTCTGTAATGTCTAAGCGGGCACCTGCTTCCTGAAAGAAAAAAAATGTTTTTGCTATCCGATAAAGAGAAGATTGTAGAAAGGTAGTTTCTGTATAGGTACTAGGTTCTTCAAAGGCATGAATTATAGAAAGCCATTTTTTGAAAGCTTTATTTGATAAACAGGTGAGTCCTAGCGTGGCGTAAGATGAGTTTAATGTATAGTGCATCTCTCCTCGAGCTTCTAAAAATATAGGCTCTAAGAAAAATTTTAGAAAAAGGTGATACCAAAAAGAATGAAGAAACTTCTCATGAAGCGGGAGGAATCCTTGAGAATCATAAACTGCCAGATACGCCGTCATTAAATGTACACAACAATCTCCATCAGGACAACTACAAGAAGCAAAAACTAATTTGTCTGCATGATGGAATTTTAACGTACTTACCCAATAGCCTTCTGGAGAGTCTTCGTCAGGAATATGAATGGTGTAATTATCTTTAGCAAAATCTATGCGAATCGTTTCGCGATGTGTAGCAAGATACTGCATGGCAGCTTGTTGAAAAACTACTAATGCTTCTAAGCTCATAATGTCATTATTGGCAAGTTCATTGTTGCTTCAACCTATTAATCTTAGAATGATTGTAAGAGAGAGAGTTAAATAAAACAAGGCTTGGACATAACGGAAATTCCACAATTTGTGAGCGATATTTCCACATGCCAATACAATTAATGCAGGATAGCTTAGTTGCAATAAGGGTAAGAGCAATAAACTGATAGTTTCGAAGTTTAGGATAGAAATAAAATATGTGGGGATCAAAGTGAGAATAACCGCGATGGGGTAATTTAATTTTTTAAAAGAAATTACTCGGGCTAGAAAATCAGCGACAATACCGACGAGGGCAATCTCCGTGGTTAGGCAGGCAATAAATATACTGGTCCCTGTAAGGATACTATTAGGCCCTAAAGCGATTGCTGAAATTTTTCCTAAAATGCACCCTTTGCTAACATTCACTAGTAGGTCGGCGTGGCGTGCTGCAGACAAAACAAATCCTAAATAGACTGCCCCCAATAAAACTGCAGCGAGCAAAAAACCTAAAACAAGAGTACGTCTATTTTTTTTGTTAATTTGTTGAAAACTCAAAGGAATTTCTTCATCTCCGGTATGATTTTCATGAGCAATTAATTGTCGTAAGGAGATAAGAACTATGGAGCAGAAAAAAAAGGTTGCGAGTAAATCCATGGTATTAAAGCCTTCAATAACTCCTGCTACCCACGCTTGTTGGGCGTTAGGAGAGAAGGTATCTATTGCGGGGTGGGGAGGAAGCATGAAACTTCGGATAAGCACCCACAAAAGTGTGATAAGCATAATGGGGGAAAATACAGATCCCAACCATTGTATCAGTCGGCTAAGTTTACAAGAGAAGATATAGATTAACACACAACAAATCAAACTAAACCAAGGAAGGCTAGGAATAAGTTTGGATGGAGGTTCCGCTAGTGAAGATAGCGTAGCGTGGGATACAGCAATAGCGCGTGGAATGCCCCCAAAGGGTCCTATAACGCAAAGAATTGCTACAATGAAAATTATCCCGGGAAGTTTTCCTATAGACCCAAAGAAACGTTGGTAATCTCCAGAATAAAGCAACATACTGATCAGGCCAATGAGAGGGACACAAACGGCAGTGAGTATCATACCAAAGTACGCAAACCAGGGATGTGCGTTATAATGAAATCCTAGGGCAAGAGGAAATACAATATTGCCTGCTCCAAAGAACATAGCAAAAATCGATCCTCCAATGGACCAGGTGGATAATTTTTTGTTAGATTTTTTCTTATGAGCAGATTTTTTTTTCATTTTCTAAACAAAGTACTAAAATGCATGAATTAAATAGTTTAAAGAATTTATCTGTTAGAAGGCAAACAACTTTTTTATTTTAACAATGTTTTAGGATATGCTCAGGATTTTGAGGCGTATTACAGCCATGTTGTTTGATAAATGTACATAGGGGACAATCGTTTATCTTATGATGTCGGGCTGGACAAAATTTACGTGCGTAGTGAATCAATTGTAAATGAAGTTTTGGAGTATTTGTGTCCCCAAAGAAACGAACCAAATCTTTTTCTACTGCTGAGGGGCTTTTTTTTTCAGAGATTTTCCAGCGCCTAGCAAGACGGAGAATATGGGTATCTACAGGGAATGTGGGAGCTCCATACGCTATGCCAAGAAAAACCGAAGCAGTTTTTCTTCCTACGCCGGGGAGCTGCATAAGGAGCTGCATATTTTTAGGAGGCTCTCCGTGATAATCTCTCATAAGAATTTCTGATAATTCATGAATATACGAGGTTTTTCTTTTTCCAAGACCACAAGGAGCTATGAACATATAAAGTTTCTTTAAAGATAAGTTGGCCATGGCTTGGGCGTCAGGAGCTGCTGAAAATAGCTGAGGAATCACCCTGTTTACAGATTTATCTGTAGAGTTTCCTGATAAAAGAATAGCAATCAATAGTTGAAAAGACGTTGACCACCCAACTAACGATGGCTGAGGATCAGGAAATAAGGCATTCAAGGTAGTAAGGATAAAATTACGCATAACGTTTTATTTTCCAATGCAAAAATTACTAAAAATTGCGCCTAAAATTTTTTCAGTAACTTCCTGCCCAGAAAGATTTTGTGTTGCTTGGATAGCTTGTCTTAAATCTAAGGCAATAATTTCTGAAGGCGCTGTTGAAATTAGCCCTTCTTCAGCTGCAAGTAGGTGCTCTGCAATTTCTGCTAATATAGTGTGATGGCGCGAAGATATTAAAAAAATTTTAGAACTTTTCCCTGATTCTTCTTGTTGCATCCAAAGTCCTAAGGCTGTTTTGAGCTCTTGGAGACCCGCGCCTGTTTTTGCTGAAACCATAAATTGGGGTAAAGATATTTCTGTAGAGGGGAACGATACTACGGTATCTATTTTATTCCATAAAAGAAAGGAAGGTTTAGAAAAAAGGATGTTGGGAAGAGGTTCTAGAGGTTGTGTGGCGTCTAGAACCCAGAGAATTACCTGAGCCTCTTCCATCGCGGAGAGTGCTTTTTGTATCCCTTCTTTTTCTATAGGATTGTTTGTAGTTCTTTGCCCTGCGGTATCGATCAGTCGTATTCTCCTACCTTGCAATACCCAAGCTTCTTCTAATATATCGCGTGTGGTGCCAGGGATATCAGTCACAATAGCGCGATCTTTTTGGACTAAGGCATTGAGCAAGGAAGATTTTCCTACATTAGGTTTGCCAGCAAGGATGAATTTTGTCCCTTGAGCAAGGCGTTGACCTTCATCAAAACTATCGATGCATTCTATGACTATGTTTAGAGCTTGTCGAATCTTTTCCTTAGGGACTGTCATTTCTGGTTGCTCTTCTTCAGGAAAATCGGCTACGATTTCGATAAACGCTAGAGCTTCGATAATCAAGTTAGTAATTTCTTGAATTTTCTTAGACAAGTGCCCTTGAAAATGGCTTTGAGCGATGCGAAATGCATCTAAATTTTCTGCAGCAATAAGATTTTGTATAGCTTCTGCTTGGATTAAGTCAATTTTTCCGTTTAGGAACGCACGTTGAGAAAATTCTCCCGGGAGTGCAGGGCGCGCTCCTTCAGCAATAAGAGCATCCAGAATTTGAGAGCAAGCAAAGAAACCTCCATGACATTGAAATTCGATAACATCCTCCCCCGTAAAAGATCGAGGAGAACGCATAACTAAGAGTAGCACTTGATCGATCGGTCTACTTTTAAATACGACTTCTCCTAGATGTACGGTATGGGAAGCATAATCTGATATAGACCCTGAAAATACGCGATCAGCAATAACAATTGCTTGTGGGCCTGACAAACGAACAATAGCAATGCTTCCTTCACCTGGAGGAGTTGCAATTGCAGCAATGGTATCATTTTTAAGCATAAGGAGTGAAAAAATTGGAACAACTTTTATCTAAAATAGCAGGTTTTTGATTAAAGGGATAAGTGTCTTTTTTAAAGGGATTAGGGTTTTGATTTGGCATATTTTCATTAATCTTTTTATAGTTTTCTATTTGTTATGTAGAGGAAATTTGTGCAGAAGCCGAAATATATTGACCGTATTACTGGGGAGCGGGTTACTGAGCCTATATTTTATGAAAAAACCATGATGTTTTTATATAATTCCAAATTAGGTAGATGGCTAGCCGGCTTCTTTTCTACGCATCCTATTTTCTCTAGGATTTATGGCTGGGTTCAAAAGCAGTCGTGGACGCGAGGGAAAATTCGTCCTTTTGTGCAGCAGTACAACATTTCAGAAGAAGAATCAGTAAAACCTGTTTCTGCTTACACGTCATTCAATGATTTTTTTACACGCAAACTTAAACGAAAGGCGCGTCCCATCTTTCCTGGAGATAATGTGTGTATTACTCCTGCTGATGGCAGATATCTCATCTATTCGAATGCTTCAGAGTTTGATGAGTTTGTTATTAAGTCTAAACGTTTTTCTCTTTCTAAATTATTAGGAGATAATCAGTTGGTTAAGCTTTATGCTCAGGGGAGCATGGTATTTATACGTCTAGCACCTTTTGATTATCATCGTTTTCATTTTCCTTGTGATTGCTTACCACAACAAACGCGCTGTATCAATGGGAGTCTTTTCTCCGTACATCCGCTAGCTATTAAGGATAATTTTATTCTTTTTTGTGAAAATAAACGTACGGCTACACTATTGGAAACTAAAGGATTTGGCAACATTCTATATTTAGAAGTTGGGGCCATGAATATAGGGTCGATTACGCAAACCTTTTCTCCTAACCAATCCTATTGTAAAGGTGCTGAGAAAGGGTTTTTTTCTTTTGGAGGTTCTACGATTATTTTACTTTTTTTGCCCAATGTCATACGGTTTGATGAGGATCTTTTGAAGAATTCTCGGATGGGATTGGAGACACGCTGCCTTATGGGGCAATCTTTAGGACGATCCCAAAGAGAATAAAATTAGAGACTTTAAAGTTTTTTTTTGTTATTGCAAAGAAAGATAAAAGTCAAAAATCGCGAATTATGTGGTTAGTCATTTTATGGATTTTAGGATTAGGCTTAGGAATAGCATTAGCTGTTAAAAGTTATTATCGCTTCCTGCATTTTCGTTGTTACGCTATTCAGGTGATTCGAGAAGTTCGTTTAAGTATGGAACTCAAAGAATGGGCTGTAGCCGAACAGCAACTTCTTCCCATTTTAAAAAAACGTTTTTATAAACGCCAATACTTGTTTGATTACATACGCATTCTCAGGGGTATGGAACGCTTTGAAGAAGCGGAAAAATTCCTTAAGGAGGCGCAAAAAATGGGCCTGCGAGGACCTTCCTTTTTTTTGGAAATTGCTTATAGGGCTTACCGTCATGGTGTGTTTAAGGAGTGTGTTAAGGCATTTTCTTTGGTCCCCAAAGAAATGTTTGAAGAGGAGGATGCAGCAAAGTATGCTTCCGCACTTGTACATTTGGGACAGCTGAATGCTGCTTGCAGTTTGATAGAACCATGGATTTCCCCTCTTTCGCATCAAGGAACTTATGTCACCATGGGGCACATTTATTTTACTTCGAAGCGTTATCAAGATGCTATAGAATTTTATAATCGTGCACAAGCTTTAGGTCCTTGTCCTGTTGAAGTAATTTATAACTTGGCTCACGCGTATCGTTTGACTGCGAATTATACCCAAGCAGGTAGATGCTTCCGCAAATTATTAACCGAGGCTCTCTATAGAGAGGAAGCTTTGTTTAATGTAGGGCTATGTGAGCAAAAACTGGGCAGGGCGAATAAAGCTCTTTTAATTTATCAAAGCAGCGATTTATGGTCTCGAGGGGATGCTCTGCTGATGAAATATGCTGCTTTAGCTGCGATGGATGTACAAGATTATTTATTGGCAGAACGTTGTTGGGGTTTAGCTCTGCGCTGTTCAACATTTGCTGAGGATTATAAATGTAGTCTGAGTTATGGCTTGAGTCTCTGCCAATTACGCAAGTATGCAGATGCAGAGCACGTATATCGGAAGGTAATTCAGAGTTTCCCTAATTGTCCCACAGCTTGTAAAGCTTTAGCATGGCTTTGTGGTGTAGGATACGCAACCACGGTTCCTCTTGAAGAAGGGTTGGTGTATGCAAGGAAAGCAGTGCGACTGGATCATAGTTGTGAAACTTTGGAATTGTTGAGCGCGTGTGAAGCACGTTGTGGTAATTTTGACGCTGCTTATGAAATCCAGTCATTTCTCTCAGCTCAAGATATTTTTTTAGATCAGAAAAAACGTCGTTCAAGGATTATGCGTAACTTGCGACAAAAATTACCTCTGAATGATCATCACATTATGGAAGTGGATGCCCTACTTGCGGCATAACTTCGCTTTTTTATAGAATAGTTTTTTTTTCATTTTTTCGAGGTGACAGAAGATAAGTTGGGTGCCTCAGAACTTTTATTCGTTTTATTAAATCTAATGAAGTATGGTATTAGAGAACATTCTCGTAAAAGATAATGAATTCGTATTCTAATCATTGTAGTAAATTGAACGACGTATGTTAGATTTTCTTAAGCGCTTTTTTGGTTCTTCGCAGGAGCGTATTCTAAAAAAAATTCAAAAACTTGTAGATAAGGTGAACATTTATGATGAAGTACTCGCACCTTTATCAGATAGTGAGCTGCGTAATAAAACAGCAGAATTAAAAAAAAGATATCGTGAGGGCGAGTCTCTTGATGAACTGCTTCCTGAAGCTTACGCTGTTGTAAAAAATGTCTGTAGGCGTTTGATAGGAACCCCTGTGGAAGTTTCTGGATACCATCAACAATGGGATATGGTGCCCTATGATGTTCAAATTTTGGGCGCTATAGCCATGCATAGAGGCTTTATTACAGAAATGCAGACAGGGGAGGGGAAAACTCTTACTGCTGTCATGCCCCTGTATTTAAATGCTTTGTCGGGAAATCCTGTACATCTGGTGACTGTGAATGATTACTTAGCCCAGCGGGATTGCGAGTGGGTAGGATCAATATTGCGCTGGTTAGGACTCACCACAGGAGTATTAGTAGGAGGGACTCCTCTAGAAAGACGAAGAGAAATTTATAATTGCGATGTGGTTTATGGTACAGCATCTGAATTTGGTTTTGACTATTTACGAGACAATTCTATAGCAACGCGAGCTGAAGAACAGGTAGGTCGAGGTTTTTACTTCGCTATTATCGATGAGGTGGATTCGATCCTTATAGATGAAGCTCGCACTCCTTTAATTATTTCTGGTCCTGGAGAAAAGCATAATCCTGTCTATTTTGAACTTAAAGATAAGGTTGCTGAACTTGTTTCTTTCCAAAGAGAACTTTGTAGTCAAATTGCTCTTGAAGCACGACGGGGTCTAGATGCTTTTTTAGATTCCGATATTCTTCCCAAAAATAAAAAAGTTATCGAAGGAATCTCTGAGTTTTGCCGGGCTCTATGGCTTGTGAGTAAAGGGGTACCATTAAATCGTGTGTTACGTCGTGTCCGTGAGCATCCTGATTTACGCGCTATGGTTGATAAATGGGATATTTACTACCATGCGGAGCAAAATAAAGAAGAAAGTTTAGAGCGCCTTTCACAACTCTATATTATTGTTGATGAGCATAACAATGATTTTGAATTGACAGATAAGGGTATGCTGCAATGGGTGGAGTCTGCTGGAGGCTCTACAGAAGACTTTGTTATGATGGATATGGGTCATGAATATGCTCTGATAGACAATGATGAGTCTTTATCTCCTGCAGATAAAATTAATAAGAAAATCGCAGTTTCTCAAGAAGATACCTTAAGAAAAGCTCGAGCACATGGTTTACGACAATTATTAAGAGCTCATCTTTTAATGGAGCGTGACGTAGATTATATTGTCCGTGATGATCAAATTGTCATTATTGATGAACATACAGGTCGTCCTCAACCTGGACGACGTTTTTCCGAAGGTTTGCATCAGGCTATAGAGGCTAAAGAACATGTGACTATTCGTAAGGAGTCTCAAACTTTTGCTACCGTGACATTGCAGAATTTCTTCCGTTTATATGAAAAACTTGCAGGGATGACGGGGACCGCAATTACAGAGTCTCGAGAGTTCAAAGAGATTTATAATCTTTATGTGTTACAAGTTCCAACATTTAAACCTTGTTTACGTATAGATCATAATGATGAGTTTTACATGACAGAGCGTGAGAAGTATCACGCGATTGTTCATGAGATTGCTCGCATTCATCGAGAAGGAAATCCTATTCTTGTGGGAACAGAATCAGTGGAAGTGTCTGAGAAACTATCGAGGATCTTACGACAAAATCGCATACCTCATACGGTATTAAATGCTAAGAACCATGCCAAAGAGGCAGAGATTATTGCTGGAGCTGGGAAATTAGGAGCTGTTACTGTTGCTACGAATATGGCAGGCCGGGGTACAGATATTAAACTGGATCCTGAAGCTGTTGTTGTTGGTGGTTTGCATGTGATTGGGACTACACGTCACCAATCTCGTCGTATTGATAGACAGCTTCGTGGACGATGTGCGCGTTTAGGAGATCCGGGTGCTGCGAAGTTCTTCTTATCGTTTGAAGATCGTCTTATGAGGCTGTTTGCTTCTCCGAAGTTAAATGCTTTGATTCGTCATTTTCGTCCTCCCGAAGGGGAAGCAATGTCAGATCCTATGTTTAATAGGTTGATAGAAACGGCTCAAAAACGCGTAGAAGGTAGGAACTATACTATTCGTAAGCATACCTTAGAATACGATGACGTGATGAACAAACAAAGGCAAGCGATTTACGCTTTTCGTAATGATGTTTTGCATACTCAAGATGTTTTTAGCTTGGTGAAAGAAGTACTTTGTCATGTTGCTTTGATGGTAGCATCGCTGCTTGTTCATGGACGTTGTCTACAAGGATGGACTCTTCCAAAACTTGAAGAATGGATAAACGATTCGTTTCCGATTCCATTAGATAATACAGCATTAAAGAAACTAAAAGATGTCGATACTCTAGCTGAGAAAATCGCTGAAGCTCTCATGGAAACGCTGCTTTCTAGATTTGCAGATATGATGAAGGAAATCTCCGTGGCTGGAGGCAAAGAGGTGAATGCTGAAGCAATTTGTCGTGATGTGATTCGTTCTGTGATGATCATGCATATTGATGAGCAGTGGAAAATTCACCTTGTAGATATGGATTTGTTGCGTAGTGAGGTTGGATTAAGAACTGTTGGGCAAAAGGATCCTTTATTAGAATTTAAATACGAATCCTTCTTATTATTTGAGAGTCTCGTTCGGGATATTCGGATTGCGCTTTCTAAGCACTTGTTTCGTTTAGAATTAACGATAGGGCCGGAGCAACGTATGAAGAATGTCGTTCCTACTATAGCGACCTCTTTCCATAACAATGGGAACTATGGTCCTTTAGAATTAACTATAGTTACAGATAAAGAGGAATAACAAGAATGAAGAATTTCTGGTTATTCCCAGTGTTGTGCTCATATCCTTATGTTTAAATGAAGGCAGTCCAATCTGACCATATGTGATTATTGCAATGACGAATCCAGAAAGTCCTACGATTGTCTGCAATGAGGAATTGTACATAGTGATTCACTTGGTGGCTCCCTATACAGATAATGATATTATTTAAGCTTTCTGAACCTTTAGAAAAGTTTTCAGGAGCATGGATTAAAGTTGTTACATCTGTAGTAGTGAGAAATCCTGTTTCTTGGAGATCATTAAAATCATAAATTTCTTGAGAAATTGTTTTTATTGAAATATGAGACCAAAAACTCCAGCGCCCTTCTACATGGTGGCGGGTATAGGCGTAATTGTCATCACTGATGTAAAATTGACGTGTTATCCCTTTCAGTATAGATTCGCTGAGAACGATGAGAAGGTCCCCATGTTCTTTGTTTTCTTCGACATAGATTCCTGTTTCTTGGTATTCGTCTAATGAGTGGGCCTCTTTAGAGTTAGAAAGTAGGTCTTCGAGACTATAGTACTTATCTGCATCTGAATCCAATGGATCGTGGTTCATGGTTGTAAATCTCCGAGAAATAATTAATTTGTTCGTTATTATTTTGTAATAATAATCATTTCTTTTTTTAACAAATTAATTTGATCTTTTTAATTTTTCTTTGAATTCCAAATTAAAAGGTATGCCATGCAAATTAAAAGAAGATTTTAAAGTATTTTTTAAATAATATTCATATTGCTTTGTTAATAAAGATTTCGAATTGATAAATAGTAAAAATTGCGTGGGCGCTATAGTTTTTTGAAGTCCATAGTAAATCTTTAACCGTCTCCCATGGATAACTTGAGGATGATGTCTTTGTAATGCTGTTGCTAGGGTTTTATTTACCAGGGGAGTAGAAATTTTACGCGAACTGATAGAATGAAGATCCTCAATAGCGGAGAAAATTTTGGATAAGTTACGTTTAGTAACAGCAGAAACACAAAGAAGCCGAGCTTCTCCTAAATAAGGATCTGTAGCAAGGAGATTTCTGCAATAATGCTCCATACGGATGTCTTGCATTAAGTCCCACTTATTTATTAGGAGGATATGAGGTTTTTTTTGTTTCGAGATGAGTGAGAGGATGCGTTTATCATAGGAAGAGAGACTTTGTGTAGCGTCAATCACAAGTAGGCAAAGATCTGCTCGTATAATTGCTTTTTCTGTTCTTGAAGAAGAAATCCATTCTACAGAATTTTTCACGCTTTTCATTTTCCGTAGTCCTGCAGTATCAATGAAAAGATAGGGTGTGTTGTTGTGAGTATATAAGATATCGATATTATCTCGTGTAGTCCCTGGAATCTGATCGGTAATGCAGCGCTCTTCATTTAATAAGCCATTAATAATTGAAGATTTCCCAACATTTGGCCGTCCAATTAAAGCGATTTTTAAGACTCGGTTTGTTGTTTCAACGACAGGAAAACTTGGAACGTCTTCAATGAAGCAGTTGCTTTCTGTATTTGAATAGAAGAGTTCTTCAGGAGTTTCAGCTGTACAGACATCTTCATGGATATCTTCTCTAAGGTTTTCTTCTGTATTTTGTGTTAGAGGCTCTAGAGGAAGGTTTCCTAAGGTTTTGATTTTCTCAAGAAGGGTATCGATGTGTTTATCATGGGCTGCTGATGTTGCTATGATAGAGGAAATCCCTAATTTATACAGCTCATAGATACGGTGTTCTTCTCGGTAAGTGTCTGCTTTATTAGCAACAAGGATGATAGGTTTTTTTAAGGGCAGGAGCTTTTTTGCAAGTTGCGCATCTTGTTCTGTAATGCCACAACGGATGTCAATAACTAAGAGCAAGAGGTCTGCTTCTTGAGTTGCTGTAAGAGCTTGTTTATAAATATGTTTTTGAAAATGATCTGAAGAATCATAATCAATCCCTCCAGTATCAATTACTTGGATTGCAGCTCCTGAGGTTGGGATATCACCGTACAATCGGTCCCGCGTGGTTCCTTGTTGAGAGTTGACAATAGCTAAAGAACGTTTGCATAACCGATTGAAAAGGGATGATTTCCCTACGTTGGGTCTTCCTACAATGGTAATCCGTAACATACAAAACTCAATTTATCTTTTCTTCGATAATTAATAGGAAAATAATAGAAGCTAAAAAAATAAATCTAAAGAAATAAAATGGAATTTGCTGCTTTAAGAAAAATCTGGATTTGAAATAAATTATTTCCAAAATCCTTTTTCTTGCAGTAGCAATAAGATTTTTTCCTTGTCAAGGCACTCGTTTTCTATAGATAAAGTCTCTGCTTCTTTCAATAAATCTCCGAGGAGTTTCCCAGGGACAATACCTTTTGCCATGAGATCAGGAGCCGAAACCAAGGGGGATGCTGTTTTGATGTTTAGAATAAATTGTTCTAAACGGGTTTCGAGTTCTTGAACGCGAGCGACAAAATGTTGTTGTTTACTCGGATCTTTCTGTAAGGCAGAAAATAACTCGAGGAATAGATGTGCTGTGGGTAAGGCAAGGAAATGAGCCCAAAATACACGGTCGTTCGATACATTTTGAAAGTGTGGAAGTACATAGTTCCAAGTCTCAATAAATTTGAATTCTTTATTAGAAATACGAAGTCTTGAAAAAGCAACTAAAGTTACCTCTTTGCTAATGCCTTGAAATAGCGGAAGTAAAAAAAGAATTTCAGGAAAGTGTAAAGGATTGCATTTACGAGCAAATTCTATAGTTGTGCGTAGTAGACTATAGGGAATATCACGAAGTTCGGGGAAAATTACAAAGAGAATTTTTAATTTTAATAAAAGCGACAAGGCCGCATGAGGCTGTCTTTTCAACATTTTTTTAAGTTCCTGCCAGATTCTCTCTGGTGAAACGGCATTCACCAATGTAGGGGCTTCTTTGATAATAGCACGTTCTGTTGCTGGATCTAAGGAGAACTCTAGTGTAGAGGCAAAACGTACGGCTCGAAGAATACGAAGTTTATCTTCTGAGAATCTAAGCCGAGGGTGACCTATAGCTCGAATCACTTTCTTTTCGATATCGCGAGTACCTTCGACAAAATCAAAAATTTTATCTTCAAAAGGATCATAATACATGCCATTCACAGTAAAGTCCCTGCGCAAGGCATCCTCTTTCATAGAGGCAAAGACAATGTGACTAGGGTGACGACCATCATTATACTCTCCATCATTACGGAATGTCGCAACTTCGAAAAGACGTTCCTCTTGTTTGACTACAAGGATGCCAAAGGCAATTCCCAAAGGAAGGGCGTTAGGGAAGATAGTGGATACGATTACCGGAGAAGCATTTGTTGCAATGTCAATATCTTCGATAGGTCTTCCCATGAGCATATCTCTAACACAACCGCCAACAAAATAAGCTTGGTAACCTGCGTTACGCAGTTTTACAAGGACTTTTTTTGCTGTCTCTTCTATGGTAATTGTTGTCATTACGTCCCTAGGGGAAAAGGGAATTACGCTATGGCTTCTGGGGTTCTTCTTATAATTATGGGAGGAATATTCTCTACAATGGTATCTTCTTTGATGAGAATAGACTCTACTGTGGGATCTGAAGGAATTTCAAACATGAGATCCCTAAGAAGATTTTCCAAGATCATGCCTAAAGCACGCGCCCCAGTTTTTGCTTGTTTAGCTTTTTTTGCTATAGCGTATAGAGCTTCTTTTTTAAAAACTAACTTCACATTTTCTTCTGCAAAGAGTTCTACATATTGCTTTACAATAGCATTGGTAGGTTCTGTGAGTATGGCAACAAGTTCATCTAAAGAGAGTTCTTCACAATTGACTATACAATTAAATCGTCCTACAAACTCAGGAATCATGCCGAAAGCAATAAGATCCTCGGTTTCTACTTTAGCAAGTAAATGATCGCGGTCTTTCTGAGAAAGATCTGCTTGATCATCGGAAAATCCTATAGTAGTTTTCCCCAGCCTTTTAGCAATAATTTTATCTAAGTTTACAAAAGCTCCACCAACAATGAATAGAATATTTTCTGTATTCACACGAATATATTCTTGATTCGGATGTTTGCGACCACCTTTCGGGGGAACATTCGCTGTCGTTCCTTCAACAATTTTTAGTAAAGCTTGTTGTACACCTTCTCCTGAGACATCTCGTGTGATCGATACATTTGCTGTTGTTCTGCCAATTTTATCGATTTCATCGATATAAATAATTCCACGTTCTGCACGGCTGACATCATAATCTGCAGCTTGTAATAAACGTAGGACAATATTTTCTACGTCTTCACCGACATAACCCGCTTCTGTTAAAGTTGTAGCATCGGCAATAGTAAAGGGAACATCTAAAACTTTGGCTAGGGTCTTAGCAATCAATGTTTTTCCTGATCCTGTAGGTCCAAGAAGAAGAACATTAGATTTTCCGTAACTTACATGTTTATTGTGCAGCAAAGCACGTATACGTTTGTAATGATTATAAACGGCAACTGCTATTGTTTTTTTTGCTCTCTCTTGCCCTATGACATATTCGTCAATATGCTTTTTAATCTCTTTAGGAGTGAGAACTCGTAAATCTAAATGTTGTCTAGGAATGTCTCCTGTAGGCATGGAAGCTGCTATAGTCGTCGGCTTCTTATCTAAAATTCCTGAACACAATTTAATGCAATAATCACAGATGTAGACCGAAGGTCCTGCGATAAGCTTTTCTACATCTTTTTCGGAACGCCCACAAAACGAACAGATAGTTAGATTTTTTTTATTCATAATCAATATCTCTAAGAGCTAGTCGTATCTTTGTCTTTGGTTTCTTTTGCTGAAGTTACCACTTTATCAATTAGACCGTAAGATATTGCTTCTTCAGCTCCCATAAAGAAATCTCGTTCAGAATCTTCTATAATTTTTTCTACAGATTGTCCTGTGCACTCAGACAAAATGTTGGCGAGATGTTTTTTTAATGTTAGGATTTCTGCAGCCTGCAATTGAATATCTGCAGAAGTCCCTATAATGCCTCCTGAGGGCTGATGGATCATCATACGGCTATGAGGAAGAGCATAGCGTTTTCCTTTAGTGCCTGCGGATAACAGAAGTGCTCCCATAGAGGCAGCTTGACCAATGCAATAGGTGTTAACATCGCAACCTAAAAAGCGAATCGTGTCATAAATTGCTAGTCCTGCTGTGATATACCCTCCCGGAGAATTAATAAAAATTTGAATATCCTTTTTGGGATCTTCAGACATAAGGAAAAGTAATTGAGCAATGACAGTATTTGCGAGGGGCTCTGTGATTTCCTGGCCAATCATGACAATACGATCTTTCAGGAGACGTGAGTAAATATCCATAGCACGTTCGCCACGACCTGTATCCTCAACAACATAGGGCACCAATGTCATATACACTTTCCTCATCAAATAATTTCTAGTTTTGTCTTACACGTTGCTTATTTATTAAACAGCTTTAAAACCAAAGTTTGCAGGTTATTTTATGCTGCCCACATAGCAAGAAGCTTAAGACGTGAGAATCTCGAATTCTATGTTTAAGACATTCTTGGGTCAAGTGTTTTTCCTTTAACTAAACTATAACAGAAGTTGTTTCTGTTGACCCCGCTGCTTTAGCAATTGCGTTCTCTATAGCCTTATGATAAGTAAGTCGATCTCGAGCTGCTGTAATGAGTTCTTGTAAAATTTCATTGGAAATATCTTTGGGTGGCTGAGCCCCGAAGCGCTCTTTAGAACATACATCCATCATGTATTGAAGTTCTTCGCGACTAATTGTGAGCTGTTCATCTATAAAAATTTTCTGAGTTAAAAAAAGCAACTTTAAGGCTTTTTTAGCCTCCTCTTCAGCTTCTTTTAGGAGTTCCGATTTGCGAGCCTCAAGCTCTTCATCGGAATAATATTGAATTAAACGAGCGTTGAGTAATTTTTCTCGTGTTAGCATGGTAATACGCTCTTTGATAAGAGTAGTAGGAAGTTCAAAATCCACCATCATAGCTAGAGCATTTTCAGCTGCGGCAAAATGTTGTTGGAACTGTGTGTTTTTTGCTTGTTTTTCTAATTGAATGCGAAGTTTGGCTTGTAAATCTTCTAGAGAGTTTGCTTGCAATTGGCGAGCTTTTTCATCATCAAGCTCGGGAACAATAACTTCGATAACAGCATTTACAGTAAATATAAGAGTATCGCCATTTAAAAAAGCTTGAATTTCAGGTGAGCTTACATATTCAATTACTTGGTGTCCTGAAGCAACACCTACAAATTTTGCTTTAAATGCATCTGTCATTTCTTCTTCAGAAAGTTTGAAATATTTATTGTCAAAAATTGCAATAGAAGAAGAGGGAGACTTTGCTTTGGTAATATGCAAGGAAAGAGAAATGTAATCCCCTTCTTGAGAAAGACGTGCTACTGATGTTTTTGTCGCGAAAAAGAAAGCAATACTTGTGAGTCCTTTCTTGAAGTCTTCCTCAGAAACTTCAGTAATAGAAGGAGCCGCAGGGAGGGAAAAACTTTCCCAATGGATTTTTGGAATTCTAGGAAAAGCTTCATAGGTAAATTCTACTTGACCGCCCTCTTTGAGATTTGCCTTAGTCACAGATGTGGATTGAATTGCTTTAGGGGAAAGTGGCCGGCGGTCTCCTACTATAGACAAAGCGTGATAAGAGTCTTGGATGAGGAGTTCATTTAAAGTTTTGCGCACAGGTTCTGGATAACGGGAAATGATTAGGTTATCAGGAGCTTTTCCTTTACGAAAGCCTGGAAGAGTAATGTCTTTTTTAACTTTTTTTAGTGCCTGCTTGTGAAGCTTATTTACTCGTTCTGAGGAAGTTTTTACTTTAGCAGAAACTACACATCCCGGGGACTCTTCTAAATCAACAGAAAACTGTTCGTTGGAGAGATTTCGTAACACAAGACTACCCTTTTTGCTTAGGATGGGTTAAAAAAGCGGGTGATGAGGTTTGAACTCACGACTTTCACGTTGGCAACGTGACGCTCTACCACTGAGCTACACCCGCAAGAAAAGTAACATTTTAGATGTTTAAGGAGTTTTTAGCAATGGGTAGAGTCCATGGATATTGTAGAAACATTTATTGGCTGTGTAGAAGACAATTTTGATAAAATTTTTCATTGATTTAGCATGGGTAAACAGGTACAAGTAAGCAGATTCTACTATCCACTCTGAAATTAGAGGAGAAATGCTTAATTTTCGCAAATTACGCCGAGATTTTTCAGCCAATATTTTGCAAGATGGTAAAGAGCTGTTTGACCAGGGAGCCGTAATTGATGCAAAAATTCTCTCCATGAATGGAGAGACGGTGTGTATTAGTGCACAAATTCGGGGTCTCTATGAAAATATATATGAGTGTGAAATAGAAGTTGATCGTTCAGAATCTGATACTGTGGATTCCAACTGCGATTGTTCTTACAATTATGATTGTCAGCATATTGTTGCACTATTGTTTTATTTAGAGCAGTACTTTAATGAGATGGTTGTTGCTTATGCGCGTGAGGCTGATTTAGAGACCAATCAAGAGATTAATGAGGAAGTTAAAAAAGAGCTTCAAGAAACTTTTGTTGCTGCAGCAACAAAAGAAGAGAAACGCAAGGATCTCGCACATCAAAAAGAAATACTTCGAGAGTATATTCACGCTGCAAATGCTTTGAGTTGCAATCCGTTTTTCTTGCCTTTGGAATATTTAGAGAAAGATTCTGCTGAACTTGCTGTTCTATTTATTGCCGCTACTGCGGAATCGTTTGCTTCTAGTGGCCAGCCTATAGAATTTCAGTTGGTACTCCGTCTGCCTTGTCGTTCTAAGCCATTTTATATCCCTAATATTCGGACTTTTTTGGAAGGTGTCTTATACCAGGAGCCCATAGTATTGAGTGGGCGTCGTTTTTTCTTTACGATGCAGTCTTTTAATGCTTCAGATCGTAAATTAATCGATTTGTTGATTCGTTATGTACGGTATCCTAATCACACGAATGAAGAGAAATTATTAAAATCTGCCTATTTGATGCCAGCATCTTTAGGTGTCATTCTTGCAAAGATGTTTGAACATCATTTAGCAGATCGTGGGGGAGGAAAGTCAGGAGAAAAGGAGAGTTTTCCCGGGCTGTTTTGTGGAAATCTTGAAGAATCGCTTTGCTGGTCGCTAACTCCAGCAAAAATGAAGTTTAATTTAGATTTTTTTGATACGCCTTATAAGGCGTTATTAATGACTCCTTTAATCCTTATTGATGATGATGAAATACAGCCAGAACATGCAATGCTTCTTGAATCAGATGCTCCAGGGATTATTCATCATTTCGTATACCATCGTTTTGCCCCTCAAATTAAACGTGCACATTTACGTTCCTTCGCTCGTTTGCGTGATATTACCATTCCTGAAGCATTGTTTGGTTCATTTCGGGAAAATGCTTTACCTGTATTTCAGGAGTATGCGGAAATTGCTAATGTGCATCTCTTGAATTCTTTTGTGACCCTACCTTATGTAGATGAGGTTCGTGCGATTTGTGATATGAGTTATTTAGATGGGGAGTTAGAAGCAAAGCTCTATTTTCTTTATGGTTCCTTACGTATTCCTGCAGCGTCGTTAGCTTTGCAATATCCTGACATTCGTGCGTTTATTAATGATGAAGGTATTTTAGCAAGAAACCTTGTTGAAGAGCGTAAAATGATTGAAGAGGTATTTTCGGGCTTTGTTTATGATGAGCGTGATGGTGCTTTTCATGTCAAAAGTGAAAAGAAAATCGTTGAATTTATGACAGAAACGATACCACTAAATCAGCAGCACATTCATTTTAATTGTCCTGAAAATCTTTTGGATCAATTTGTTTATGATGAAACGGTCTTTGACCTTTCGTTTAAAGAAGGTGCGAATATTAATTATTATGAAGCTGAACTTAAGGTCCATGGTTTGCTTAAGGGTGTGAGTTTAGATCTTCTTTGGGATTGCATTAGTGCAAAACGGCGTTTTTTGGAGATTGCTAAAGGAGGGCAACAAGGGAAAAATAGTCGTCGTGGGAAGTCTAGTACATCGAAATTACCCTGCATTTTAGTATTGGATTTGGAAAAGATAGCTCCTGTCGTTCAAATCTTTAATGAGATTGGATTTAAGGTTTTAGATGATTTTGTAGAAAAGTACCCTTTATGGAGTTTGACGGGTGTTTCTTTCGAGCAATTTGAAGGATTGCCTGTAAATTTTTCAATGACGGATAAGCTTATTGAAATTCAAAAGCAAATTCGTGGGGAAATACAGTTTGATTTTCAAGAGGTTCCACAGCAAATTCAAGCTACATTGCGTAGTTATCAAACGGAAGGAGTGCATTGGTTAGAGCGTTTAAGGAAAATGCATCTTAATGGGATTTTGGCTGATGATATGGGACTGGGAAAGACTCTCCAGGCTATTATTGCTGTAACTCAGAGTAAGTTAGAAAAAGGTCAGGGATGTTCTCTTATCGTTTGCCCTACCTCATTAGTTTATAACTGGAAGGAAGAATTTCGTAAATTCAATCCAGAATTTAAAACGTTGGTTATTGATGGTGTGCCGTCACAAAGGCGAAAACAGTTGATGTCTTTAGCCGATCAAGATGTAGCGATTACTTCGTATAACTTGTTACAAAAGGACATTGATATCTATAAAAGCTTTCATTTTGATTATGTAGTTTTGGACGAAGCTCATCATATTAAGAATAGAACTACACGCAATGCAAAGTCAGTGAAGATGATACAAGCAGATCATCGTTTGATTTTGACAGGTACGCCGATAGAAAATTCTTTAGAAGAGTTATGGAGCCTCTTTGACTTTTTGATGCCAGGCTTGCTTAGTAGTTATGATCGTTTTGTGGGTAAGTATATTCGTACGAGTAATTATATGGGGAATAAAGCTGATAACATGATTGCCCTTAAGAGAAAAGTAGCTCCTTTTATTCTTCGTCGTATGAAGGAGGATGTTTTAAAAGATCTTCCTCCGGTTTCAGAAATTTTATACCACTGTCATCTTACAGACTCACAAAGAGAGCTGTACCAATCCTATGCGGCTTCTGCAAAGCAGGAGCTATCGCGTTTAGTTAAGCAAGAAGGTTTTGAACGTATCCATATTCATGTTTTAGCTACGTTGACACGTTTGAAACAGATTTGCTGTCATCCTGCGATTTTTGCTAAAGATTTTCCAGAGCCTGGAGATTCTGCAAAGTATGATATGTTGATGGATCTTTTATCTGCTCTTGTGGATTCTGGCCATAAGACTGTGCTCTTTAGTCAATATACGAAGATGCTTGGGATTATTAAAAAGGATCTAGAAGCACATGGAGTGCCTTTTGTTTATTTGGATGGTTCCACTAAGAACAGATTAGAACTTGTCAATCAATTTAATGAAGACCCGAACTTGCTTGTCTTTTTAATTTCCTTGAAAGCAGGAGGTACGGGCTTAAATTTGGTGGGGGCAGACACAGTAATTCACTATGACATGTGGTGGAATCCTGCTGTGGAAAATCAAGCAACAGATCGTGTGCATCGTATTGGGCAAAGTCGTTCAGTTTCTTCGTATAAATTAGTAACTTTAAATACTATTGAAGAAAAAATCCTTACCCTCCAGAACAGGAAAAAGAGCCTTGTCAAGAAAGTTATCAATTCTGATGATGAGGTTGTTTCCAAATTGACTTGGGAAGAAGTATTGGAACTGCTACAGATATGATTTTATGACCCCACATCGAAGCCTATTTAAAATTAAGAGTTTTTCTAATCGATTATATAATAAGGCTTTAGGACGTTTCGATAAAGTTTTCAATTTTTTTTCTGGCAATATCGGTATAGATTTAGGAACGGCAAATACCTTAGTGTATGTTCGTGGTCGTGGCATTGTTCTTAGTGAGCCTTCAGTAGTAGCTGTTGATGCTCAAACCCATGTTGTTTTAGCTGTAGGTCATAAGGCTAAGGCTATGTTAGGGAAAACTCCGCGGAAAATTATTGCTGTCCGCCCTATGAAAGATGGAGTGATTGCTGATTTTGAGATTGCTGAAGGCATGTTAAAGGCCTTGATTAAACGAGTGACACCTTCACGTAGTGTTTTTCGTCCTAGAATTTTAATTGCAGTGCCTTCAGGCATTACAGGTGTAGAAAAACGTGCTGTTGAAGATTCAGCATTGCATGCAGGTGCGCAGGAAGTGATTTTAATAGAAGAACCCATGGCTGCTGCTATTGGTGTCGATTTGCCTGTTCATGAACCAGCAGCAAGCATGATTATTGATATTGGAGGCGGAACAACAGAGATTGCCATTATTTCTTTGGGAGGCATCGTGGAGTCACGCTCTTTACGCATTGCTGGAGATGAGTTTGATGAGTGTATTATTAATTATATGCGACGGACATACAATTTGATGATTGGCCCTCGTACAGCTGAAGAGATTAAAATTACAATTGGTTCTGCCTATCCTTTAGGGGATCAAGAATTGGAGATGGAAGTGCGGGGTCGGGATCAGGTGGCGGGTTTACCAATTACCAAACGCATTAATTCCGTAGAAATTCGTGAGTGTTTAGCAGAGCCTATTCAACAGATTATAGAATGCGTACGTTTAACTTTAGAAAAGTGTCCCCCGGAACTCTCCGCAGATTTGGTAGAGCGTGGTATGGTATTAGCTGGTGGGGGTGCATTGATTAAGGGGTTGGATAAAGCTTTGAGTAAAAATACAGGACTTTCTGTGATTACAGCTCCGCATCCTTTACTTGCCGTATGTTTAGGAACAGGTAAGGCTTTGGAGCATTTGGATCAATTTAAAAAACGAAAAGGAAATCTGGTGTAGTCATGGCATGGCAGGTAGACATTGAGCATGAGGAATTAAAGACTTGGGTGAGTGAGGTTGTCAAATTGACAACTCCTGAGAATGTAAGGTTATGTGACGGGTCGGCAGAAGAATATACAGATTTGTGTAAGCTGATGCAGAATTCTGGAACAATGATTCCTTTGAATCCTGAGCTTCATCCAAATTGTTTTTTAGTGCGCTCTTCTCCTGAGGATGTCGCTCGTGTTGAACAGTTTACTTTTATTTGTACGCCGACACAGCAAGAAGCTGGTCCTACCAATAATTGGAAGGATCCTAAGGAGATGCGCCAAGAGCTGCAACGATTGTTCCATGGATGTATGCAGGGTAGGACACTCTACATAGTCCCTTTTTGTATGGGGCCTTTAAATTCTCCGTTTTCTATTGTAGGTATTGAGTTAACAGATTCTCCGTATGTTGTTTGTTCGATGAAGATCATGACACGGATGGGCAAGGACGTATTAAAGTTCCTGGGGAATAGGGGAAAATTCTTGAAATGTCTGCACAGTGTAGGTAAGCCTTTAGCTCCTGGCGAAAAAGACGTAGCTTGGCCTTGCAACCCTAAGTCGATACGGGTTGTTCATTTTCAAGACGATCACAGTGTGATGTCTTTTGGCAGTGGCTACGGAGGAAACGCCTTACTTGGAAAGAAGTGTGTTGCGTTACGTATAGCGTCTTATATGGCTCAATCTGAGGGTTGGCTTGCTGAGCATATGTTAATCATTGGTGTGACTAATCCTGAAGGAAAAAAGAAGTACTTTTCTGCTTCGTTCCCTAGTGGATGTGGTAAGACAAATTTGGCTATGTTAATGCCTACGCTTCCCGGTTGGAAGGTAGAGTGTGTTGGGGATGACATTGCTTGGATTCGTCCAGGTAAAAATGGGAAGTTGTATGCTGTCAATCCTGAGTATGGATTTTTTGGTATTGCTCCAGGGACTTCTATGCGCACAAATCCAAATGCGATAGTAACTTGTAAATCCAACTCATTGTTTACTAATGTAGCTTTGACGAAAGACCGTGATGTATGGTGGAAAGGACTCTCCGATCAGCCTCCTCAACCTTTGATTGATTGGCATGGGAATGTGTGGTCTCCTGGAGGAGAGCCTGCTGCTCATCCAAATGCACGTTTTACAGCACCTTTAGTCCAGTGTCCTTCTTTGGACCCCCAATGGAATAATCCTGAAGGTGTGCCTTTAGAGGCTATTATCTTTGGAGGTCGTCGTGCTGAGACAATTCCTTTAGTTTACGAGGCTTTGAGTTGGCAGCATGGGGTGACGATAGGTGCAGGGATGTCATCAGCAACGACAGCTGCGATTGTAGGGAAGCAAGGTCAACTTCGTCATGATCCTTTTGCTATGCTTCCATTTTGTGGTTACAACATGGCTCATTATTTCCAGCATTGGCTTTCTTTTTCACAGAATGCGGCCCTCAAGTTACCTAAGATTTTTGGTGTAAATTGGTTTCTTAAGGATGATAAGGGCAATTTTCTTTGGCCAGGATTCAGTGACAATCTTCGCATTTTAGAATGGATATTTCGAAGAACTGATGGTGAAGAGCAAATTGCTAAACGTACACCCATTGGTTATCTTCCTAACAATGAAGGGTTGAACTTGCATGGATTGGATCTCGTACCACAAGCACTTCAAACATTATTGTCTGTAAATCATGAAGGTTGGCTTCGTGAAGTAGAGCATATTCGTGAATACTGTAAAATTTTTGGTGCGGACTGTCCTCAAGAGATTTTAGATGAACTTTCCCGTATAAAATCAGAATTACAATAAATCAAAGTCATTAGCTATTTATGTGTTAATTTAAGGTTAATTATTTTTTGTTTTTTTGAAATTATTTTTATTTTAAAATAACAATAATTAATGTTTTTATATTAATACAGTGACAATCCAATCATATTATATTAATTTTACACGTAATGTTACCGCATCTTTAATTGGCACCCAAATAGATCCAGTTATTCAGTTATCAGATGCTGCATTGTTTTTCCAGGAGCTATATACTAAAGCTCAAAGCTTGAAACATGCTTTAAAATTAGTACAAGAGTTAGACGCAAAAAGTGTTGCTAACCCTTTAGTTTCTATAGTCCCTTTACCTACTGGCCATGAGGATGTAAGTTCGCAAGCTTTACCTTTAGGGACAATAACGATTCCCTTTCCAGATTATACAGATGCACAACTTAAAGATATTATCTCGCATCCTGACCTTTCTTCTGCACAGATATTTATCGACGGCATGGAGAAAGTACTTGCAAATTGGCTTCTTTCTATTACCTCCAATATAAACATTGTTCCCCTTTCCGAGGCTGAAGAGGAAATTGTTACTAAATATCAGAAGCACTTAAGGGATTTAAAACCTTTATTTAGTACTGGAACTACTCCATCAGGGGCTAATTACAAGGATCTTTATGGTATTCCTACAGCTTTATTAGAAGAAATTGCAACTTTACCAGTTAAGGATAGCCCTCCAAAAAGTCGGACGGTTGCTTTTTGGCAAGATATGATGGTCGTATACAGTGCAATAACATCTATTAACTTCCCTGCTAATGAATACCTAAACACGCAATTGGCGGAACGCTCCTTAAATATTTCTACAGCACAAACTATGCAGCAACTTTTAAGAAACTTTTATAGTAACTTAAAAGATTTTCTCACGCCTTTATGGGAAGAGACCAAGGCAAAAACTTCTATCCAGGTTGAATATAATGCTCGTAATTCAGGGATAATCCAAAGCTGGCTAAATTTAGGTGGGATATTCCGACTACTTACCGAAAACCTTCCCCAAGGCACACCTACAAGTCTTCCTTTGAATCTTTCAAATACTATCTATACTTTTCTTAACGCTATGGGCGATATTGTTATAGGGAGTGGTTCACAAGGCTCTATACGCTTAGATGCATTTCTTGGCATTCAGTATGTTTACCAGCGTTGTGCTTTTTTATACGGAACCTCTGCTTCGGCACCTTCTACTTCTGATTATACTAATTTTCTTAATGCGGACAGAGCCTATTGGAAAGCACGTGCTAGAACGTTCGATGTTACTGGCAATGGCGTATTTGATCATTTTGCGTCTAACTGGTTAGCCCCGGGTTATAAAGGCTTAACTATTTTTAACAAAAATCAACTCAATCAATACAATCCTCGTTTTTTCCAGGAGGCTCTCAACTTAGTAAAAAATAAGCCCATGGATCAAAGTAATTATCAAAAAGTTGCTGATGCCGCGAATACCGCAATCAATAGTATCAATAATCTGATCAAGATATGGAATACAGAGATTGTTAGTATACAAAGTCAAAAAGAGTCTATAGATCCCCCTCAGCTCAAGTATTATGAGACTATGCTAGAAAATAAAAAGACTTTTGTGAATTCCACTCCTCTACAGAGTACGTATACTTCATTGATGTTGGATAAATTTTTGCCAATGCAACAGCACGTTTTAAGCGCCTTAGGAGATCAGATGACGTTTTCAAATAAGGCTGCAAAATATTTGAATACACTTATTAGTAAGATTACAAGTTTTCAAACTTCTGATGTTTACTACTCTCTTTCTATTTACTTACGTCAGATGAACTTGCAAGCTCTTATCGACCCTATCCGTAAGGCCATTACCGTTTTAAATAATGAAAAGACGCGGTGTATGACAGATATCAAAAGGGCTCAACAAGTACAAAGTGAAATCAATAAGATAATTCCTGAGGTACAAGCAAATTTGGAAATGACTTCGTCCCAAAAACGAGAGCTTGTGACAACGTTGACGTCTTATAAGTCACAGTTTGATGATTTGATACGTAACCTATCACAGTTGTTGGTGTTTCTTGTGGGGATGTCTATAGATCCGGTAGCAAACCCTAAAGCCGTAGATAAAGCTTTTGATGTGACAATCTATAAGGAAGCATCTGACAGTTGGATACGGCAGTTAGCAAGTTTTGAGAGTTTTGTAATTGAAGGGGGGCATCATGGTGTTGTCCCTGGGGGAGAACAGCAGATCTTACAGGCTATGGAGTCTTCAGCAGAAGATTTTACTACCTTCAACCAAAACCAGCAGCTTGCTTTGCAATTAGAATCTTCAGCAATGCAGCAAGAATGGACGATAGTGAGTACGGCTCTTGCTTTACTTAACCAGATGTTTTCGAAGCTAGCACGTAGAATTAACTCTTAAAAATAGGAAGTGTGAGATGATGAATCCTAGAATCGAGAGATTAGAACTTTACCAACCAACGGCTATGCATACAGCTGCATCAGGAGAGTTGTATGAGAGGTCTTCTCTACTGGCTTTAGAATACATAGATGTGAAAGAACTTTCTCATCATTTGCAAGTCCTCAAGGAGGTGATTAAGGAAGCTCGTAGTTTAGGTTTAGGACGTGATTTTGTTGCTTCTATGAATCGTAGTTTTTTAGATACTGGCGTAGAATTAGCAATTATGCAAACGATGCTTACAGAGGAAAATAATCGCGATTTGCGCAAACGAGAAACAAAAATGTTTCATCAATCTATGCGTAAGGACTCTCCAAAGATATTGATAACAGCACCTGAGCTCAGCCCTACTACAGATTCTGTGATTAATAAAATGCCATTTCAGTCTGCCTTTGCTTACATTCTTCTTGATAAGTACATTCCACAGCAAGAACAATCTCTTTATGCTCTTGGTCGTGAGCTCAATCTAGCAGGGTATGCTCAGAATCTTTTCAGTCCTTTGCTTGAGGCTATAAAAACATTCAACTCTGCTCCTATAAATTATAACTTAGGGTCATACATTTCCCAAACTTCAGATACCGCAAACTTTAAATACGGTTATCAGATGATACTGTCTCGTTATGATAGCGAAAGAGCACAATTACGTAATGACGTGAGGAATGTAGAAAATACGAACGAAATCTTGAATAAAATTCGTGTGAATATCAATGACAATGCGAGCTTGACGACAGATCAGAAAACCCAGCTTCTAGGTATCGCTACCACGTATCAGACAGAATTAAAATTGATAAATGAGCAGTTGAAAGATTTGATGAGAAATTTAGACACTTTAATTTTTATTCCCGGAAGTAGTCAAAATAGTCCTGCTTACACGGTTATGGGAGCAGACTTTTCAATTACTAAGCTTCAAGACTTAGAACATATTGTTGTTGACGGTGTCATTGATATTGCAACAGCAACAGCAAAAGGGGGATTGTTAAACTTCTTTACGATGGTCCTTATGGATGTACAAAATTATGGGGATTTGGCACAGACTCAGCAATTAATGCTAGACTTGGAGCTCAAAGCTATGCAACAACAGTGGAGTCTAGTATCTGCGTCACTGAAATTGATGCATGGCATTTATAAAACACTAATTGCAGGATTTAAACGTTAGAATTGGAATCCTGATGTAATATTGATAGCGCGTTGGTATCCCCAGCGACCTTCGACATTGTAGTAGAAGTTATCGGCAATGCAACAAGTAACACCACAGCAGAAATTCACTTTGTTAAAGTTAGTGATTTCACGAACTTTGAATTTAAAGTTGGTAAATTGCTTTTCAAGATCTTGAAAGCTATTTTTGGGAAAGTGCCTGGAGGTATTCCCTACAGAAACAGCAGCATAAGGAAGTATGTAGTCATTGAGATATGTGGTAATTCCAATATTTGCAGACCACTCTTTATAGCTTAGATTGCCATTTGCGGTATCAAAATAGATTTCAGGATTGCTTTTGTTGTGAACAATAATATAGTTTATGGGACTTCCACCATGGCGATAATCTGCACCGATACCTACAAAAGAGATGCCATCTTTCCAAAGGACCTTCTGAAGGCCTAAATCCCAAACAATGCCATAGTTGGATTGAATTTCAATAATACCGTCAGTAGCTTCAGACTCTGCATTTAATGGATTAGATGTAAAATCTCTGTAGGCATTAAGAGGAAGGCGGTAGTATTGTTTTAAGCCGCCGACTCTTACAGTAAAATTAATATCAAAGAAGGGAATGGCTGCTGGAGAGTTGTCTTGTAGCGCTATAGAAACAAAAATGCAACTCGAGTTGCATGAAGAGTTATTTAATTCAAAGTCGAAATTGTTTGTTGTTGAAGTGACTTGTGGCTGTGGCCCTGTTCCTGATGTTGTTACTGAACTGATGATAGGGACATCGGTAATGTGGGCACTTTCTGAGAGGATGTAATCTCCATAGAAACCGATTTTTAAACTTCCTGCAAGGGCAGCAAAAAGATCATAGCTATTACAAAGCTCAAAGGCACACCATCCTTTTTGCTCGGGATTAATGCCAGGAAGCACAGGAGATGCGGGATTACCAGCAGCTAAACCATAAAGAAAAGAAGGGGAAGCGGTGCCCCATAACATAAGGGAAAAAAGGGTTGCTAAACGTAAATGTTTTAGCAGCTTGCTATTCATGTAGTCAGTGGCCTTATTTGCTTTTAGTGATTAAGTCTTCTTTACCAGATGGTAAAAAAATGTACAAATGAAAACTCTCAGAGTAACTAGTGCCGAATAACTCTTGGAAATACAACGTCTAAAGTTATCATAGCAAGGTATTTATAGGAATTCTTCTTTAGTATTGCGTTGTAGAAGCATCGCAATACCTTTTTTAAGGTCGAGGTTTTCATAAAGAACACGATAGATTCCCATAGTAATTGGCATTTCAATTTTATGGTGTTTGGCAATTTGGTATGCGGAGAGTGCAGTGTACGCCCCTTCAACAGCCATACCGATTTTGGCTTTGGCTTGTTCGACTGTCAATCCTTCTGCAAGAAGTTTTCCAAATTTTGAATTTCTACTTAACTCTGAGAAGCAAGTCACACAAAGATCTCCGAGTCCAGCAAGGCCATTCAAGGTTTCAGGACGGCAGTTCATAATGACAGCTAACTTACGAATTTCATGTAATCCCCGAGTGACAAGTCCTGCTTTGGCGTTATTTCCGAAATGAAATCCTTCGGAAATCCCACAAGCAATAGCAATCACATTTTTTAAAGCTCCGCCAAGGGCGATACCTTTGATATCTGTATTAGGATAGACACGAAATGTCGGTGTAGAAAATGCATTATGAATTTGCTTTAAGGTTTGAGAATCATAAGCACTCACTACTACAGAACAAGGACAGCCTTTAATGACTTCTTTAGCAATGGAAGGGCCACTGAGATACCCTAAATAAGAAATTGCAGAATTCCCAAGAACCTCAAGCATAATCTCACTAAGTAAAAGACCTGTATGTTGTTCAATGCCTTTTGAAGTAATTACGAATGGTACCGATAATGTTGTCACTGTCTTAAGTTGTTCCGCAACAGGACGAATTCCTGCTGAGGTGACAGCTTCAACAATCATAGTAGCATTATTTATAGCTTCTGCCATATCTGTGGTAAAAGAGAGATTCGGAGATATAGGGATATCAGGAGCTAAAGGATGTCGTTGTATGCTCTGTAGCTCTTTGATAAGTTGGGCATTACGTGACCACCCTGTAACTTGATATCCTTTATTTGCAAGTAGGGATGCTAAGCAGAATCCCCAAATTCCCATGCCTAAATATGCAATTTTTTCCTTCATGAAGCCTCAAAAAACGATTCTTCGAAAAATGCTTTGTTTTCCCAATGTAAGGAAGTTGAGGTTGAAGGATAATAAAAATCAGCTTCTAATTCAAATGTTGTGTCTGGAGAAAGTTGTTTTCCTGTGACTTTATGGAAGAGCTGGCGTTCTCTATCAGAAAGAGCTTGTCTCACCGTGTCGGGACTGTGATTACCCTCGAGATTTTTTAGAGGAGCAAAGCACTCCTGTCTTGGATAGACAAGAGTTTGACAACGTTTGCTATAGCAAAATAGATCAAAAATGAATTCCTCAAATTTCCAAGCATTCTTTTCTGAGGAAACGAGTTGTCCCCATTGCTTCGCACGCTTATAAGCTTTGTATAACGGCAGTTGTTGATACGCTGCATGTTCAATAAAATCCATGGATAAGCAGTACAGACCAATATTGGCAAGACAATACTTCAACTTACCATCAAAATCAACGGCGAATCTTTCATTTTGAGGAATTTCAGAATATTCAATAACAGAAATTTTCTTGGAATCATAAGATTGTACGAGAATTCCTACATCTTCAACTGCTGTTTGGCGTAGGGCAGCCTTTATGGTAACTTCATTGTTTACCATAGCGTGGAAGCCACAGAGTTCGACATCAAAGGGTAATGCAAGGGGATTATCGATGGGAATCACACTCACCATTTCAATGCCTGCTTGTTTCCACTTCTGCCAAACTCCAGAGGTATAGAGTAGCGTTGCCAAACAGCCATTGCCGTTGGGCCCCAGAGCCAATATGTCAATATCTTCTAGGAAAAGGTCTCCAGAAAGACTTAGCAGTGGCCAAAGCGGCTGGCAAAAAAAGTCTACTTGCTGAGGGTCTAGGTGAAAATAGTCGTTAGACTCAAAGTAGGAGTGTGTTTGCCAATTGTTGAGAGGGGAAGTCATAAAAGCTAGAGGCAAAGGCTTGCCAGCAAGTTTACTTGCTGCACATACCTTTTCAGCAACAAGTTGAAATAACGGCTTTTTTTTAATAGGAGAGACTGGAAATAATCCTTTAGGGCCATCACATTTTAATCGAGATCCTTGACCACCGGCAAGAACAACACATGCAATTTTTTTTTCTTGCAAAAGTGATGACCCTATGTGAGTTCTTTCTGGATCTTCTCCCGAAGAAGCAAAAGAAATGATAGGTTGGAAATCTTTGAGAATGGCGGTAGGAGACGAAAGAAGTAAGCGTTGCTTATGAAAAAAATCTATATTTATAGAAGAAAGTTGATAGTATAGTCTCTGTTGTTGTTTAAGAGAAAGAGAAGGCCATGCATCTAATAAATGCTCTTGACATATTGTTTTGAGCTTGTCTGTTAGTGAAGCTAGGTTCATAGCAGAGGGAAAATATGTGGTATGAGTCATTACAATTAGCCTTGCGTTTCCTGTCTCTTGATTCTAGAATACTTATTATACTTGATCTTTTCGATGATTTTTCTGCGGTTTACTAATCTCTGAAGTTGATTGTGATAAATGGAGAGGTCTTGGAGTGCTTTTCTCTGTTGGTTATAAAGAGATATTTGTAATCTTTTCAAGTGTTCCAACAGAGAATCATAATGTTCTACGTTATTTCGGGAGATAAAATATTCGTTACGTTTCCTTGTAAATTCTGTAATATTCGCTGCTGTTTTTTTTAGCTTCTGGGATAAAGCCGTTAGTTCATATTCACAGTCACGAAGAGAGCATAAAGATTTATAAATGTGTGTTTTTAAGATAAGAGATAAAACAGGGAGCTTGCCAGTCATGACTGTGCTAAGGCCTCCAGTTGTTTTAAAGTGTTCTCTAGATAACAATAGCTCGACAAGGGTTGCGTAAGAAAAGCTTTAATACTGGGAAGGATGTGTATAGCCGCATCTAAGTCTTGATCTTGCCCTGGAGTATAAGCCCCGAGTTGAATAATATCTAACGCTTCATTGTAAACTTTTAACAAGGTACGAAGTTTTTCTGCAGCAGCATAATGATGAGGAAGAGCCAGTATTTGAGCAGATCGTGAAAGACTTGTTAAGATATCTATGGGGGGAGAGGCTAAGGCTTTTCCCTGATTCGTAAGGAAAAAGTGCCCGTCTAAAAGTGATTTTAAGTAATCAGTAAAAATATCAGGATGCTGGGGATAATGGAGAATAGCGTAAAGAGCTGTTATAGAACCCTGACTACTATTACCCGCACGTTCGGTAAACTCAGAAACATGATGGAAAACAGAGGCTGCATAGTGATGCGCTGAGAGAATTTCTCCTCGTGCAAGAGCAACTTCTTGTAGTGCGGCTATCCACCGTGATAGAGAATCCATAAGGAATAAGACTTCATGGCCTTGCTCTCGAAAGTATTCTGCTATAGTCATTGCAGCGCGCCCTGCAATTACCTTTGTAGGTGCGCTTTCATGGGCAGGAGCAACAATAATGATCGTACGGTGTTGCTTAAGGGCAGAACTATGTTGTTCGATATATTCACGGACTTCACGTCCTCGCTCACCAATCAAAGCAATGACATTGATTGTTGATTGGGATCCTAAAGCAATTGCAGAAAGAAGAGAAGATTTCCCACTTCCTGGTTCAGAAAATATTCCGATACGTTGTCCTTTTCCTAAGGTAAGGAAAGCATCAATAACTTTAATTCCTGTGGGGAAGATTTCTTGGATGGGTTGTCGCATCATGGGAGAAGGAGGCAATGAAATCAAGGGCTTTCTCTGAGTTTTTGGAAGCGCATCTTTATTGTCTATAGGATTACCAAAAGCATCGAGAACTCGACCTAGCAGGTGGCAAGAGAGATGTAAGGAGGGGGGACGGCGTAGAGGCACCACTTCTGTCCCTAAACTAACAGAGTGTAAGGGAGACAGCGACATGAGAAGTGTCATGTCATTGTGAAATCCAATCACCTCAGCAAGAAGATTGGGATTATTGAGAGAAGAAATCTTACAAAGTTCTCCGAGACAGGCGGAAAGTCCTTGAACTTCAAGAAGATTCCCCGAAACTTTTGATAACAGTCCACAAGCGCGATAAGGCTGCCATTGATAGATCCATGTTTTTTCTTTATCTAGATGTGTCATACGGTTAACAAAGACAGCAAATGATCGAGTTCTTCTCCAATTTCTTGTCGAAAGATACCTTGAGGAATTTCCATTTTGTATTCTGCTTGTTTACATGAGATATCGGGGAAAAATTCCGCATGCTTAATTATGAAAAGTTCATGTGTAGCCATCCAATCCTTAAGTTTTTGTAGGTCTTCGGGATGTAAAAATATTTTTAGAGGAGATAACGATCGTTGAGAGGAATACCGTTCTACGGCTGCAGCAAGGAGTAAAGCAAGTTCCTCAGGATTTTCTAGTTTTTTATAAAGAAATTTTTCGCAAATCAGTAGGGTGAGTTCAAGAAGATCAGGCTTGAGCTGTTGAACAGTTTTTTCAACTTCAGCAAGCATATGAACAGAAAGTTTCCTAAAAATCTGTATTAAGGAATGAAGTTCCTGGAATGCTTTGTTATAGCCTTCAACCTCTCCTTGGCAAAAGCCCTTGTTAAACGCTGTATCCCAATTCATATTAGTCTCAGGGACATCGTCAATGGCTGAAGGAGAACCAGGGGATTGTGGCGTCGTCACAAGATATACCTAATTCTTAAAGTTTATACTTAAGTACGCGGTTTCGTAGATTTTCCGGGAGTCTGCTTAAAAGTATTTCAGCTTTTTTCGGATCCAAATACGAAAGGATAAGGGCGATTTTTTCTGGGGGTTCTTTTTGTATAATCTCTACCAGCTTTGTTATATTTATGCCTCGTTTTATTTTTTTAGGTTCAGGAGAAACTCTCTCGTAGGCGTGCCAACCAAGATAGAGGCTCGCAAGAGCAACAATACTTAAACTGCTGAGTAAGATTACACAACCAATAAGGAATTTAGACACACCAGAATGCTGTCTGTGTTGATAAGCAAAAGGAAGTCTTTCTGTAATAATAGTACAGAAATCACTGCAGTTTTGATGGAGGTAGTGTATGGCATGATTGATGACTTTATCAGACTCTTCTTTCGGTAGACTGTTGACATAATTTTCATTTATAGTGAATTGTACAATAGGTTTTTCTTCACTAGGAAGATAGGAAAACGCAAAATGTTCCTTGGGGAAAATCTTCTTAAGATAGTTTTCTAATGTTGTAAAGAAAAGAGAGTTCATACTTCTAGGCTCTGGGGAATAAAAATTTCCCAAATTATCAGATAGGGTAATATTTTCTTTATGTAATCCAGGGACGCTACTGCAAAGGTAATCAGTAATTGAGAAGAGAAGAGATGGTGTGAGAAATGCATCTTTTTGAGGCGTCAGAATGACAGAAAGTTTTAAAAGATTCTCTGTCTCTTCTTCTAACGGCAGTGCAAGAGCCACTTTAGCAGCCATAATAGAGTCGAATGTTGTAAGATCCCTTTCTAGCTGTTCTTTTTTTGCTAAAGCTTCCATGAATCTAAGATTTCCTGTTTGTGAAAACTTTAACCAGTGATTTGAAGTTTTTTCTACTTTAGTAGGCGTTAAAGATTTAGATGTGGATGAAGATTTGCTAAACAACATAGCGCAGCTTATAGCTCCAACAACAAGGAAAAACCCTAAAGGAGAGACGCCTAATGCAGCGAGTTTTTTTTTTAAGTTTTGAAAAAACACAAATACACTCAATAAAAAATAATGAAATAATTATGACGTATCGTCATTTCATTATTCTCTATCAAAAAATGTGAATTATTGACAATTTAGTTACAACGAAAGTCAATTAGATTCATAGAGATGTTGAAAAGTTTAGAGAGTCTTCATTTACTTTGATTTGTAGCTCTGGATAAACATAGGCTTTTAGGAGTTGTCCTATGGAATTTAATGTAGTTCCTACGGAGGATAGGCATCCCGAACAATTTCCAGAATATGCAATAGTTACAAGATTATCCTCTAAAGTTTCTATGGCAACTTCACCACCATCCATAGCAACATAAGGATTAATTTTCTGTTCTATTATTGAGTGTAAGATTTGGAGTTTCTTTTCTGCAGGTAGCTCTTCCCAATCTTCTTGAGTATAAGGATTGGCGTCTTCAAAATCGAGATTGATTGGGGACTCTTGCAATGGTAAAGAGCCATCTTCAAGAGGAATATTCAAACATTGTTCGATTGCGATATCAAGGGCATCAATAATGAGATGGTATAGAGGAAGACTATCGGGGGGGAGAGCAGCCTGATGCTGATGGGTGCGTAAAGATTGGTCAATATCATCGAGGGTAATCTTATAAGCGTCAGCATAGCTTTTATTCACAACAAGGTTGCAAATAGTTTCTGCTAAAGGAATGAGATAAGGGTGTCCAAAATATTGAAATTTTGCATCGAGGATTTTTCCATTGGTTTTGTCAACAAGCCAGTAAAGAAAAACACAGTTTCCTATCAACCGGTGGCCTTGTCTTCCTATGATGAGATGAGCATCTTTTGCTGCTGCCTCTTCTTCAGAAAACATTCCAGCACAATAAGGTGTAAGGAATTTTTTCATTACTTTTTTAGAAAGAGTTGCCCAAAAAGCAATGGGTTGAAAGGGAATGGTCATGGAGAATGAATCAGTAAAGGAGTTAAATGTTTTATACTAGCGTTAAGAGCTCGCGTTAATATAGCAAAGTTTAAATCTTTACTACGTTCCGTAAGGGCAAAGTGAAGAGCATTATGGCAAAGAACGGGAGGGACTCCACAATTTTGCAGCACTTGTGCAAGGGATTGGAATCGTTCATAGCCTAGGCCAGGGTAAATCCCCTGTTGATGGAGGAGGAAGGCTAGACTCTCAGCAGGAAAATTAGGGATGGCAGCAACAAAAATATTTGGTAAGGAGTTTTCCATCTCTGGAAATAAAATTTGAATAGAGGGACAGGCTTGTTTTAACTCTTGAATCAATTGCTTACGCAAGTTTAAAGTGTTAAATGTAAACAGAGGAAGTGCTGAGAATCGCTCTTGACAAGCCGTTTGCATCGCTGCTATAGAACCAAAACAAAGATGTCCTGCGCGATGTTCAGGAAACCAAGGAGTAAAAATAGGCTCCAAGGATTTATGGATGAACATTCCCCCTAGACTTCCGATTCCCCCAAGAGCAGTTGCGGAAAAAGTAATAATGTCTGCTTCAAGCATGGGAGGTGTTAGAGGAGCACGTCCTAAGATATCCGAAATGTCAAGATGAAGGAGTACACCACGGTCGTTACATTGGTTAAGAATTTGTTCTATGGGTTGAATGACTCCAAGCATACCATGCGCAGCAGATAGAGAAAATAGAAGCGTACGCGAATTTAGCGTTTCTATAATATGTTCTTTAACAATTCTTCCTTCGTGATTTGCTGTTACCCAATCATAAGTAGCCGCTAATCCTTGACGACGACAGATGCCATCAATAAACAGTTGTTGATCATGAGTAGGAAGAATAAGATGATTTCTCCCTTGAGACACTGAAGAGTTTTCTAATAGTGCTGAAACAATAATCCTGACAATATGGGGAAAATGAGGAACAAAATGAAACATGTGAGAACTTGTCACTCCAACAAGCTTACGCACATCTTCCTCAGCTTCTCGTAGGAGTCGTAACGCTGATGAGGGCATTAAAGAAAAAAGATCTGCATAGCTGGCATAGCTGTCTTTAACTTTCTCAGAGGGTGGAATAGCCTGCTGATTGTTTAGCCAAAGAGTCCTGGATATTTTTCGAATTTGTGGTTTTTCCATAAATATACAATGGGCTTGCCTGTAGGCAACTCTAAAGAGAGTACCTCTTCTTCACTTAATTTTTCTATATCCATAATTAAAGAGCGCAGAGAATTCCCATGGGCGGAGATAAATATATTTTTTGAATTCTGCACCTTAGGAAGTATAGTAGTTTTGAAATAAGGCAGTGTACGTTGTTTTGTGTCAAATAGACTTTCTCCTTGAGGAGGAGCGACTTTGTAACTACGCCTCCAGAGATGGACTTGCTGATCGCCAAATTCCTCAGCAACTTCTTGCTTATTTTTCCCTTGAAGTTCCCCGTACATTCTTTCATTAAGAGCACTAGAACGGTAGAGAGGGATCATCGTCTCCTCTGTAGTTTTGCTATGAATTGCTGTCATGTGACAATATTCAGGATCCTCATGAACGATGTAAGGAATTTTCCCAGAACGGTGAACCATCATGGCAAGAAGGGCAGTCATTAAACTCCGCACTAATGTAGAGGTAAATATGCAATCTATAGGCAAATCTTGAAGAAGCTTTCCCGCAGCAATAGCTTCTTCAATTCCTTTTTGGCTCAGAGGAATATCTACCCATCCAGTAAATAGATTTTTTGCGTTCCATACGGACTGACCATGGCGTAATAAAATAAGAAGAGTCATAGATCTAACACTCGAGTTCAAAATTAAGCATAAAAAGAAAAACACTTTTGTCTAGAAGAAAGATATAACGGCTAAAAGAATTTTTTATATGAAAGAAAAGTAGACCTCTATTTCTTTCCTTAGGCACAATAGATCCCTTGTTTGGAGGGTGCTATGACGAAAGTTCGTCTTAATAAATTTTTAGCTTCTGCAGGAATTGCTTCGCGTAGAAAATGCGATGAAATTATCTTTTCAGGAAGAGTTACTGTAAATGGTTGTGTAGCTGAAGGACCTTTTATTCTCATAGATGAAAGACAGGATAAAGTTAAGGTTGGTAATGAATATATTCATAGTATGAAAAAAGTTTATTTCATGGTGCATAAGCCTTTGGGATATCTATGTTCATCTGAAAAAAAGTTCCCAGGAACAAAATTGGTTATAGATCTCTTTGCGCATTTGCCGTACCGTGTATTTACCATAGGGCGTTTAGATAAGGAAACATCAGGACTAATTTTAGTTACGAATGACGGGGAATTTGCTAACAAAGTGATTCATCCTTCTTATGGTCTTACCAAGGAATACTTGTTAAAGGTCAACCGTGAGATTACAGCAAAAGATCTTGAAAATATCATGAAAGGGACAAGGATTGACGGGAAGCATATTCGTCCTATATTAGTGACTAAAATTCGTCGGGGGACTTTAAAGATTATTGTGAATGAAGGGAAGAAACATGAAATCCGCTTACTTGCTGACACTGCAGGTCTTCCTATTCTAGAGTTAAAACGAATTCGCATAGGCAGCTTGGTTTTAGGAGGTTTGCGTTATGGCGAATATCGCGAACTGACAGATGCTGAAGTGCTTACTTATACTTCTACATAAGTGTTTTTTTCATGAATCTATAAAAGCATTTTTATGAAGTACATCTTTTTTTCTGTTATTATGGTAAGTATTGCCTGTGGAGCCTTACTAGGAGCTTATTGTCAACTCTATTGTTCGATAAAGAATGTCTTGCTGTGTTGGGAAGCCTTAGTAACTCATGCTATAGCAAAACGGCAAGCTTTGATTACTTTGGGAAGTTTTTCTTCGGAGGAGAATTCTCAGCTTATCCAAGAGGTAGATTTTCTTTTAAAATACCACCATGTGTCTTGGCGCATGTTCTTGCGTAAGAGTTATGATATTCTTTTTGCTTTTAAAGACATGGAAGATGTTCTCCCCCAGCGCTTGCATGATCTCTTGGAGATATCGCAGCAGGTAAATGATCAGAATGATGTACTCTTATGTTTAGAAAATTTTTGGGCAAGTGATAACCTTTTTGCTTTTGAGACCGCAGCTTATGAACAGGCTGTAGGAAGATATTTACAACAACGATCGCGAGTTTCTTTGTGCCTAGTTCGCTGGCTATTTCGGTTTTTAAATTTCCCCGTGATTGAATTTAATCGGTAAAATCGTTGCTAAATTTTTCTTCAAAATGCAAAGCATATGATGAATCAAACGCTTTTGGCTTGCTTCCACATCTATGGAATGGCCAAGGAGTTCTTGGAGTGAGGTTGCAGGTTGTCCTACATTAGCAAGTGTTTCTGCAGATGTATTGCCATTAATGGCGATCCCAAGAGCGATCCCAAGAAAACCTTGTGCGGGAATAGTCTCACTCAATATACCGGAAAGCTTTTTGCCTTGAACAACAACATCATTTGGCCATTTTATAGTCGCTCCAGAAATTCCCAAATCCTGAGTGAGAGCAATTACCGCCTTTGTCCCAAGACGAAATAAACGAACCGCATCAATATCAGGATCAGTAATAAAAAAACATAATGTATTAAGAATATCTCCCCTGGAGGAACTCCAGGTCTTACCAAATGTGCCTCTGCCATGAGTTTGATAATGAGTAGAAATTACTGTCAATGCATAAGGATTCCAAAGATGCATATATTCTTTTGCTATATCATTAGTAGAGGGAGTTTTTTCTATTTCGTAATGAATAACTTTCATATTCTAAATTCTATAAGGGATTCCTACGTAAGAAAGTGCCTATGGGGAACAGCAAATATTTTCGCTATGTGAATTTTTGGGTTTTTATTGTTATCGTCCTATTGATGATATTCAGTATTATTGTCATTTCCTCTATGGATCCTTCAACAATGTTAGTCACTTCTTCTAAAGGACTGTTGACAAGTAAAAGTATTATGCAACTCAGACATTTTTTCTTGGGGTGGCTTGTGTTTTTTGCTTGCATGTGTCTAGATTATCATAAACTAAGAACATGGATATGGCTACTCTATATTTTCACAATTCTCGCTCTTATAGGCCTTTTTTTCGTCCCCACGGTACAAAACGTACACAGATGGTATCGTATTCCCTTCATTCACCTGAGCGTACAGCCTTCAGAATATAGCAAACTTATTGTTGTAATCATGCTCAGTTATATCTTAGATGCTCGTAAAGTCGACATTGCTTCTAAAACTACCGCCTTTATTGCTTGTGTTATCGTTGCTCTTCCTTTTTTTTTAATTTTAAAAGAACCAGATTTAGGGACAGCTTTAGTTTTATGTCCTGTAACATTGACGATCTTTTATCTCGCTAATGTTCATCCTTTCCTAGTAAAATGTTGTGCAATTCTTACAGGTATAGGAATTGTAGGTTCTTTATTGATTTTCTCAGGAGTGGTCTCTCATGAGAAAATTAAGCCCTATGCACTTAAGGTTGTCAAAGAATATCAATATGAACGGCTCAATCCCTCGAACCATCACCAACGTGCTTCTTTAATTGCTATAGGACTTGGAGGAGTAAAAGGACGTGGATGGAAATCAGGAGAATTTGCAGGCCGTGGTTGGCTACCTTACGGATATACAGATTCTGTATTTTCTGCTTTAGGAGAGGAATTTGGTTTGGTAGGTCTCTTTATTACTCTTTTACTTTTTTACTTTCTT
The DNA here is from genome assembly GCF_001653975.1 of Candidatus Chlamydia sanziniae. Taxonomy (NCBI): domain Bacteria; kingdom Pseudomonadati; phylum Chlamydiota; class Chlamydiia; order Chlamydiales; family Chlamydiaceae; genus Chlamydia; species Candidatus Chlamydia sanziniae. The sequence continues at coordinate 538,649 of NZ_CP014639.1, forward strand.
ATCTGTTTTGGTTGTCAGACCGTTGCTGTTGCTGTTGATGGCTTTGGCAAATTACTCGCTGGAGGTATCACTGTATACTTATCCATGCATGTGATGATCAATATTAGTATGATGTGTGGCTTGCTCCCCATTACAGGAGTGCCATTAGTCCTCATCTCATACGGAGGATCTTCGGTTATCTCAACCATGGCTTCGCTAGGAATTCTGCAAAGTATCTACAGTCGTCGCTTTGCTAAATACTGACCAATCTATCTATTTCAGAAGACGGAGAGCATTTAACCCAACAATAATCGTACTACCTTCATGAAGAATAACGGCTAGCCATAAAGGAATAATTCCTAAAGATGCCGGCCAGGAAACTAAAAGAATCACAGATAAAGCTAAAACAAGGTTCTGAGAAACAATCTTTCTTGTTTGCTTTGCTTTTTGAATAATCCAAGGTAATGCAGTCAAAGCATCGTGTAGAAGGACAACATCAGCAGCTTCTATAGCAGTAGCACTTCCTGCCTCCCCCATAGCAATTCCTACAGTAGCTTGTGCTAAAGCAGGTGCATCATTGATTCCATCACCAACCATCAGGATATGGCGTTCTTTAGCAAGCTCGCGTATTTTCTTTAATTTGTCATCGGGAGAAAGGTCAGAAAAAACTTCCGAAATTCCTAAAGAACGTGCTGTATTTTCTGCGCTAATTTTGTGATCCCCAGTGAGCATACAGACAGGATATCCTAGATTTTTAAGATCCTGAATGATTTCAGTGGCATGAGGACGCGGCGTATCCTTAAAATAAAATAAAACACAGGAAGAGCCGAGATATGCTAAAGAACAAATTTCCCCAACCTGTTTAGCTTTATGAATTCGTTTTTTAAGTTCTTCAACATACTCAGGAGAAAGCGCCTTTAAAGCAACCTCTGTTTTCCCTACAAAAGCTTCTTTATTTTGAAAAAATCCCTGCACCCCCTTACCTGGAACCATAAGATAACGATCCGCAGGACGCGAAGGTATACTTTGCTTTGTTAAATAGTCCACAATAGCTTTGGCAATAGGATGGGATGAAGACTGTTCTAAAGCTAATATTGAGGGGAGAAGATCCGGATTTTCGGGACCAAAGAAATCATAACGTATACAAGTAAGATTTCCTGTAGTGAGTGTCCCTGTTTTATCCATAACTACAGCATTACAGGAAACTAAACGATCTAAAACTACCCCACCTTTAAGGAGAATCCCGTGTTTAGCACACGCATTGACTGCACTTAAATACGCAATAGGAATAGCAATAATTAGAGCACATGGAGAAGCAGCAATCAGAAAAGCTAATGCACGATAAAAAGCACTGTCAGGCCCTAAGAAAGGAATAGAAGAAAATAGAGGAACTAAAATCGCAATGGCAGCTGCAATCCCAAAAATAGTAAGTACGTAAATGGAAGCATACTTATCGAACCGTTGTTGCAAATGGGGTTTGGAATTTTGCGCTTGAATCACCAAATTTATAATATGCGTAATCGTAGAATCCGCTCCTGTTCGTAATATCCGAAGGTCAAAACTTCCCTCCAAATTGTAAGCACCTGCAGGGATTATAGAGCCTAACTGACAGGACTTGGGGACTTTTTCCCCCGTGAGATGCATGAGATTTACAGAAGAAGAACCATGGACAATTTCCCCATCTAAGGGGACGACTTCACCACTTTTTATGCGAATGATATCCCCAACCTGAATCTTACTCACAGGAATTTTTTGGAGATTTCCATTGTCCAAGACAATCCAACCAATTGTAGGTGCAAGTCGTTTTAAAGAGGCTAAGGTGCTTTTTGCTTTCCCAGAGACCATTTGGCCTAAAGCTTCAGAAATTGCAAATAGAACAAGAAGCAAAGATCCTTCTAAAGCTCCACCAATAAAAATCGATCCTAAAGCTGCTGAAGTCATTAAAATGTCAATATTCACCATTTTATGGCGAATGTCGTCTAAAGATTTAATCAATGCAGGTGTCCCAGCAAGAAAGAATGTAAAAATCACAAAAAGATTAGAGAGATTAGGAGCTCCACACCAATAGCTCAATAACGCTATTACATAAGTCCCTAAAGATACATAAGAAGCCTTTAAAGTAAGATTATGGCTGAGTTTGCGATTTTGTTGTGACAACATAGGACTCGTATCTTCTGTCATCCCTGATTCAAAAAAAGTATTTAAAACTTCAGGAGAAAAAGGGGTTGAGAATAAGCGAGAAAACACTGGGCTACCTATAAAAATTTTATTAAAGAACAGACAATACTTATTGCGGTGAGGAAAATGCCTAGCATCCAAACGAATTCAGTAATTGAATCATTTTCTAAAATTTTTGCTTTAATAATGGAAAGTATAATAATAACAATGGCAGTGAGTATACCCGACAAAGTATAGCTAACACAAATTACCAAAGGTAAAAAAAGGATAAAACCAAGAAAACCTCCCAGCATACAGGTGCCTCCCTGAACAAGAGGATGAGGGAAATCTTCCTTGTGAATACCAAGTTCGTTACGAATCATGGTATCTAATAACAACGTCGTGTCAGAACTAACATAGTCTATCATTTCTTCAAGTAGAGAATCTTTAAATCCCTGATGGGTAAAGATCACACGGAGTTCTGCTTTTTCTTGGTCTAAATGATTTTCAATTTCTTCCTTTTCTTGAAGCATAGAACGATGGGAGAGTTCCATATAGGCCCAAGCCTTCCTAGCTGTAAGACAGCCATGATAAAATATCCAGCCTAGACCTAAAGATACCAGCATTTTGACTTGAGTCATGTAATTCGTGGGAATGAGGAAAAATAGAGTGCGAATGAAAAAAAGAAAAACACCTGTTGCTACAGCATTGCTGGCTAAATGGTAAAAAAAACCTTTCGCTGTAGTATGAGGCTCCCCCTTACAGATACTATGTTTATCTTTAATTACTTTTACATGATCACCTGGAGTAAGAGATTTAAAATGGTTAGAATTTGTATTCATAAATTAACTTAGCATTAACCCAACATTGTTTTCATATTTTTAGAGGATTTTTATATAACTGTAAGCCTTAAGAAGTTTCAGGGAAAAGGACCTCAAGTCCTCCCATATAAGGACGTAACACTTCAGGAATGACCACAGAACTATCTTGTTGTTGATTGTTTTCTAAAATAGCCACAAGGAGACGAGGAGTCGCTAGTCCTGAGCCATTCAGGGTATGAAGAAAATGATGTTTCCCTTGACTATCTTTATATCGTGTTCTAGATCGTCGGGATTGAAAATCTGTACATTGGGAAATCGAAGAAACTTCATAAAATGCCTGTTGCCCCGGGAGCCAAACTTCAGCATCCATAGTTTTGGACGCAGAAAAAGACATGTCTCCTGTAGAGAGTAAAGAAAGGCGATAGGGGAGCCTTAATTCCGTAAGCATTTCCTCAACAACGTTTAACATTTTTGCATAAGCAATATCATCTTGTTCTGGCGTTGTAAAGGCAAACATTTCTACCTTATGGAATTGATGAACACGTACAAGGCCTCGTTCATGAGCACCTGCAGCTCCAGCTTCTCTACGGAAACAAGGAGTACATGCTGCATAGTAAAGGGGAAGCTCTTGCTCATTCAAAATTTCTTGACTGTGAAAACCGTTGAGAACTACCTCTGCAGTAGGAATCAGATATAAATATTGTTCCCCATCTTCAACACGGTAATATTGCCCATCAAATTTCGGAATTTGTCCAGAAGCAAATAATATTTCTTTTTTCACTAATAAAGGAGGAAGCCACAGATGAAAACCATGAGCCATTTGCTTTTGAAGCATGTAGGTAAGCAATGCCCATTCTAATAACACCCCAGAATTCTTATAGGCAGGCCATCCTGATCCTGTAGTTTTTGCTGCCACCTTAAAGTCTAGAATATTTAACCTTTTATTGAGGTCTACATGATGCTTGGGAGTGAAGGAAAAAGTCGGAAGAGTCCCCACGCTTTTTATAACTACATTACCAGATTTATCCGGAGACACAGGGGCATCATCATTAGGATAATTAGGAAGATGGGCAAGCATATCCTGAAGCTGAGAGTCTTTCTCGGTAAGTTGTTTCTCAAGAAGAGTAAGATCCTTTGTAATCGCCTCAACTTGAGCAACAAGTTGCTGTACTTCTAGATCCAAACCTGCGGTTTTTGCTTTATAGATAGACTGAGATAGTGCATGTCTCTGAGCTTGTAAAGTCTCAGAATGTGTTTTTAATTGACGTACTTTCTTATCCATTATAAGGATGGGCTGTAAAGAAATGTTTGGATCTTTTTTACGAAGACGCATTTCGCATTCTTTAGGGGTCTTGCGTATTATTTTTATATCTAACATCCTTATCTCACTATGATCAAGGTTTTACAAAAGTAGTAAGTATATGGAAGATGTCTCTGAGCAACAACTATTTTTTATGCGGCGTGCTATAACTCTAGGTGCGCAAGGGAAAATTACAGCTCCTCCTAACCCTTGGGTAGGCTGTGTTATCGTAAAATATGGAAAAATTATCGGCGAGGGTTTTCATGCCTATGCTGGAGGCCCCCACGCTGAAGAAGTTGCTATACGGAATGCTTTGGAAAGCGTCGAAGGATCTGAAGTATACGTATCTCTAGAACCCTGCTCTCATTACGGCACTCGCCCTCCCTGTGTGCATTTACTCATACAACATAAAATTGCTAAAGTGTTCATTGCTTTGGTAGATCCTGATGCTAGAGTTGCAGGCAAAGGTATAGAAATTTTGAAAAAAGCAGGAATTCTTGTACATGTGGGCTTGGTAAAAGAAGAGGCTTTTATATCTCTCAAATCTTATTTGCATCAACGTACTTATTCGACTCCTTGGATATTGCTTAAAAGTGCTGCTAGCATAGATGGACAGGTCGCAGATCGTTATAACAGATCTCAATGGATTACCTGTCCAGAGGCTCGTCAGGATGTAGGAAAACTACGCGCAGAGTCCCAAGCCATTATTATAGGTTCCGGCACAGCCCTTAGCGATAATCCTAAACTCACAGCACGATTATCTTCTGGAGAGCTTTATTCTCGTCAACCTTTGCGCGTAGTTTTAGACACCCTAGGGAAAGTCTCCCCCCAAGCAAGTATCTTTAATAACGAGGCACCTACTTTATACGTAACCACAACGCGCTGCCCTGATGAACATATAAAAATTATAGAATCTTTAGGAATTGAAATTTTAATTACTCAGCCAACACATTTAGGTGTGGATTTGCACCAGGTGAATGACTACCTTGCTGCGAAAAAAATTTTACAAGTTCTTGTCGAAGGGGGAGCAACATTACATACTGCTTTTTTAAAAGAAGGACTTGCACATGCTCTCGTGCTCTATTTAGGCCCTAAGATTCTTGGAAATCAAAATAAACCTCTTTTTGCAGACCTAAACTGGGCATTAGACTCGGCAAGAACGTTACTACCTCAGAGTGCTCAATTTTTAGGAAATTCTTTAAAAATATTGTGGGAACTCTCTCCTGTTTCAGAGAACGCATAAGAAATTGAAGGGAAAGGATTTTTAGAGTAGCATGCCTAAGATATACGTCTATTTATAAAGAGGGAGCCGAGTGATAGAGACTCAGAAACATGCTCTAATGTCAAGTTTTGTTTCAATAGAACAAGCTGTAGAAGACATTAAAGAAGGAAAGTTTGTTATTATTGTAGACGAAGCTTCTAGAGAAGATGAGGGAGATCTCATTTTAGCTGGAGAGACAATTACTGTTGAAAAAATGACATTTCTTCTTCAACACACTACAGGAATTGTTTGCGCTGCTTTGGAACAAGAGAGGTTACTTCGTCTAAATATCCCCCCTATGGTCAAGGACAATCGTTGTCGTTTTAACACCCCATTTACTGTATCTGTAGATGCTGCTCATGGAGTAACAACGGGAGTTTCTGCTGCAGATAGAACTAAAGTTGTCCAACTCCTTACAGATCCTACGAGTCAACCTGGAGATTTCATTCGTCCGGGCCATTTCTTCCCACTGGCAAGCTCCCCAGGAGGTGTGCTAAAACGCGCAGGCCATACAGAATCTACCATCGATCTCTTGCGGTTAGCAGGACTTGAGCTTTGCGGTGTACTCGCAGAACTAGTGAATGAAGATTACTCTATGATGCGCTTACCGCAAATTTTAAAATTTGCTGAAAGACATGGAATTTCTGTAATTTCAGTTACAGATTTGATTGCCTACCGGATGCTCTCAGAGCGCTTAGTAACTAAAATTTCTTCAGCACGACTCCCTACAATGTACGGAGACTTTGTGGTATATGTATACGAGTCAATGTTGGATGATATCCAACATTTGGCCTTGGTAAAAGGTAAGGTTAATGGAAAAGAAAATATACTTGTGCGTGTACATTCGGAATGTATTACGGGAGATGTTCTGCGCTCAAAACGATGTGATTGTGGTGAACAGCTAAACTCAGCAATGCAATATATTGCCGAAGAAGAACAAGGAGTCATTATCTATTTACGAGGACAAGAAGGTCGTGGCATAGGTTTAGGGCACAAAGTACGAGCTTATGACCTTCAAGATAACGGCTACGATACTGTAGATGCTAATTTAGAAATGGGCTTTCCCATAGACTCAAGGGAATACGGCATAGGCGCTCAAATTCTCGTAGATCTTGGCTTGACAACCATAAGATTAATTACTCATAATCCCCGGAAATATTTTGGCCTTCAAGGCTTTGGATTGCAAATTACAGAAAGAGTAGCTCTCCCTGTAAAAGTCTCCAAAGACAATGAGCAATATTTACGGACAAAACAAGATCGCATGGGACACTGGTTAGATCTTCCTCATGCCTATGCTGTTAAATTAAAAAGTCCTTAGGAGAAATTCATGGATACGTTTACAGGACATTTGTCAGCAAAAGATCTGTGTGTAGCTGTTGTCGGATCTTGTTTTAATTTAGCTATTGCAGATGCTTTGGTTTCTGGAGCTCAGGAGACTTTTTTAAAATTTGGAGGAAATCTAGATTCATTAACCATAATTCGCGTCCCAGGAGCTTTCGAAATTCCCTGTACAATAAAAAAACTTCTCCTCTCAGGAAGGAAATTTAACGCAATTGTTGCCTGTGGCGTACTTATTGAAGGGATCACAACACATTACGACTATATCGCCAGTCAGGTTTCTGCAGGAATCACTACACTGACTTTAGAATTTTGCTTGCCCATAACATTTTCTATAATTACTGCACCTTCTTCAGAAATCGCTTGGGAACGCGCAGGAATTAAAGGGACACATTTAGGCATCTCAGGAATGACAACAGCCATAGAAATGGCTACGCTATTCGCTCAACTTTAGTCGTAATCAACTTCTCTCTACATTTTACAATGTAACGCTAACAGCACCATTTAAATGCACACGTATAGCTACATTCTCAGAGGACATGTCTAAACCTCCAGAAGAGTTTAAAGTCTCTGAAAAATCAAGAACAACACCTTGAGGAAGAAGTTGTTTCTGGGTCATTTCTTTATGCATGACTAAACTTTTTACTAATAATGATAACATAGTTGCATAAACTTGACGTAAACGACTTTCTGGAGTTGCAGCAGCATTGTGATTCGCAAGAGAAAGTCCTGTAATTAAATTAGGAAGACCATGAATTACTAAAGGAATATGTTCTCCCTGCATTGTATAAAAACTGTTCACCAATTTTTCTGCATCTTCCGTAGATAAATTCTGAAAACTCCAAGCTAGTGCTTCTACTTCTATAGGAGCCAAATGCATCAAAGTAGCTAAACGAACTAATGTCATTTCCTCCCGAGATTTCCCGTCAAGCCCTAAGCGATTGGCTCGATAGGTAAAATAACGAGAAAAAACTTCTTCTATTGTAGTGTGCTGTTGAAGCATAGAAAGTAAAGGAACAAAATTAAAATAGAAATCTTGTGAGCAATACTTTTCTCCAAATCTATCCATACAATAGAGATACATATCCAGGATCATAAGATTACGTCTTGTTCTGCCCACACTTAAGAATTGTGGACTGGGAATCTCTGTTAAGCTAAGCAAAGCGTCATAATTTCCTAGAAGACGTAGAGATAAAAACACTTCTTTTTGTTCCGGAGATAACCTCGTATACGAAGGGCATAACTCAGGGAAAGTGCGCAATACTTGAAGGGCCTTGGTATAAAAAGTCTGAGGACAATGATCAGTGAAATAAGGCTTGAATATAGTGGAAGCTTTAGCTGAACGACCGATAGACTTTAAAACAATAGCAGTCTCTAAAATCTTTAACGTATTGTCAAAACCCTTGGGAAAATTTAAAAAGAAAACAAGTTGTTTATGCGCAGTCTGAAATTGTTTAAAAGTGAGCCCTCCTTCTTCAGAAGGCAGCATTTGTAGAAGTTGCATGTAAGATTGACGAGAACCACATATTAAAAGATGAAGATGAATCAGGCTACGAATAGCAATGTCTAGGACTGGAATTTTTTTGTTAAAAAAACTTTCAGCGTAACTCATCCTCATAGGAAGAGAACTTGAAATGTCAGAATGTAGAGGTTCCGCAAGCCAAAGAAGCTCAGGATATTGGCGTAATTTCTGCTCTATCCAAAGTTCGGATCCGATTTTAGTCTTTCCCTGGATATTTTTCTGGTCAGATGTTCTAGGCGCAGCAGGATAAACTGTAGAAGATACCCCCCAAAAAAGAACTATAAAGAAAGCTAAGCTTTTGGTTTTAAGAAATTTTAACATAAGGGCCTCTTGATTATCGAGTAATTGTGTTAATATCTTTATTTTTAAAGAGCTTAACTAAAAACCTAACTTGATAACAAAATAGGCAATATCAAATCAACTTGAGAAACACAAGGGTGTTCTCCTCTTAATCCTAAAAGTTCCTCTCAGAGAATCACCCCGAGTTAAGATTTGAAATATTAGGAATAATTCAAGAGTTTTTAATTGAAAATATGGTATAATGTTATAAATTTATTTTTAATTTTAACAAAAAGAGATGAAAAAGTTTATTTACAAATCTATTTTCGTGGGATCTTTATTATTAATGGGCCTAAGCAGTTGCTGCCCCAAAATTCATAGATTTCATGACCAGACCCTAAAAAACTCAGAGAACATAAATCAAGAGTCTGCTATGCTTTCGGAAAAGCGTAAAAACCCCTATCTTTTGAAAAGATCTTCTCGTCATTCACGTAGGCTCTTTGCTCGACGTGGTTACAGTAAGAAGGATATGAAAGAAATGCCAGCAAACTTTAAGGCGTACTCAGATCAAGTTTCGGATCAAGATAAAAAGGATATTTCCTTTGTCGTTTCTTCTGCTGCAGAAAAATCTTCCCTATCTTTAGCCTTATCTCAAAGCGAAATTAAAAACGCTTTATACCGTATTCGAGAAGTTCATCCCCTAGCTTTAATGCAAATTCTTGCTGAGAATCCTGATTTGATCGAAGGCATCAAAAAAATGCAAGGTCGAGATTGGGTTTGGAATATGTTCCTTACGCAGTTAAGTGAAGTTTTTTCGCAAGCAGTATCACAGGATGTGATTACGGAAGAAGATATCTCCGCATTTGCGTCCACCTTGGGACTAAACTCTGGAACCGTTTCCTCTATTGTACAGGGGGAAAGGTGGCCTGAGCTAGTAGATATTGTGACTTCACAACCTTCATAGTCGTCTGCGGCCGAGCTTCCTTTCCCCTAAAATAGGTGGGAAGGAAGCTCGTTTAGTTATTCTACTTCGATCTTCCATTTGATGTTTTCAATTCACAGCAATAGGAGAGACAATGCTATATTTTCTAGAATATTTTAATAAATTTTGCTCATCATTTTGTGTTTTCCCAATAATTTTAGTTTTGGGTGGACTCTTAACATGGAAATTACGAGGACTGCAATTTCACGGGTTAAAGCTCGGCTTCAATTTAATGATTAAAAATAAACAGGAGGCTTCTTCCACAGAAGAAGGGAAAGTATCTTGTTACGAAGCTGTAGCAGGAATTCTAGCAGGGAACTTCGGTACAGGAAATATCGCCGGTATGGCTATTGCCATCGCCTGTGGAGGTCCTGGGGCACTTGTCTGGGTGTGGCTTGCAGCTTTACTCGGTGCAATTGTACAGTATGCCGGTTCCTATCTAGGTGTCAAATATCGTCAACCCCAGGGCAATACAGGGGAATTTGTCGGAGGCCCTATTGCTTGCCTTGCCTACGGCGTGCGTAGTAAAATCCTCGCTGTTTTGTTCGGGCTATTCACAATCTTAACAGCCTTCTCCGGAGGGAACTGTGTCCAAGTGAGCTGCATTGTTCCTCTCTGCGCAGACACTAATATAACAAGATTGTGTGTTGGGGCTTTATTTGCTTTGACTATCATTCCTGTATTAGCTGGTGGAAACAACCGAATTCTCAAATTCTCAGCCCGAGTCATTCCATTCATTGCAGGATTTTATTGTGCCTCCTGTTTTATTATCCTCTTCAAATATGGAGCACTCATCCTACCTGCCATAAAATTAATCTGTGCTTCAGCACTTGGTGTTAAAGCTACAATAGCAGGACTCAGCGGTTATACGCTTACGCAAGTAGTCGCCTCTGGCGTAAATCGTGCAGTTATGGCAACAGATTGCGGTAGCGGTATGGTATCCATATTGCAAGCCAATACTAAAAGTAAAAACCCTGTTGTGGATGGACTTGTTACTCTTGTTCCACCCATCATTGTTATGATTGTTTGCTCGATGACAATGCTTGTACTCATTGTGTCAGGGGCTTATAGCTCAGGAGCTTCAGGCACTCTCATGGTTATGAATGCCTTTAAAAATAGCCTGGGCTCTATAGGAGGGATTGTCGTTATTCTAGCTATGGCTCTCTTCGGTTATACAACAGTATTGACATGGTTTGCTTGTGCAGAAAAAAGTCTAGAATATATGATCCCAGGAAAACGTGCCAATCTATGGTTGAAGGTTTTCTATGTTATGATTATTCCTCTAGGAGGCATCATGGATATGCGTCTTATTTGGGCTTTGTCTGATACGGGCTTTGCTGGTATGGTCATCCTCAACTGTATAGCCTTAATCGCTTTGTTTAAAGATGTGGTATCAACAAACCCAGAGATTGTTTTACTCAAGCAGCAGAAAGATCGCATGCCTGATCCTTTACGTAATCTCGACATTTAATGGAGATAAATTATGCAACTACTGTCACCAGCTTTTACTTTTGGTCACCCGATTCCTAAAAAATACACATGTCAAGGAATAGAAATTTCTCCCCCGCTTACCTTTTTAGACATCCCTCCTCAAGCACAAAGCCTAGCTTTGATCGTTGAAGATCCCGATGTACCGAAAGAAATACGTAGCGATGGCTTATGGATTCATTGGGTTGTCTATAACCTCTCCACCAGCATCTCAAACTTAGCGGAGGGAGCAGACATTTTCGCTGTGCAAGGTTTAAATACCTCCGGTAAAATTGGTTACCAAGGTCCTTGCCCACCAGATAAACAACATCGTTATTTTTTTATCCTCTACGCTTTGGATACCATTCTTCCTGAAGAACAAAATGTCACACGTAATCAGTTACATGAAGTCATGGAGGGGCATGTGATAGCAGAAGCCGAGTTGATGGGAACATATCAACAAAGTTAAAATTTAATTCTCTTCTGGAATAAACTCCATACGTTTTTTCCTGTGCTTCCAATACAGCGGGCCGTAGTGATAACAAATCTCTTGACCCGCATGAATCCGCTCTATTGTTCGAATAATAACATGAAATAATCCATCATAAAAAATTCCCAAAGCTTCGGCATTGGGTTTATCACTGTGATTGATAAACCGAGTAAAATTTCCTTGAGTCCCACTATCAATCGTAAAATATCGTAATGTCAATAACGGCAGAGGATAGCGAAAACAATAATCATTTTCATCCATCCAAATGGCTTGGCGTCGACGTAAAGTTCCTGTATACTCCCCAATATAGGTCCATGAAGGAATATCTCTACGAGCAAAAACTCCATACCCTATATACGAGTTAATCCAACACACAGTAATTGGAGGAGAGGGAGGTAGAAGTAAATGTTGCTTATGTAGCTGCCCTAACCACTTCGCTAACGGAGAAATTAATTGTCGTTTTTCTGCTTTGTGACAAATCCGACGTATACTTTTCTCTACCTGCCAGTCAGCAAAAACTAAAGAAGGAAAGAATTGAAAATGAAGAAGATCGCTAGCTCTAGATATAGAATAAGACTTACTGTCGTTCCATGCACCACTTAAAGAAAGGTATAAGAACTTAAAAGAATTTGTAGTTGCTCTTGTCGTCATACTTCCACTAACATAGAAAAATATACAGGATCCGTTATAGTATTAGGATTCACAATGGTAGGTCGAATTGAAGTGATAGATTCTATAGCTTGGGAAACAGTAGTTAACGCTAATTCGGGAGTATTACATTCACTAGAAAGATGGGCAAGATATAATTTTTTAAGATTAGGAGTCAGCACTTTTTGTAGCAATTTCCCACACTCATAATTAGAAATGTGACCCAACTTACTCAAAACTCGTTTTTTATAAACCTCAGGACGTTGGGATTGGCGAATAAGTTCTGGATCATGATTAGATTCTATTAATAAATAATTACAATTATACAACTCATGAACAGTTAATGCAGTTACCCAACCAAGATCTGTGCAAAAACCCAATTTCTCGTCACGATAAATAAAAATAAAACCCACGGGATCTATAGCATCATGGGGAACATTAAATGTCTGTACTTTTAAGTCATGAAAGAAAAACATAGAACCTGTAGAAAAAATTTTAAAATCAGGATGCATTTCTAATAACTGACATAAAACACGCGCAGTTTCTAAATTACAAATTACTGGCGTATTATAAGCTTTAATAAAACTCTTAATCCCAGAAATATGATCGGCATGTTCATGAGAAACGAAAATCGCTTGGATTTCCTCAGGATGAACATTCATGGAAAGTAATTCCCGAGTCACTAATTGTTTACTTACACCTAAGTCTATAAGAATTTTACAGGACTCTGTTCCTAAATAGGCACAGTTTCCCTTAGAGCCAGAGGCCAAAGGGAAAAAACCTTGCATAAATCATCCTTCTTGTGGAGGCTGCTGTATTAATATTTGACGAGGTTTCGCACCTTCTGATGGTCCGATAATTCTTGCTTCTTCAAGTTGGTCTATCAAACTCGCAGCTCGAGCATAACCAATTTTCAATTTTCTTTGTAAGAATGTTGTCGAAGCATTCCCAGTTTGTAAAATCAGTGTTTTTGCTTGAGAAAAAAGAGGATCTTTTTCTCCTATATCCGCATGGCTAAGATCGTCAAAAGTATCAAAGGTAGGAATGGTATATTTCGTGGGAAAACGTGAACACAAGTCTTTAATAACTTTATTAATATCTTCATCGCAAATATAGGCACCTTGAGCACGTATGGCTCCAAAAACAGAAGGGAAGACAACAAGCATATCCCCATTTCCCATGAGATTTTCAGCCCCAGGCTCATCAATAATAATCTGACTATTGATTTTATTCGCTACTTTAAATGCAACGCGTGAAGGAAAATTCGCTTTGATTAACCCGGTAATTACCTCACGTGACGGCCTTTGAGTCGCAAGAATAAGATGGATCCCTACAGCGCGAGCCATTTGAGCTAAACGAATAATGGGAGTTTCAATATCTTGAGACGAAGAAAGAAGTAAATCCGATAACTCGTCAACAATACCTACCATAAAGGGCATCTTTTCAGGAATTTCCTTATCATAGGAAGACTCTGTCGCCACATTACGAATTCGAGAATTAAAAGATTGAATATTACGTAACCCAAGATATCTCAAAATCTCATACCGAGACTCCATCTCTTTAACCAACCATACTAAAGCATTATATGCTCCGCGTGATTCTGTAATTACGGGAGAAAGCATGTGAGATAGCTGTGAATACCCTGTCAACTCGACTTTTTTCGGATCTACAATAACAAGTTTAATTTCCGAAGGCAAAGTTGTCATAATAATTGACATGACAATTGTATTAATACAAACAGATTTCCCTGATCCCGTAGTTCCAGCAATAATCAAATGGGGCATCTTTGCTAAGTCTACCCACAGATTATCTCCATTAGCTTTTTTCCCAAGAAGCAAAGGAATTTGTAGTTTTCTACTTTGCTTCTGATAATCCTCTAATAAATCTCGAAAATTTACTGTCTCAGGAAACGGTGTTGGAATCTCAATACCCACCGCCGCTTTACCTGGGATAGGAGCAATAATACGAATACTTGAAGCTTGTAATTTTAAAGCAATGTCATTTTCTAGTGATTTGATTTTTTGTACCTTCACTCCAGTATGAGGAAGAACCTCAAAGGCAGCTAACGTAGGTCCAGAACACACATTTCCTATATCCGCTTCTATTCCAAAACTCATAAGAGTTTGCTTTAAGACTGCTGCTTTTTTCCGAAGCTCTACTTGAAGTGTCTCAGGCTGCCTCTCCCGATTCTTACTTAATAAATGGTACTGTGGCAACTCTGCTTCATTAGTCGGCCACTTTTTGAATGTCGGTAATGTACTTTTCATTTCCGACTTTTCCCTAAAAGTTACAGTCTGAAGTAAAGAAATATTTCTTGCTTCTTTAGACTTTGAATTTTGCTGTTTTATACATTTTGACAACAAGCGTTGATAAGGATGTGGCGTCAGGAAAGCTCTTCCATCTCTAGAAGGGGAACTATCTTGTTTAGGAGACTCAAAAAAAGATTCCTCCAAGTTTAAAGGTTCCAGCAGTGGAGAAATAGATAACGATTTTTTTTCTAAAGGAGACGTGTTGTGATCACCAACCTTCATAGAGGGTTTAGGGAAATATATCTGCTTGTTCATGAGTTTTTTTAATTTTTTACACAAGACCTGTGACCAGGTATAGAATTGCTTTTTGAAAAAATTTAAAAGAGTTTTTTTTTTTAAAATAGTTATTCCACCAAATAAATAGAACAATGAGAGCAAAATAAGCGAAGAAAAAATCAAAGCAGTTCCCACGGCCCCAATCAAATGCTTTAAACAAAAAGATTGCCCAGTATACAGAACATAAAAAGGTATGCCCCCTAAATAGGCTACAGATGAGTTTGCTCCTAAAATAAACTTGGGCAAACGGGTATCGAGTAATGCAGGAAGCATTTGGACGGGCGAAAACATCGATAAAAGAATCGCAGAACAAAAAGGAAGAGCAAGAAAGGCTAAAGCTTTACAACGAAACCTATTCCGAGGAGTCTTTTTAATATGGAGAAAAAATAACCAAAGAAAATACGGAGGGACAAAAAGCGCTGTGGCTCCGAAACAGTAAAGAAGAAAAGAGCTAAATAACCAGCCCAATAAACCAATCCAATTCTGTGTACAGGGTTGGTCTCGATGAAAACTCCATAGACTTAGTCCTGAAAAACAAGCTAAAAATAAATATAAACTCGCTTTTACTCCTACAGGGAGAGACGGAAGACGGAAACGTTTGCTCTTTTTTCTTTCTCTTGCCATGGAATGATCATAAGATTCGAAATAAGATGGGGTGTGTTATAAATTTTCGTTATACCAAGAAAAACAAAAGAAAAAAAGAAGATAAAAAAGGGCGAACGACGGGGCTTGAACCCGCGGCCTTCGGAACCACAATCCGATGCTCTAACCAGCTGAGCTACGTTCGCCAAATCCGAACAAAAATAAAGGAAAATATTATCTATGAGCAAGAATTTATCCAAGAAAAAAGGCTACTCTTGTTGGAATACAAAAAATACTACATAACTCCAAATTTCTGACATCAAACAAAATAAACACAGGCAATTTCGATATTTGCCAAGAAAACACTCAACTTCTTAAGCGTCCAAAACAAATTTCTCCTCTAAGCCCTCTATTTCAAAACAAAAATCTAAAGGTAAAAATAAAGCTAGCAAAATACATTGCATAAAAAACAACGCTTTTTGTAGGATACTGGCATTCTTCTTAAGTGTGAAGCATGACAGAAGAAAATAATTCATACTTTGATGTGAATAAGTAACGAGGGCTTAGTATCTATTAAGCTTTTCTTCTTAACAATGCAAATGAGATAGAATGCAGGCCAGTATAAAATGCTTGTGAGGATCTTATAAAAGATCCGTTAATTTTTTATTTATTTTTTTTCTGAGAATTTGATCTTGGTTCAGATTGAACGCTGGCGGCGTGGATGAGGCATGCAAGTCGAACGGAATAATAACTTCGGTTGTTATTTAGTGGCGGAAGGGTTAGTAATACATAGATAATCTGCTCTCAACTTGGGAATAACGACTGGAAACGGTCGCTAATACCGAATGTGGTATATTTAGGCATCTAAATTATATTAAAGAAGGGGATCTTCGGACCTTTCGGTTGAGAAAGAGTTTATGGGATATCAGCTTGTTGGTGGGATAAAAGCCCACCAAGGCTATGACGTCTAGGCGGATTGAGAGATTGACCGCCAACACTGGGACTGAGACACTGCCCAGACTCCTACGGGAGGCTGCAGTCGAGAATCTTTCGCAATGGACGAAAGTCTGACGAAGCGACGCCGCGTGTGTGATGAAGGCTCTAGGGTTGTAAAGCACTTTCGCCTGGGAATAAGAGAAGTTGGCTAATATCCAACTGATTTGAGCGTACCAGGTAAAGAAGCACCGGCTAACTCCGTGCCAGCAGCTGCGGTAATACGGAGGGTGCTAGCGTTAATCGGATTTATTGGGCGTAAAGGGCGTGTAGGCGGAAAGGAAAGTTAGGTGTTAAATTTTGGGGCTCAACCCCAAGTCAGCACTTAATACTGCTTTTCTAGAGGTTAGATGGAGAAAAGGGAATTCCACATGTAGCGGTGAAATGCGTAGATATGTGGAAGAACACCAGTGGCGAAGGCGCTTTTCTAATTTATTCCTGACGCTAAGGCGCGAAAGCAAGGGGAGCAAACAGGATTAGATACCCTGGTAGTCCTTGCCGTAAACGATGCATACTTGATGTGGATGGTCTCAACCCCATCCGTGTCGGAGCTAACGTGTTAAGTATGCCGCCTGAGGAGTACACTCGCAAGGGTGAAACTCAAAAGAATTGACGGGGGCCCGCACAAGCAGTGGAGCATGTGGTTTAATTCGATGCAACGCGAAGGACCTTACCTGGACTTGACATGTATTTGACAACGGCAGAAATGTCGTCTTCCGCAAGGACAAATACACAGGTGCTGCATGGCTGTCGTCAGCTCGTGCCGTGAGGTGTTGGGTTAAGTCCCGCAACGAGCGCAACCCTTATCGTTAGTTGCCAGCACTTAGGGTGGGAACTCTAACGAGACTGCCTGGGTTAACCAGGAGGAAGGCGAGGATGACGTCAAGTCAGCATGGCCCTTATGTCCAGGGCGACACACGTGCTACAATGGTTAGTACAGAAGGTAGCAAGATCGTGAGATGGAGCAAATCCTTAAAGCTAGCCTCAGTTCGGATTGTAGTCTGCAACTCGACTACATGAAGTCGGAATTGCTAGTAATGGCGTGTCAGCCATAACGCCGTGAATACGTTCCCGGGCCTTGTACACACCGCCCGTCACATCATGGGAGTTGGTTTTACCTTAAGTCGTTGACTCAACCTTTTTTAGGAGAGAGGCGCCCAAGGTAAGGCTGATGACTGGGATGAAGTCGTAACAAGGTAGCCCTACCGGAAGGTGGGGCTGGATCACCTCCTTTTAAGGATAGGGATGGTTGTTTTAGAACAACCTGACTAGGTTGGGCAAGTATTTTATGCTCTGTATTCTATTTCTTTTGCATTGTTAAGGCGAGTTTTCAAAACATTCAGTATATGATCAAGTATGTTATGTAAATAATCATGGTAACAAGTATTTTTCACATATAATAATAGACGTTTAAGAATATCTGTCTTCGGTGAAGTTATATTTGCATGGATCAAAAATTTACAGACCAAGTTGTTAAGAGCTATTGGTGGATGCCTTGGCATTGACAGGCGATGAAGGATGCGTTTACCTGCAGTAATCTTCGGTGAGCTGGTATAAAGCTATGACCCGGAGGTATCCGAATGGGGCAACCCGGTAGATTAATATTCTACCATTATATGCTGAATTCATAGGCATATAAGGCAATACCCGCTGAACTGAAACATCTTAGTAAGCGGAGGAAAAGAAATCAAAGAGATTCCCTATGTAGCGGCGAGCGAAAGGGGAAGAGCCTAAACCATATTTTTAATATGGGGTTGTAGGGTCGATAACACGAGATCACGAGTTTTAGTTGAATACTTCTGGAAAGTTGAACGATACAGGGTGATAGTCCCGTAAACGAAAAAACAAAAGACTCTAATCGATACCTGAGTAGGGCTAGACACGTGAAACCTAGTCTGAATCTGGGGAGACCACTCTCCAAGGCTAAATACTAGTCAATGACCTATAGTGAACCAGTACTGTGAAGGAAAGGTGAAAAGAACCCTCGTTAAGGGAGTGAAATAGAACCTGAAACCAGTAGCTTATAAGCGGTCGAAGACCTATAACTCTTCGGAGTAATGGTTGACGGCGTGCCTTTTGCATGATGAGCCAGGGAGTTAAGTTAAACGGCGAGATTAAGGGATTTACATTCCGGAGTCGAAGCGAAAGCGAGTTTTAAAAGAGCGTTTAGTCGTTTGATTTAGACACGAAACCAAGTGAGCTATTTATGACCAGGTTGAAGCATTGGTAAGACTTTGTGGAGGACCGAACCAGTACCTGTTGAAAAAGGTTTGGATGAGTTGTGAATAGGGGTGAAAGGCCAATCAAACTTGGAGATATCTTGTTCTCTCCGAAATAACTTTAGGGTTAGCCTCGGATATTAAGCTTTTGGGGGTAGAGCACTGAATTCTAGCGGGGGCCTACCGGCTTACCAAAGGAAATTAAACTCCGAATACCAAAAGTGAGTCCGGGAGATAGACAGCGGGGGCTAAGCTTCGTTGTCGAGAGGGGAACAGCCCAGACCGCCGATTAAGGTCCCTAATTTTATACTAAGTGAGTAAGGAAGTGACGATTCTAAGACAGTTGGAATGTTGGCTTAGAGGCAGCAATCATTTAAAGAGTGCGTAACAGCTCACCAATCGAGAATCATCGCGCCAATAATAAACGGGGCTCAAGTATAAAACCGACATCGCGGGTGTATATGTATAGTATACGCGGTAGGAGAGCGTAGTATTCAGCAGTAAAGGTATACCGAAAGGAGTACTGGAGCGGATACTAGTGAAGATCCATGGCATAAGTAACGATAAAGGAAGTGAAAATCTTCCTCGCCGTAAGCCCAAGGTTTCCAGGGTCAAGCTCGTCTTCCCTGGGTTAGTCGGCCCCTAAGTCGAGGCACAAATGCGTAGACGATGGAGCAACAGGTTAAATATTCCTGTACCACCTAAAACTTTAGCAATGGAATGACGGAGTACGTTAAGCACGCGGACGATTGGAAATGTCCGTATCATAATGAGACTGGTTAGTAGGCAAATCCGCTAACATAAGGTTGGGTTATGGTTAAGGGAAATCTTCGGAGGAACTGATAGTGTGGCGCAAGGCTTTCAAGAAATAATTTCTAGCTGTTGATGGTGACCGTACCAAAACCGACACAGGTGGGCGAGATGAGTATTCTAAGGCGCGCGAGATAACTTTCGTTAAGGAACTCGGCAAATTATCCCCGTAACTTCGGAATAAGGGGAGCCTTTTAAGGTGATTACCCTCGCGGTATGAGCTTCGAGAGGCCGCAGAGAAATGGCCCAGGCGACTGTTTAACAAAAACACAGCACTATGCAAACCTCTAAGGGGAAGTATATGGTGTGACGCCTGCCCAATGCCAAAAGGTTAAAGGAATATGTCAGCCGCAAGGCGAAGCATTGAACCCAAGCCCTGGTGAATGGCCGCCGTAACTATAACGGTGCTAAGGTAGCGAAATTCCTTGTCGGGTAAGTTCCGACCTGCACGAATGGTGTAACGATCTGGGCACTGTCTCAACGAAAGACTCGGTGAAATTGTAGTAGCAGTGAAGATGCTGTTTACCCGCAAAAGGACGAAAAGACCCCGTGAACCTTTACTGTACTTTGGTATTGATTTTTGATTTGTTATGTGTAGCATAGCCAGGAGACTATGAGTGCTCTTCGTTAGGAGAGTAGGAGTCGTCGTTGAAATACTGGTCTTAACAAGTTGGGAATCTAACACTACTCCATGAATCTGGAGAGTGGACATTGCCAGACGGGCAGTTTTACTGGGGCGGTATCCTCCTAAAAAGTAACGGAGGAGCCCAAAGCTTATTTCATCGTGGTTGGCAATCACGAGTAGAGCGTAAAGGTATAAAATAGGTTGACTGCAAGACCTACAAGTCGAGCAGAGACGAAAGTCGGGCTTAGTGATCCGGCGGTGGAAAGTGGAATCGCCGTCGCTTAACGGATAAAAGGTACTCCGGGGATAACAGGCTGATCGCCACCAAGAGTTCATATCGACGTGGCGGTTTGGCACCTCGATGTCGGCTCATCGCATCCTGGGGCTGGAGAAGGTCCCAAGGGTTTGGCTGTTCGCCAATTAAAGCGGTACGCGAGCTGGGTTCAAAACGTCGTGAGACAGTTTGGTCTCTATCCTTTGTGGGCGCAGGATACTTGAAAGGAGCTGTTCTTAGTACGAGAGGACCGGAATGGACGAACCAATGGTGTGTCGGTTGTTTTGCCAAAAGCATAGCCGAGTAGCTACGTTCGGAAAGGATAAGCATTGAAAGCATCTAAATGCCAAGCCCCCCTTAAGATAAAGTATCCCTATGAGACTCCATGTAGACTACGTGGTTGATAGGTTGGATGTGTAAGCATAGTAATATGTTTAGCTTACCAATACTAATAAGTCCATTGACTTGGTTTTTATCATATAAAAAGCTCAAAAAGCTTTTTTGTTGAATTAAGTCGATCTATGCAAGTATATTGAAGACCCATTCTTAAGCGTCTATTAGTATACGTGAAGATACGTTACCAGATCTAGCTTGGTGATAGTGGAAAAAGGGATACACCTGATCCCATTCCGAACTCAGAAGTTAAGCCTTTTATCGCTGATGGTACTATACACAAGAGTATGGGAGAGTAAGTCGTTGCCAAGCTTTTTTTTAAAAAATATTCCGAGTATTAAAAATATTCGTATTAAAGAGTCTTTAAGACTCTTTTTTTTGTCTATAGTTGCTTGTTCATTTAATAATGCAAGTATTATCGATACACACATAAATATAATATCCCCAGTAAAATAATTGCCCTAGAAAGCTGATAAAGTTAATTTTTTTGATTTGGATGATTTTTTATTATGTAATTCAAAGCATTTTGTCTTGTAGCAATAAGGCAAACTTATAAAAGATGTTTCGAATATGTCGACTCCTATTCAGAACTCTTCTTTATCTGACAAGTATTGTTCCAACCTCTCCCGCGAATATTCCATAGACGAATCACCAGAATCAAGGCAACAGACAAATGAAATACCCACGGAATTAAATCAATCCAATGATTTACTTTCACTAACTCGGATAGACACTACTAGAGCCTCTACTTCTGATTCTGAAGATACTATTTCGGTTTCTAGTCCCGTACCACAAGCACCTATTTTTCATGCTATTTATAATTCTAACGTATCTACACCTGTCTCAACTCCCTTGGTAGGTATTGGATATATTAATGGTAGTCAGTCAGGATATTTTGATACCCAAAATGAGGCATTGTACCTTAGCCAATTGTTGGGAGGAAGAGAGGTTATTGTTGTTCAAAATAGAGGAGGAGGAGTGGCGTGTCCCCTCTTTTGCCAGACTCAAATAGAAAATTCACCCATGTGTAGAGCCCTATTAGATATTTGGGAAGAGTTTTTTACCACCCATCCCGAAGGAAGCATTTTTATGCAATATTTCTTTGGTAACGGAGCAATTTACATTCGGGCATCTCTTTGTCAAACGCCTTATGTTAATAGTATTGTTTTAGTGGGCATCTGTCCTTCAGTATATCCAGAGCATCATCGTGCACTATATTATCGAGTTTTGGGTGATTTACCTTCTCGGATGGATTGTCAGGGATTCTTACGGTCCGGAGTAGTCACCTTACCATATTCTTCAGGGAGTTTTGGAATTTTTTGGATCTCTTTTAGAGATCCAGCTTTTAGCTTTGCTATTCTTAACGCATTTATGCAAACGGCAGGAGTGAGCGTAGTTTCCCAACGAATGGCTGGGAGTCCAGTATCGGAATCTATGGAAATGGTACCTTTGCGTACTTCTTTTCAGGAAATGCCTCAGGAAGAAGAATCCGTTGTTGGAATCGTTGGATATGAGATGGGAGGTGTTTCCTTAGTACGAACATCAAGCCCAAATATTTTTACTCGGATACACACCTGGTTACATACTGAAGTAACAGTTGCAGATCTTGAAGAGAATCCTTTGCCTCCCGACAATATCCTAGATCGTTTAACAGAATTGGCGGTGATTATCGTTCGCATTTCCGATGCAGTCTCAATCATTTGGTTTTTTTCTCTTGTTGATACTATATGGAATGCTTCCTCAATAGCTGTTTGCATGGTATTTTTCGGTTTTGATGGAGTGTGCAGTTGTTTTCTGATGTTGACAAATCCGCATTCTCGACGAGAAAGGTTTCGTAATTTACGAATAATCGCTTTGTTCTATCGATCTTTAGGAGCTGGTATGAATGCATTGGATCTGATAAATAACCTCCGTTTGGCTGCGCGTCCTACGGTTACACCATGTACAGCAGCTCTTTATGGTGTAACGTCCATTTTTGGATGGACATTGCTTGCGCAAGATATCCTGACATATGTTTTTCCTGGAATACGCGACGCGTTTTATAGGTGCTGTTTTCGTTGGAGGAGTTCTACATTCGAACAAGCAAGAGTGCAAAATATCAGGGAACGTGTGGTAGTCTTGCGGCAGAATCAAGAAGCTTTCTATGATGTTTCCAGCATTATAAATATAGTCATTTATGGCATTTTCTTCGCCTTGGTAGGGATAGCCACAACATTTGGTGGTTTGGAAATATCCCCGTCCTGTCGATTTGATTCAACAACGAATGAAACAGATAATATCTTTCTCGAATCGAATGTAACTTTTACTGAAGCATTGTTGAGTGGTCGTGTATACGCAGTTAGTCAAGTTACACATATGATATTTTGCTTTGTTTCTATGGTCTTTTATATAGGATCTTTGTTTCGAATTTTAAGATCTAATTATTAATCACTAATTTTGTTCATTTTGAAATATCTCTGGACTTTAACTTAGTTCAATTCTATTTTTAAAATAGTAGGTGCGATAAAAAATTAAACAACGCACCCATGATTAGTTGCCAAAATTATCTAAAACTATAGAGGTACGCTCGACACCATAGTTATCAAGCAATGTAAGCACGCTGCTATTGTGTAAGGGCGGACCACAAACATAATAAAGATAATCTTCAGGATTATCTAATTTATTAAGTTGCCCTAGTTCAAAAGCACGAAATAAAAAGTTCGTCTTTACAGGATCATGTTTATCCCATCCTTTAGCAATATCTTCAGGAAGAGGGTCTGAAAGCACTAAATGGTAATGAAAATTCGGATGGGTTTTTTCTAAATTTTCATATTCATATTGATAAATATTTTCTTTTAAAGAACGGGCTCCATACCATAAAGTGAGATCTCTTTTTGTATGTTTATTTAAAAGTAAATCAAGAATGTGACTTCTACTAAAAGAAGACCCTGCCCCCCCAATTAAAAAAATCACAGGACGATTGTCTTCTTTCATGAAAGACTCTCCGTAAGGACCGGAAACAGTAATTTTGTCCCCAGGTTTTAAAGAGAAAATATAAGAAGAACATACCCCCCAAGGAATATTGGGATTAGGTTTGTTTTGAATAAGCGGAGGAGTAGCAATGCGAACGTTGAATTTTATTGTAGGAGACTCTGGAGGATAGGAAGCTAATGAATAGGCTTTGTTTGCAGAATCTGGGACAAGTTGACTATTGTCGATGATCTGGTCAAACAAATGAAAATGCTCCCAGTCGCTATAATATTCTTGAGCCATAGAGTGTTTCCAGTCTGAAGAATTAGTTTTGTAAGGAGGTACTGTAATCTGTAAGTAACCTCCAGGCTTATAGGGGATCGGTTTGTTTGGATCTATGGTGATTACAAGTTCTTTGATAAAAGTAGCCACATTCTCATTAGAAAGTACACTGCCTTCCCAAGAAGAAGCGTTTAGGTACCGCTCTTCTATTTCTAAACTCATGTCATGCTGAACTTTATTCTGACAAGCAAGTCGCCAACCTTGTGCTAATTGCTGTTTGGAAAAAGTTGAACGGTCAGTTTCTAGAGGTTCTTCGGCATTTTCCACAATACGAACCTTACATTGTTTACAAGTTGCCTTACCTCCACAAGGAGAGGGAATAGGAATATTGGAACTTAACAAGGAGACAAGTAAAGTCTGACCACTTTCAACGATTTTCGTAAGCTCATCATTATCGTTAATCCTGAGTTTGCAAGGATGAACTTTAACCAAAAGCTTGCGAGACAAGAGAATAATAACAGAAAGAATTAAATCTATAGCACAAAAGACTAGGCAGGCAATGCTAATGAAATAAAAGCCTGAAAGCCAAGTCATAGTGATATAGGCCCTAAACTTTGTGAAGAACTCATACTCTCAAATTATAACTTGGCTTATAAAAAATCAATACAGATTTCTTTGTAACTTAACGAGTAAGACCTAAGCTTTACTTCCATCAGGCTTAAGGATTTCAGAAATAGCAGCTTTTAAAACTTCTACTTTCCCAGAAGCAATGTTTAACACTACAGTATGTTCTCGGATATCATCGACGACACCAATAATGCCCATAGCAGTCACTTTATCACCTTTAGTAATTTCATTCTTACGTTTTTCCATGGCTTTTCTACGCTTTTGTTCAGGACGCCATAAAATGAAATAAAAGAAAAGAATAGCGATGGCTAGCATGATAGCGGGCTGTACAAAGGTATTCTTCGATTGGGGAGCTTCTTCTTCAGCCCAAAGTAAGGAAGAACTCAATAAAAACGAAAAACACATAAACATACGAAAAAGCATGAAATCACCTTTAATTGGATTAATGAGAAAAAGATTAACATAATAGGAAACGAGCATTCAATGCTTTTCCTAGAGACATTTCTTTCTTTCTAATAAAACAATATTTTCTAAATGAACGGAATGGGGAAATTGGTCTACGGGTTGCATTTTTTTTATTTCATATCCGTTATCTACTAGCTTACAACATTCCTCAAACTGTGTTTTGGGGTTACAAGAGATATAAATAAGTTTTGGAGCCCCTATACGTAAAATATATTTTAAAATTTTATTTTGTACACCACAACGAGGAGGATCCATAATGATTATGTCAGGAGGTACACTCTGCTCGCACTTTTTACAAAAAGTTTTTACATCTTCTAAATAGACCTCCACACAACCATTTTTTTGATTGATTAAGATGTTCTTTCTTGCTGATTCTACTGCGTCAGGAATAATTTCTACACCGATGACTTTTTTTACATAGCGAGCAAGCATGATTCCTATAGTTGCAACCCCACAATACAAATCTAAAAGGATTTCTGAACCTTGTGCATCTATAAAATTTTTGACTACTTCTATAATTTGTACAGCTTGTAGGTATTGAGGTTGAAAAAAACTCTTCGGACCAATATGAAAAGTTCCAGAGTTTGCATCAGAGGTTAACGATAATCTCTGTTCAATAAAACGTTGCCCATGGAGTAAGGTTTCCTGATAGTATGTGGGAACTCGCGGCGCAGACTGTTTTTCCTCCCAGAAAATCGAAGTAATATTCAAAGGTGCCTGTAATAAGATCTCTTTCCATTCCTGAATAATTTTTGGTTCAACGGCATATTCTTGTCTTCCGGAAGTTCTTAAAATTACCATAAGCTCATGGTTTGCATTGCCAATACGTACGGTGAGTGTGCATAGAGAACCTGTATTTTTTGGCGGGAAGTACGCCATAAGTTGAGGATAATTCCTCCACCATTGTCGTGTGAGCTTGACGATTTCTATAGCATCTTCATGTATGAGTAGACACTCCTTAATAGAAACGCCTTGCCTTGGCTTTGTAGGGCTTATAAAGCCAAGACTTTTTTTGTTATCTTGTGTTTGAAAAAAGGAAAACTCCATTTTATTTCTTCCCCGTAAAGGGGGGTTACAAGGAATTACAGGAAGAATAGAATGAGGGGGAATTAAGAAAGCAAATAGTTTGTGGAGTAGGAGTTCTTTGGCTTTTAAGGAGTCTGCATAGGCAGACTGCAGAGAGGAACATCCCCCACATAAATCGAAGTGGATACAATTTTTTGTTGCAACCATGATATTTCTAGGCAATACGTATAGCTTATTTAAGAAATTTTTTGTTTGGAATGTTTGAGTATAACAAGACTTTCGTTACTGAATTTGCCAGCATTCGTGATGTTCCATTACTATCAATGAAACTGTAGCATAAGCTAAATTTGTAGATCCACGGCTTTTCAGGGATAGAAAAAAATAAATGACATTGTAAAACTCAGAAAAAGAAAAGAGGATAATTTACAAGTGTAATTATCCTCTAAATCATCAAAGTTGAGAAAAATTATTTTCTTAAAGAACGACCTTTATGATTTCTTTTTACTTTTTTTGCTGCAGTTTTTTTGGGCGCTGCCTTTTTTACTACAGCCCTCTTTGCTATAACTTTTTTTACTGGATTTTTTTTTGGCGCAGCTTTTTTTATTACACTTTTTTTTGTTTTTGCCGCAGGTTTCCGTTTCATTAATCCAGCCTTTTCAGCTTTTATGGATTCTTTCCTATAAAGCTTAGCCATCTTTTCTAGTTTTATGGATTCTGTACGCACTCTTTGAGCTGCAGCCTTGTTGCCTTTTTCAGCCTTAGCTAAATTGTTTTGAATGCTATCCAACAAATCTTTCAATTTTTTCGCCGTATCTTTTAGCGCCATGAAAAGCGTCCTCTAGTTGCTGTTTTAAACTATTTTTACTTGTTTTAATTTTTAATTAGTTTTTTTGTTCAAATTCATGCAACCATTTTTTTAGAATAAATTAAGAGAATGGGACTTTTTTTTCTTTTGTTATAACAACCCACTTCTTTGTTTATCAACATGTTAATTTGTATGAAAACGAAGAAAACAAAAAAAAAGAAAATAACTTTCTTTATTTCCCTAGTGCTTTTTTCTTCACCATTTTTCATGTAAAATTTCCGTAACGTGTTGACGTGATTTACTAATTTATAAGAAACAAGAACAGGGGCCCAGCCTATGGGCGATGCCCCATAAGCCTGTGAGTTTGTTCCTACAAGCTAGAGAAATGCAACTAGAAAAAACTACACATCCCTATCAGGCAATTGCTACTCTATAACTCAGAGTGGAGGATCTACATGAAGGAAATATATAAACAAAAGATTCGATTTCTTATCCCATTATGTATCGCAATTGGTTTAGGTTGCACGCTGGTTTCAACAACAATGCCTCAACGACAGTCTCTAAGTCATGATTGTGCGAATGCTCACGCTGCACTGGTTTCAGGAGAAAATTGTGATCAGCTTTTTGCCGAGTTAATGAATCGTGTGCTTTCTGATCAATCAGCAGTGACAGCGTATGATTGGGAAACAGTGAGCTCTCTAGTACGTCAGTACTTGCAGACATGCATTCGACAAGGAAATCACGAAAAAGGAATACATCTTCTTAATCAATTATTGCCTTTACCTTTGCCTTCTATAATTAAGAATGAATTGCGAGTTTTCTGGTACAGATTCAATCCTAATAAGGCACCTCTTCGAAAGATTGTAGAACACCTCCATTGTCTGGGTTGTAACGAATCTTTGCATGATCAGCTGCTTTTTGAACTTTACAAAATGACATTATATAGTAGTTACGAAGAGCGTAAACAAGAGATCTTATTAGCGAAGGAACGTGGGCATTATGTCGAAGCCTTGAACTGCGCTAGCCAACTTTTGCAAGCTCTAGATGAGGGAATGTGTAGCCCTCACACAGATGTAGTAAATATAGAACAGTGCTTTTTAAAGAAAACAATTTGTGCTTTGCAAATTGCTAAGGCTCGAGATCTTTCTCAACCTTATGAGTCTTTGTTGGTGCCCTATTGCCTTGCAGAAGCTGCTTACGCCGAAGCTATTGAAACCTTAGTAAAGAAGATTGCCATAGGACAAGTTTCCCGAGCGCAAGAAGTCGATGCTGTATTGTTGGAGCACGCTTTGCACAAACTATCCTCTGCGCGACACGAGGCGATTCAAGAACTGGAAGTCCTTATCGATTATGGTGAGTATGTACAATCCCCACTTCTATACTACGGATATTTTTCTTTATTAGAGCTTTATCATCAGGATAAACATTTCCCTGCTACGGCACGCCTGTTAGCAAAAGGAGAACAAATTTTTACCTCACAACATCTTTATTTTCCGGAGTACGGGTTTTTTCTAGGTGCCTACTATTATGCTCAAGGGGAGTATGTAAGGGCAAAGGAAATTTTTCTAGGAATTTTAGAGCCAGCAACACGGCTAGGTAAAACCTTTGCCAAGATTTACGAATATTTAGGATGTATTGCTTGTTTAGAAGAAAATTATCATGAAGCTGAAAATTTTTTCTTACGCGCGTATAAAAGTTGGGGGCGTGAAGAAGCCAATATGGGTCTTTTCTTAGCTTATACTGTTCAAAAGAAACAAGCGTCCTGCGAAGCAATGTTATATCAAATGCATTTTTCTTTTAAAAATCGTCAGCTTTTAAACACTCTTTATTTGTTGTCTTTTCATATTGAAGAAAGGGCAGGAACCTATGCTGTTGGCTTAGGGAATGTTTTAAAAAAACACTCCCCACCCTTGGTCTCTGAACTGTACAGCTACTGCATTTATGACATGATAAAAGATAGAAAAATCATGTACAGTAATATGATCACAGAACTCATTTATAGTCACATTCACAAGTTAGAAGAAAACGCTTTGATAAAAGCTAAAGAAGAAATTCAAGATCCTAAATATCAACAGGTATTGGCATTTTGGAAAGCTTGCAAGGGGGATCTTCCTCCTATACATGGATCTTATGAATATGATGAAGAGAAGATGGCCACATGTTGTTATGAAGCTTTGTATGCTAAAAAAGCAGAAGCTATCTCCGCTCTCCCTCTAGCATTTTCTGAAGAGTGTTCATCTTTGCAATCTGCATTACGGCTTGTTTGGGCTTTGACAAGACCTAAAAATCCTAGGGTGCACAATTTTTTGTATTGTGATCGTCTTCCCTTACGCCCTTGCGGAGACCGGTTGTATTTATTAACTTATGATCTCGAAGATTACCTAGAGGGAAATGAAGATGCTTTGATGTATCTTTCTGTATTCCCAGATCTCTTTCCCCAATCCTCGCTGTTATCTTTGGTATATTATTTACAAGGATACAGTGAATTCTCACCTTTAAGAAAAGCAGGTTGGTTTATCAAAGCTTTGGCAGAATTTTCTGATATTTCTATGGTAGGGGAGAATGCGAAAGCATGGGCGTATATCTATTATACATTGAAATTAGATCTTGCAGACACATATTTTATCTTAGGAAATATCTCTCGAGCTGTGGAAATTCTCGAAGAAGTTAAAGAAGATTGGTATGTTGATAACCACCCCTACGTGTTGTTGCTCAAAGATGAACCTTGCTATCTTACAATGGAGCTCCGATGGGTAGAAGGCTTAGCCCAAGGGTATACATTGTTGAACGAAACTGATTACCTGATCCAACATCTTCTTGAACATGTAGAAAAAAATTTGTTATACGCTCGTTCGCGTAGGGAGTATTATGGAAGAGGGTTAGCAGCGACAGTAGCTTTGTGTCAGCGTTTTCTTCCAAATTAAAGGACAGCAACAGTATGGTAGGCAGAGGCTATACATCGATTGATACCTGGACCTACGATGTTCTGGCCTACAAGTTTTATATTTTTTGGTACGCGTGGAAGTACCTGGGTTTTGGCTGCTATAAAACCTACGTTATGCTGTGGCATGCCTTCTTGTGGAGAAAATAAAGAAAAAGCATCCGGCTTTTGAGTAATGTTTAGATATTTTGCTATAACTGCTATAGCTAAGGCATGAGCTTCTGCAGTATGCCATCGTCCTTCGATAAGTAGGGAAAGAGAAGCTTTTCCTTTGGTAGTCTGTGGAAAAATTTGAGAATTCCAAACGATACCTAAAAGTGGAGGTTCATCAGTGAATAATACTCCATAGCCATGAGGAAGAGAGAATTTTGGAAATCGCCATCCTAAGCTTATGCTAGACAAATTCCAAGGCAGGGTCTTTTCTCCTAATATTTCTATCCCTGGGATGTTTATTAAATTGGGCAACTGATGAGTCGATCCTGTATAAATAACTAAGTCTGCAGAAAATTGTCCTTCGGAAGAACTTACAGAAGCTCCTATTGAGGAGGAGGAGATGCGCGTGACTGAACTGGAAAACTTCCATACGGCAGGAATTTTCTTTGTAAGAACATCAACTAAAAGACCCAAAGAAGGTTGCAAGGAAGCCAAGTATCCCGGGGATTTAGTTTTTTTTACGCAAGAGAAATTTTTAATATAGCTGCGCAATAGTGAACCTGTTTCAGCTTCATATTGAGCAAGAGAGGGGAATGCCATATGAGTAGATAGTGCGTGGCTGTGGCCCGCACGTATCGCAGTAACCATAGGATTCAAGATACAGTTTGTAAAACTTGGAGAGGCATGACGCTTAAGAAAAGCTTCTACAGAACTATCTTCGCTATAACGAGAAGCACAAAGGTCTTTAACCAGAGTAGAAAGCAAGCCTTCCCGGAGTAATGTCCATAGAGATACTCTACGTGTTTTCCCCCGATAATGGATGAAGCGTTTTTTTGCTGCGCTATTACTGAAGATTAACGCATCGTTAAGATCTAGTTCTTGAATCAATTTTAATGTATATTCTCCTTCTCCTCGGGTTAGAAAACCTTTAGGCCCTAGATCGAAGAAAAACCCTTCATTATATTCTGTATAAATAGAACCACCTGGAGAGTGTCTTTTGTCAAAAATGAGAATCTCTGACTGTGGAAATTTTTTATGTAACCACCAAGCTGTGGCAAGACCAGAAATCCCTGCACCTATAATGATAACTCTATTCATATTGAAGCGGAGAAATGGGGTTTTTCAGATGCTTTCTTGAGAAAATAGTCGTCAAAGGCTGTAGCAATGACTCTGACAAATAGTTCTCCAAGAGGTGTAATGATTAAAGAGGAAGAACTGTTATGGATTAATCCTGTACTTTCCATACTGCGAAGTCGCTCATCACTTTCTGCAAAGTAAGTATCAAAATTATAACCAAACAGTAGGGAAAACTCTTCTTTAATTATTGTAAAGGTACACATCAATTTATGAATAACCCATTTCCGTGCTCGGTCATCTTCAGAAAGAATTTTACTTTTTACTGTTGCTGGCAGTCCCGCTCGTACGAGATTGTAATACTCTTCAAGAGTCTTGGCATTTTGTAAATAAATACCACGGATGAAACTCGTGGATGTCATTCCAAACCCTATGAGGTCTTCTTCAGGAGGAAGGGAATATCCTTGAAAATTTCGAATAAGATTTTTGTTTTTAAAAGCTAGAGTTAAAGGATCATCAGGAAGAGAAAAGTGATCTATACCAATAGCCTGGTACCCAGCTTTCATCAACATCTGGCGTGCTTGCGAATAAATGGAAAATTTCTCTTCCATTGAAGGCATGTCTGTAGCTTTCATTGCTTTCTGATGCGGTTTGATCCAGGGTACCGAAGCAAAAGAAAATAATGCAAGACGATCTGGTCGCATGACTAGGATATCTTTAATAGTTTGAACAAAGCTGAGAGATGTTTGTCTAGGAAGACCATAAATTAAATCTATATTGATGCTTTGGAAACCCAGTGCTTTAAATTTTTCATAAGTTTTCTTAGATTCCTCATGAGTTTGACGGCGCTTTATAGCTTCTTGAACGTTGTCTTGTGTGTCTTGAATTCCTAAGCTTACTCTGTTAAATCCCAAATTCTGGAAGAATTTAGCCTTATCATCATCATTCCTCAGAGATCTAGGATCAACTTCAATAGCAATTTCCTCAGAGTGGGTGAGATCAAAGAAATCGTGTATTTTGTAAAAAAGTTTTTCAAAAAGAAAACGGGAAAGACGGCTGGGAGTCCCCCCTCCAAAGTGAATACGTGAAATCTGTACTTTTCTTCCTAACTTTTGAACAACGAATTCCATCTCTTGAATTAACATATCGATGTAGGTTTCTACAATATCTTCCCGGCGGTTCAAAACCACAGAACACGCGCAATAAAGACACATAGATTGGCAAAAGGGAATATGAAAATATAAAGATAGGGGACGAGGAGCTCGCTGAAGTCGATCCAAAGCAAGTAAAGCTGGAGCTTCAGTAGAAGATTCCCATTCTAAAATTGTAGGATAGCTAGTATACCGTGGTGCTGGTTGATGAAGACCTTCAAGGAATTTAAAGTCGATATTGAACATAAGCAACCGCGGCTTGTACATTTTCTAAAGGAGTTTGAGGAAGAATTCCATGTCCGGAGTTAAAAATAAACTTGGGAATTTTTTGTAAAGGAGCCAAAAACTGTTTTACATAATCTAGCATCTTCTCTTGAGGTAAAAGGAAGATGGCAGGGTCTAAGTTCCCTTGTAGAGAAGGAAGTTTAGATTGTGTTTTCCATAAATGAGCAAGATTTACATGGTAATCAGGATGAAGAGTATCTGCCTGAGTAGCATAAAGATCCATAAAATTTGCTTCACAACATCGGCAAAATAAACTCACCGGAATTTGAGAGTTTTTAAGTTTGGTAATGAGCTGTTTATTCGGATTCGTAATATAGCGCGAAAATAATGAAGATGGAAGACGGAAACTCGAAGAATCGAACAATTGTACTGCAGAAGCTCCTGCTTGAATTTGCGCTTTGAGGTAGATTGCAGTACCTTCAATAATTTGATTCAGAAGAATTTGAAATTGTTCCGGATAGTGATAAAGAAAAGCCATCGTATTCGTAAAATCTTTAGAAGCACCACCATCGAATAGGTAACTTGCAAGAGTGAAAGGAGAAGCTGCAAAGACAATCAGAGGAATAGTAAGTTGAAGTGCGATTTTACCAATAGCTTCTAAGAGATAGCGGAAAGTTTCCTGAGGATCTGGTGTGAAGTTTAAAGATTGTCCGTAAACAAAGTGTACTTGTGGACCTGGAGCGAAGTCGTAATTTATACTAAACCCATCCAGAATCGATAAGATGTCTGCAAAAAGGATAGCAGCATCTACATGCAATAAAGAAGGACCTAAAAGAGTTGCTTCTATGATAGCTTCAGTATTATGAAAAAAGGCCTTCAAAGATTGAGAACCTTTGAGTTCTTGATATTGTGGCATATACCTACCCACTTGGCGTAAAAACCATACTGGAGGACGAGAAAGCGTAGGACGTAAAGTATTGAAAAAGGCAGACATAGACTTCCTTACTTAGAGGATTTTAATGGGAAGGCTTTCTGTATACATGCTAAAACTTCAACTACCAAAAGTTCGGGTGTAGGTGATAGAGCATATGGCACGGTTTTCTTGATCTGTTCGATTTTGCTATGGTATTGTTGGAGATACAACGCATTTGCCGTCCCCTTGATACTACAGATATTATGTTGTAGTGCGAATAATCGGATTTGAGCTAGTGCGAGAAGCCAAGAAACTGCTTGTGGTAAGGATCCAAAACGATCTTGCATTTCTTCTTGTATTGCTTCGAGTTCTTCTTTGCTCTTTGCATTGCCAATTTTCTGATAAAATTCGATACGCATAAATGCTGTGTCTATATAAGTGTCAGGAATTCGTGAATTGTAGGGGAACTCTATCTTCAGATCATCGTTCAGAAGTAAAGGTTTCGAGTGGTTTTTTAATGTCGCAACAGCTTTTTTCAAAAGCTTGCAATAAAGATTAAAACCAACAGTGCCTATGTGCCCCGATTGATCTGTTCCTAAAATGTTGCCAGCACCTCGAATTTCTAAATCATGTAGGGCGATTTTCATCCCCCCACCATACTCCTGTTTATTTAATGCT
The DNA here is from genome assembly GCF_001653975.1 of Candidatus Chlamydia sanziniae. NCBI lineage: Bacteria > Pseudomonadati > Chlamydiota > Chlamydiia > Chlamydiales > Chlamydiaceae > Chlamydia > Candidatus Chlamydia sanziniae. The sequence goes on from NZ_CP014639.1 coordinate 572,663, forward strand.
GCCAAACGCTTTGCAGCAGGTCCTGATAACCTATTTAGATCAGTAACAAGAAAGTAACAGTAGGCTTTTCTATTCCATCTTCCGACCCTTCCTTTCATTTGATAGAGATCCGCCATACCGAATTTATCAGCATGGTCTATTAAAATGGTATTAGCATTGGGAATATCAATACCATTTTCTATCAATGCTGTGGCGACAAGAATATTAGTTTGATGGTCTTTAAATTTTTTGAAAATCCTACTTAAATCTTCTGATAACATCTGTCCATGAGCAACGCCAATATGAGCTTCAGGAAGAAGATTTCGAATAGTTTCCGCAAGACCATAAAGGGTTTCAATGCGATTATGAATAACATACGCTTGTCCTCCTCGAAGCAACTCATGACGCAAGGCTGCGCACAGTGTTTCATGGTTGTTTTCTACAATAAAGGAGCTCACAGGAAGCCTGTCTAACGGAGGCATAGTAATCACAGAAAGGTCTCTAGCTCCTGCTAGAGACATATACAATGTTCTGGGAATGGGAGTTGCAGACACTGTAAGGCAGTCAATATTAGGGTAGCGCTCTTTTAGGTAATCTTTTATTTTTACTCCAAAGCGCTGCTCTTCATCGATAATTAATAAGCCCGGATTATGAAATTTTAGATTTTTATTGATAAGCTTATGCGTCCCTATCAAAATATCAATTTCCCCCTTAGCAACGCGTTCAAAAATTTCTCTTTGAACTTTAGCTTGAGAAAATCGCGAGAGGACAGCAATTTGTATAGGCAAACCTGCCATTCTTTGCTTGAAAGTCTCATAATGCTGGTTGGCTAAAATGGTCGTAGGCACCATAACAATAACCTGACGATGTCCATCGCAGACAGCCTTGACAGCTGCCCGCATAATGATTTCCGTTTTCCCAAATCCTGCATCCCCACAGATTAATCTGTCCATGAGCTTCGTAGACATCATATCCGCATAAATTTGATCAATAGCTTTTAATTGATCTGGGGTCTCTTCATATGGAAAACTTTCATCGAACTTAAAAATTGCTTCCCCGTGAGGGGGGTATACAAAGGCTTGAATTGTAGAACGCTGCGCTTCTAGTTGGAGTAGCTTCTCAGCATAAATAATTAAAGATTTTTCTGTAAGCTCTCGAGAGCGTCTCCACTTTGAACTGTTAAGATTATGGAGAGTAGTTGTTTTGTCCGTAGGCCCAATGTAACGAGAAATCAGATGTGCCTGGTCCGAAGGAACATAGAGCTTAGCTTTATCCGCATATTCTATAACCAAGTAATCCGTTTCGATATTAAGATGATTAGGTTTTTTTTCTATCCCTAAAAATTTGCCAATCCCATTATGAAGGTGGACAATCGTCTCTCCAGGAACAGGAACAAACACTTCTTCTGTATCTACGCTAAAATACGTCCGTTGTTTCTGTCGGCGTAGTATTTTTGTTGAAGCGAATTCTGATAGTGAGATAGCAGCAAATCCTGTATCAGCTAAGGCAAAACTAGAGGAAAGATTGCCGGTTTTCTCATAAATACAGGTGCGATTATTGGCAAATGTCTCTGCCAAAGCTCGAGCTTCTTTCAGGGATTTAGTTTTTGTACTATAGATGGCTAGTTTTAACACTGCCTCTTCTTGTTGAGGTAGGTATTCTTGGAGATAGTTAAGGAAAGTCAACAGAGGATTACTTTCATTTTCAATAATAGGGGTAGGGTAAATGAAGGGAATGAAAAATCGTCGTGCTTCTATAGAACGGTTAAAAATTTCAATGGTAATGTGTTCGTTACTCAGAGCTTGAATATTAGGAAATTTTTTTTCAACACAGTAAATTTGTTTAGATGACATAGCCCGCTCATAAAGATAACTGATAGGGAAGAATCTTTTGGGAAGAGAAGCAAGTGTTCCTGAAATTGCTGCAAAATCATCTTCTAAAATTTCTAAGTCATCAAAAAGGTATAGCGGAGGTTCGCAAAAATAATCTAAAAGAGTGTGAGAGAGTTCTTCTGTAAAGCGTTCTTTGTTTGCTGGTGAAATGGAAATTTCCAATACTTTCCCAGTGGATAATTGATTCGAGGGGTTATAAGAACGCAAAGAAATGATTTTCTCTCCCCAAAATTCTATGCGAAAAGGTTCAGGAGAAGATAGAGGGAAAATATCCACAATACCCCCTCGATAGGCAAACTCTCCTTTTTCACTTGCTAAAGTGACATGCACATACCCTAAATTTTTACATAACTCTATTACTGTTTCTGGATCTAAAATATCCCCCACATGAAGTTCAAGGTGTTGTTGCACTGTACTCTTGGGAGAAGAAGTTTTCTCCAAAAGTGCTTTTAATGTGGTGATATAGAATAGCGGTGCCTTCCCTTGACTGAGATCATAAAGAATTTGGTCGCGCTTCCCAACAGCATCAATATTCACTAACTCGGGTGACAAATCAATTTCTGAAGAAGGAAATTCTATCGGGGGTTGATGCAAAAATGTTGTAAGATTTTCAAAAAGATTGTCAAGACGTATAGGTGTTGTAATCATGACCATAGGCCGAGAATGGTCGTGGAAAAGTTTTGCTGCAAGAAAAGCTAAAGCTCCCGAATGTACATTTTCAATGAGAACAGGAAGAGTCTCTTGAGATAATTCATGAGACCAGGGGTAGATTACATTAATTGGGTCGAAATCCATTGCCATACAGTGTGATTTAATGCTTCTATTTTTGGAAGAGTAGGAGCGCTTCCTTGGGCAGATTGATTTTTACCTCCCCAGCGACCTCCACAAGAGGAAAGAACTATTTTCAATAGCTCCTGAGCATGTAGACCCTGAGAAACAAGGTCATCAGAAATTCTTGATAAAACAATACATTTGCCGTTCTTCTGTGTTATCCATAGAGAAACGCATTTTTCAGGAATTCTTTGATGTAAACATTGAGCGTACTGCTGTAAACGCTGATTTTCACTTTCCGGTAACGAGCAAACTATATAACGAATATCTTCTACCTGGTGACAATCTTTGATAACCTTATCCAGGTGGGTATGAATCAATTTATTTTCTAATTCATGCAATAGCTTGGCTTGCTCCTTCCGCTCCTGTAACGTAATATTTAGTTTCACTGTAATCTGATCTTTGGGTACTTGTAAAAGTACAGCGATCTCATCTAAAGTCTGTTTATCTTGATGGACTGTTTTCTCAGCTTCTTCTCCTGTAGTGGCCTCAATACGACGTATACCCGCAGCTATCGCATGCTCTTTAACAATGCAAAAGTATCCTAAATCTCCTGTAGCTTCAGCATGAATTCCACCACAAAGTTCATGCGAATGACCCATAGAAACAACGCGCACAGTATCACTGTATTTGTCTTCAAAAAATTGTTTGATCTCTGAGGAATCCTTCACATCAGAATATAAGGCTTCACGAATGTTTACAGGAGAATTTTCTCTAATGTTTTTATTCACAAGAGCTTCAATAAAATAAAGATCTTCTTTGGAAAGCGCTTGGGGATAGGTAAAGTCTAAACGAATTTTAATATCATCCACATAGGAACCTGCCTGACGAGTATGATCTCCAAGTGTTATCCCTAAAGCATGGTGGAGTAAATGGCACCCCGTATGGTTATTGGCAATTTTTTTTCTACGAGAGCAGTTTACTTGAGCAGTGACTGTAGATCCCTTACTTAAGGTTCCTTGGGATACTTTCCCATGATGAACTATCAAGTCTGCTCTTGGCATTGTCGTATGAGTAACAATAAAAGTTCCTTCACTAGAAAAAATTTCTCCTGAGTCTCCTATCTGACCTCCTTTTTCCGCGTAGAAAGGTGTAACCTTAAGAATTAAAGCTCCGGCTTCTTTTTCTTTAAGAGAAGAGACCTGTTTACCTTCAGAAATAACAACTTCAACAAAAGTGTCACAAGAAAGATCATTATACCCTATAAATTCTGAGAACACTTTTACCGGCAATTCGTTGTAAACTAATTCTAAAGCATCTTGAGATTTCATAGCATTTTTCTTGGAAAGTTGTTTTGCTTGCTCTTCAAGTTGGTGAAAAGTATCCAGGTCTACATGATAATCATAGTCTTTAGCTAACAAAATAATTTCATCTATCGGCAGACCATAGGTATCTTTAAGTTTAAAAGCATTCTCTCCAGAAATGCATCCCGAAGTAAGAGAACTTTTTAGCACTTGTTGCAGAAGGTTGTTCCCACGACATAGAGTTTTAAAGAAATTCTCCTCTTCAACAGTGATCACTTCTTGAATTTGGGATAAAGAATTATATAGTTCTGGATAAGCTTCCCCCATGGCATCTGCTAAAGAAGGGACGATTTCTGCTAAGAAAGGTGTATAGAACCCTAAGCGGCGGCCGTAATTTACAGATCGTCTTAAAATTTTTCTTAATACATAGCCACGTTCTGTATTTCCCGGGATTACACCATCAGCAATGGCAAAAGATAAAGAACGAATATGATCAGCAATAACTCGGAATGGAGCTCCTGTAGAGTCATTAGGAAAATAAGCTTTTTTAGAAAGTTTTTCGATACGTGCAATAAGTGCACGTAAGACATCTGCTTCAAAGACAGTATTTACTCCGGTAATCAGAGATACCAGGCGCTCTAAACCTGCTCCTGTATCCACATGTTTATTCGGAAGAGCGAGAAGCGATCCTTCTGCTGTGCGATTAAACTCCATGAAAACTAAATTCCAATATTCTAAAAAGCGCTCACCCGTAATATCTTCAAGGGGAGAAGTTGCCATACCAAAAGCAGGACCCCGATCAAAAAGTAACTCAGAACAGTAGCCGCAAGGGCCTATTTCTGCCATACTCCAAAAGTTATCCTCGCTTGTTAAACGAAAAATACGATCAGAAGGTAGATATCTCTCCCAAAGCGCAAAAGCTTCGTCATCTTTTTCATGTACAGTTGCGTAAATAAATTCAGGATCAAAGTTAAAAACTGACAGAGAAGCTTCCCATGCAAAAGCTATAGCTTCACTTTTAAAATAGTCTCCAAAAGAAAAGTTTCCTAACATTTCAAAGAAAGTTAGATGACGAGAAGTATGGCCAACATTTTCTAAATCATTGTGTTTGCCCCCAGCGCGAATACATTTTTGTGATGTCGTAGCTCGAGAGTGGCGAATCGGTTCTTTATTAAGAAAAATATTTTTGAACTGATTCATACCCGCATTAGTAAAAAGAATCGAAGGGTCATTGCGAGGAAATACCGGAGAAGAAGAGACAATAGTGTGATGCCGGTTAGCATAAAAATTTAAAAAATTTGAGCGAATAATATTGCTTAGCATGAACTGAGACTCTCAATAACAATAATTGTGGATGATAAATCACACACATTATAGGGGAGTTCATTATTTTAGTCTCTATTCCTTAGCTCTACGCGTATTATGAAACTGAAATGTTAGAGTACAATGGATTCAGAAAACAGAGGAGGAAATCTTAAGAATCATAAGATTGTTGATCTCATCGTGCTTCAAGTAGCTAAGATAAGAGTTACTTGCTTTTTGGCTAGGGATACCCTATAGTCAGCATTTCTGTACTCGGGATTTTTAAGGCCAAAACATGATCAGTAAAGAGTTAGATATTGGTATTTTAAAGAAAATAGCCGGAGCAATTAAACAACTTAGCATTGAATCAATACAAAAAGCTGGCTCAGGCCATCCGGGTCTTCCTTTGGGATGTGCTGAATTAGCAGCTTATTTGTATGGCTTAGTTCTTAGACACAATCCAAAAGATCCTTTATGGATCAATAGAGACCGCTTTGTTCTTTCCGCAGGACATGGCTCTGCTATGTTATATTCTTGTTTGCACCTTGCAGGCTTTGATGTTTCTTTAGAAGACCTTCAGCAGTTCCGTCAGCGTAATTCTCGAACCCCAGGTCACCCAGAATATCATGAAACTGTAGGTGTTGAAGCGACCACAGGCCCTTTAGGGCAAGGGCTTGGCAATGCCGTAGGCATAGCATTGTCAATGAAAATGCTGGAAGCAAGATTTAATCGACCTGAACATGAAATTTTTAATGGTAAAGTCTATTGCCTAGCAGGCGATGGCTGCATGATGGAAGGAGTTAGCCATGAAGCTTGCAGTTTCGCAGGTTCCTTAGGATTGGATAATCTTATAGTCATTTACGATTATAACAATGTACTGTTAGACGGATATCTAAGTGAAACTAGTGTTGACGATGTTAAAAAACGATTTGAAGCCTACGGTTGGGATGTCTATTCAATCGATGGATACGACTTTATCCAAATACATGAAACCTTTTCAAAAATAAAACATTCTCAGAAACGCCCTGGATTGATTATTGCTCATACTATAATTGGTCACGGCTCTCCAAGGGAAGGTACTAACAAAGCTCATGGATCTCCTTTAGGAGTCGAAGGAGTAGAACAAACAAAACAATACTGGCACCTATCCGAAGAGAAGTTTTTTGTCCCTCCTGCAGTGAAAGCTTTTTTTGCTCATAAGATACAAGAAGATCGTAAAGCACAAGAAGAATGGCAAGATAATGTACGTGTCTGGTCTAAACAGTTTCCTGAACTCCATGAAGCTTTACTTGCTTTAACCACTCATCAACTTCCTAGTAACCTTGAAACACTTTTACAAAACATCCCCATGCCAGAGTCCATCTCTGGGCGCGCCGCCTCACACAAGGTGATTCAAGTTTTGACCAAACATTTACCCTATTTAATTGGGGGATCTGCCGATCTTGCTAGCTCTGATTGTACATGGATAGAAAACGAACAAGTAATTCATAGGCACGATTTTTCTGGAAGAAATATCAAATATGGTGTTCGTGAATTTGGCATGGCTACAGTCATGAATGGATTCGCTTATAGCCAAATGTTTCAACCTTTCGGAGGAACTTTCTTCGTATTTTCTGATTACATGCGTAATGCCATTCGTATAGCTGCTCTTTCTAAGTTGCCAGTAATTTATCATTTCACTCACGATTCAATATTCGTTGGAGAAGATGGGCCTACACACCAACCTGTTGAACAGCTCATGTCTTTACGTGCCATTCCTGGACTTCATGTCATCCGCCCTGCAGATGCCCACGAAGTGAAAGGAGCATGGCAAGCCGCCTTAACATATTCAGGTCCTACAGCCCTCGTTTTCTCACGTCAAACTTTACCGACTCTTTTACATACAGATAAACCTTTTAAAGAGGGAGTAGGACGGGGAGCCTATACGATTTTAAAAGAATCAGGAACTCAACCGGATTATACTCTTTTCGCCACAGGTTCTGAAGTTTCTTTAGCACTTGCTGTAGCAAAAGAATTAGAACACCTAGATAAACATATCCGCGTCATTTCTTGTCCCTGTTGGGAACTTTTTGATATACAAGATGTAGATTATAAACAGAGTGTGATCGGTGGCAATCTAGGAATTCGTGTATCGATAGAAGCAGGATCTGCTTTGGGATGGTATAAATACATTGGATCTCAAGGCTTAGCTATTGCTATGGATAGATTTGGTTATTCCGCTGCTGCTGAAGATGTCGCTGAAGAATGTGGATTTACTGTTGAACAAATAGTACAACGTATCCTTTCTCAGTAGTCCTTATCAGATGCTCCGGAATCTTGGGCTATGGTATCGTCAGTTTCTCCAAGTTCCATATGAGGCATGCCTTTTTTATTCGAAGTAGGTTGATGGTCAATGACTTCTTGTAGTTTTGCTGTTACTTGAAGACCTGTTAAAATGTGATCTGTAGTATAAGTAGAAAAGATTAGATCACCACTTGTTTTTGTTTTGATGCCCTCCTTTCTTAGAGGAAGATCAGAAATCAAAAGCAGAGCACCGATGGGAAGATTTCTTCGGTATCCTGCAGCGAATAGTGTAGCACATTCCATTTCTGCAGATTGTGCTTTAGTTTCATAAAGTTTTTTTCTAAATTCCTTGTTAAACTCCCAAAAACGGATATTTGTTGTATGGGTAATGCCAATATGGTAAGTGACCTTTTTTTGCTCTAAGACTTCTGTTATAGTTTTCTGTACAATGAAATTCGCCAATGCGGGAACCTCAGGAGAAAAATATGCATCCGAAGTTCCATCCCCACGTATGCTAGCTATAGGAACAAAATAATCCCCCACTTGATAATGAGAACGCAATCCTCCACACATGCCTAACATTAAAGTAGCTTTCACATTGGGTAGAAAGGAACATAAATCAATTGTTAATGCTGCTCCCGGAGAACCGAGTTTGAAATCTAGAATAGACGTGTTTATTTGCGGTGCATGAGCTGCTGTAAACATCGAACCTTGAAAAATAGGCACTTGGTATATTTCAGCAAAAGTATGTATGTAATAAGAAAAATTGGTTAGCAGAAGATAAGGACAAAATTGGTGCACTTCTGAGCCAGAATAACGCTCAAGCATATCTTGAGCAATTTTCGATTCACTAATAGTATTAGTATCTGGCACAACATTTCCCTTGGTATTATTTCTTATGATATTCCTAACATTTTATGAATTTTAATTTACTATTTTTCATACTACATAAAAACATGGAAAAACAAAATTACCTTTTATCTAGAGATATTCTACTGGACAAAGAGGGAGCAACCTCGATAACATAAGTGAAAGCATTTTAAGGAATAAGTCTTTTCATGGTCCGCATAAATACTAGTGAATTCCGAGTAGGATTAAAGATAGAAATCGATAATCAGCCCTACATTATTTTGCAAAATGATTTTGTGAAACCGGGCAAAGGTCAAGCTTTTAATAGAATTAAAATAAAAAATTTCTTCACAGGAAGAGTTATCGAGAAGACTTTCAAATCTGGGGAATCTGTACAAAGTGCCGACATTCAAGAACGTAATCTACGCCTCCTTTATTCTGATCAAGAGAGCGCTACCTTCATGGATGATGAAACTTTTGAACAGGAGATCGTTTTCTGGCAAAAATTAGAAAATATAAAAAATTGGTTGTTAGAAGATACAATTTATACTTTAATTTTATATAATAATGAAGTAGTCGCTGTAGAACCCCCAATTTTTATAGAGTTGATTATAACTGAAACGTCACCAGGAGTCCGTGGAGATACAGCGTCGGGACGTGTATTGAAGCCTGCAGTCACTAATACTGGAGCAAAAATCATGGTTCCTATCTTTATTCATGAGGGAGAAGTTGTAAAAGTAGACACGCGAACAGGAAGTTACGAATCCCGAGTTTCGAAATAAACATAACTCTGCGTAAAGTTTTATTGTAGAAAAAAGTCTTTCTTTCTAAAGTCCACAATATGAAAGCAAAGAAAATAAAAGAACAGTCTGCTGAAGTCGCTTTACTTAAAAAACTACGTGATAAAGCTTTAGTAGTTGAGGAGCGAAAAAAACGTCAAACTTGGGTTGAAAAGCTTGTAGCTATGTCTGAACCTATTCGGGATGTCCATCCACAAGAGTTGCCCGAGACTCCCTACCTATTTCAAGCAATAGCAGAAAAAATTGTAGAAGAGGGTGTATAATTCTCTCTCTTTTTTGCGTGGCACGTTACCAAGTTTTAAAGTCTAAATCTAAAGCGATTTCCAAAGGAATATCTTGCTGTAGAAGATTTGTTAGCACCATAGTATAGATCCGAAAGTTATCAGGATAAAGGTCAATTATGTGAAAACGTGCATTGCTAGGCAGAGAGATAGATCCGCTGTTAAGAATATAAGCAGGGGAATTGTCTTTACAGCTGTAAACAGCTGCCCGATGTTCATGTCCATGTAGGTAAAGTTGCACTTGAGGATATTTTTGTAACATCTGTTGTAGTAAGTCATGGTTAATGAGATTATGCTGAGATTTGCTTGAGGATAGTAGGGGATAGTGGTTAGCAATAATAACATTTTCTTCTGGCATTAAATTCAAAAAAAAAGTTTCAAGAGCTGTTATTTGGGAAAGTTGAACCTTACCATTTGCTGAAAACCAGCCGTTGCGACAGGAACAATCGAGTAAGATGAGCCACCAATGGGGTGTCAATTTTTGAAAAAAAATTTTGTTTTCTTGCAACTCATGATTCGGAAAATATTGATAGAAAGGTTGATCTACAAAAGCTTGTGCCGTATAGACATCATGATTTCCTGGCAATACATGAACAGCAGTTATTTTAGTCAAACGATCTACAAAATGACGTGCTAACAAAAATTCTGCATCCATAGCAGTGAGAGAAAAATCCCCAGTAATACATACGCTATTCGCATCAAGATTTTTTACAACCTCAGGGAAACGCTCAGAAATTGTTGTGGCTTGGAAATTTGTACCCCTTAAAGCTTGACGTATTAATCCTTTGAGTCTTTTGTTAAAGCATAGTAGAAGATTTCGAGGAAAAACACAGAAATGTATATCTGAAATATGAATCAGACGGTAAGCATCAGAAGGTTTCGGAAGCATCATATAAGATTTCTATTCTAATATTTTAGTATAAATTGAATTTAAGTAAATATTTCTTCATCCCCCTACTCAATGCATCAAGAAACTTTGGGTACAATATAAAGTAGGTCCTTTATAAAGGATCAACTATGTTATTGGATACATTTTCTCCTTGCAATTTCTTATTTATAAATTTGAGGAAAGAAAACTGTAGCTTGCAAGTACCTCGAAGAAGAATTATGGGAGTTGGTTTTTGGTTTAACGATTATGATATTCCTTTCTTTCCTTCATGGATCGGGATTACATTTCACAAATAACCATTTTTGAAGAAAGGACGAGCAAAGCTGTATCGAGAGCATAGGATACAGCTGAGGATATCGTTGATAGAGAATCTAAGATACCCCGAGCAATTAGATCTTCGATTTCTCGGGAAAGCACGCTCACCCCTAAACTTGTTGTGGCCAAAGAAGAGAGTTTAGCTATAACAGTATTGCTATCTAGATCGGCATTGTTGGCTAATTGTTCCAAAGGAGCGCAACATGCTTTTTGTAAAATTCGCATAGCTTCATATTCTTCCTCTCCAAAAAGATTTTCTTCCTTGCCTAAATCTAAGGAAGCATAGAATAACGCAGCGCCTCCACCAGGGATATAACCCTGAGTCATTGCGGAACTCATGATCGTAAAGGCTAAGTTATACAAGGCTTTGTTGCTTTCTTTGGTAGAAAGGATAGTAACAGGACTTTGAAGACGATTTTTTCTTTGCGTGAGAGAGAGTTTTTCTCTAGGACATAAGGTAGAACGGATTTCTTCTTCTAATTGACGGATTTTTAAAGCGAGTACTTCAGGTACATGATGACCACGAATTAATGTTGTTTGTGTTTCCGAAATCTCAATCGATGCACAAGAACCTAAGATCGTATAATGTGGAGGTAAAGAGTGAGGATCGAAATCCTGCGAAAAAATATGTGTTCCGGTAAATAAGGCAATATCTTCTGCTACAGCTTGTTCTGTGGTAGAGAGATTAGGAATAGAAATCACAGTCACTTGTAATAATCCCTGTAATTTATTTGCAATTAGTGTGGCAAGCACATCTTCATGGATATCTTCACAGAAAATAAGCAAATGTTTGTCCTCTATAGCAGCCTCCTGCAGCAAAGGAAGGAGCGGATGAATAGTAGAGATTTTTTTATCAGTAATAAAAATCTTAGGGCAAGAAATCGTGATGACGCGGTTTGTAGAATGGGAAGTAAAGTATGCCGAAGCGTAACCAGCGTTGATTCTCAGACCTTGAGTGATTTGCATGTCAGTTTGATAGCTACATGTTAGAGAGATTAAGCCTTCAGGACCTGTTACTGAAAAAGCCGCGGCAAATTCATCAGCAATGATAGGGATATGTAGAGCTGAAAAAATAATGGCCCGTAATTTTTTAGCATCTTTGATAGGCCAAGAATGTTGTTGTAAGGAATCAAGGAGCTTTTTCTCCATATGTTTTAGCGACACAGAAAGTTTATGGATGGAAATCCCACGTTCTAAAGCAAGATAACTTTCTTGTAAAATTGCATGCAAAAGAATTAATCCTACGGTTGCTCCATCGAAATGCTTCGCATAAATTTTATCTGCCATGATTTTGGCAAAACCTACACCAATATTTTCATGAGGATCAGAAAATGTTATTTTTGAGAGGACGGTATAACCACGTTCCTCAAAAAAAGCAGCCTGGGAGTGTAGGGTTTTAGGTCCATAAAACTTTTTAACTAGTTGAAGGGCTTTATCTATACCCAGGAAAAGCTTTTTATCCGCATGATAACTAGACAATTTTTCCCATTCAGACATGTGAACCTCATACAAGAACTCAAAGCTTCACACTACCAAGTCGTTTTTTAGTTCACAATACCTTACAATAGGAAAGGTGGCACCCGGAATCGAACCGGGGATAGGGGCTTTGCAGGCCTCGGCCTTACCGCTTGGCTATGCCACCAGAACCTGAAGCGAAAATCCTTAGTCTAAGGGAAACGTGATTTTATAGTAAGCGAGAATTCATTCACCTTGATTTAGACCTCTTGCATTCTTGTATTCTATTTATTTATAGTACCCGCGAGTGCAGGTTCTGCTTTAGCCAGGTATTCCCAGGGGGCTAAACAGACACTCGCATTGGATTGATACTAGTTAAAAGACTATAAAAACAAAGGCAAAGTATGCAGCCGATATTCCTTAAAGAATGGATATCTCTGATGTTGTCTGAGGCCATGTGTCCAAAGTCTGGGAAAAAAATATCAGGCATTGCTATAGATAGCCGGCAAGTGCATCCCGGAGATTTATTTTTCGCACTTCCAGGTGCAATAACAGACGGACACCAGTTCTTGGCAGAAGCAGCAAAAGCCGGGGCAATAGCCGCTGTAGTGTCTAAAGAATATCAAGGGAAGGACTTTGGTCTCGAATTAGTTGTTGTTGAAGATCCAAAGAAAGCTCTCCAAGAAGCTGGCCGTAATCAATATAACCTATTTCAAGGGAGTATTATTGGAATCACTGGTTCTTTAGGAAAAACTACAACGAAAGAATTCTCTAAAACTCTCTTGGCTTCTTCATTTAAAGTCCATGCGAGTCCTAAGAGTTATAATTCTCAGTTAACCGTTCCTCTGAGTTTACTCATGGCTGATGGCGATGAGGATCTTATCATTTTGGAAATGGGAGTGTCGGAACCTGGCAATATGGAGAACCTTTTATCAATAGTACAACCAGATATTAGCGTAATTACTCAGGTAAATAGTCAGCACGCTCTCCATTTCCCAACAGGCATTGAAGGGATTCTACAAGAAAAAAGCCAGATCTTAGAAAAAAGTCAAATACAATTTCTACCCAAAGATTCCCCATGGTATCCTGATTTGCTTAAACGTTCTGTATCAGCAGAAAAATTCTCTTTTTCATTCCATGATACGTCAGCAGATTTCTATTATAAAACTATCCGAGCAAACACGATTGTTATTCAGACTCCAGAAGGAGATTACGATCTTCCTATTTCTTTCCCTTATAAACCCGCATATATTAACCTCCTAATTGCTGTTGCCTTTGCTTGGCTTTTTGATGTTTCGTTGGATAGCCTAATACACTCTTTACCTAATTTACAGCTCCCCCCCATGCGCTTTGAACAAAACATGAAAAATGGAGTGCAAGTTATCAATGATGTGTATAATGCTTGTCCAGAAGCTATGTTAGCAGCTCTTGATGCTCTTCCTACTCCTTATGAAGGGGGCAAAATTATTCTCGTTCTTGGCCACATGTCTGAATTAGGAATGTATTCAAAAGAAGGTCATTGTATTGTTGCTAAAAAAGCTCTAGCAAAAGCTCAAAAAATATTTTTTATTGGTGAGTACTGGGCACCAATCCAACCTATTGTACAGGATTATACTTGTGACGTAGACTTCTATCCATCAGCTCAAGATGTTAAAGATGTCTTAAAAAGTGTTATACAGCAAGGCGATGTCATTTTACTCAAAGGTGCCCGTGCCTTGGCCCTTGAGTCTTTATTGAGTTGTTTTTAGTTCCTAAGGCCAGAAATTATATGACCTGCATAATAGATCTTTTCCCCGAGGTTTCCCCAGTGTTCTTTTTAAGTATGGTAGCAATGACGGGATTGTTACTTACTTTAGTTCTTGGAGTCCCTGTGATTCGGTGGTTAAAAAAAAAAGATTACCGTGATCAAATATACAAAGAATATTGTGAAAAACTTGAATTACTCCATAAAAATAAAGCTCAGGTACCTACGGGAGGGGGCATTTTACTATTCACAGTTCTCATTATCTCCATACTTGTTTGGTTCCCATGGACACGACCTCTTACCTGGTTGTTTATTCTGTTAATAACCGGCTATGCAAGTCTTGGTTGGTGTGATGATAGAATCAAAAAGAAAAGACAAAAAGGTCACGGATTGAAAGCAAAACACAAATTTATTATACAATTATGTCTTGCTACTGTAACCCTTTTGGTGTTGCCTTATGTCTATGGAAGTACAAAACCTTTATTTATGCTTAAGGTCCCTTTCGTAGAAGGAATGGTTTCTGTGCATTCCTCCCTAGGGAAACTATGTTGTTTGGGATTGGCGTTTCTTGCTATTGTTGGAACAAGTAATGCTGTAAATCTCACTGATGGTCTCGATGGGTTGGCTGCAGGAACCTTATTTATAACTACCCTTGGTTTTGTCATTGTTGCTTTGAATAGCCCCGCCATTCCCATAGCTCGCGAAATTGCTTATATGTTCGCAGCCTTAGCAGGTGTATGTATGGGATTTTTATGGTACAACGGTCCTCCAGCACAGGTGTTTATGGGGGATACAGGTTCTTTACTCTTAGGTGGCATGCTGGGAAGTTGTGCTGTTATGCTACGTGCTGAACTGATTTTAATTATTATAGGAAGCATATTTGTCGCAGAAGCAGGATCTGTAATTCTTCAGGTAGTAAGCCATAAGTGTTGGAAAAAACGAATTTTTCTATGTTCTCCATTACATCATCATTATGAATATCAAGGCATGTCTGAATTCAAAATTGTCATGCGTTTCTGGATTGTAAGCTTGATGTGTACAGGTATAGGCATAGCTGCTGCTTTGGGGAGAGTCCTGTGAGTCAACGTGTTCTTGTTCTAGGAATGGGAATTACAGGACAATCTGCAGCTAAGTTCTTACATGAACAAGGACATTATATTCTGGGTGTAGACCGTTCCTTAGATGCCTTGAAAGCAAAAGAGTTTTTTCATGAAAGGTTCCTCGAAGAAGAACAAGATTTTCCAGAAGATATTGACTTAGTTGTCCGTTCGCCTGGCGTACAGCCTTCGCATCCTTGGGTGATAGAAGCTTTGCAGCGTCAGATTCCTACAGATACAGATATACAGATAGCCTTTAGAACTGCAGAATTTCAACGCTACCCCTCATTAGGAATCACGGGATCTAATGGCAAAACAACAACAGCGCTATTTCTTACTCATCTATTTCATGTATTAGGAATCCCCGCAATTGTCATGGGCAATATAGGCCTGTCTGTACTCAACCAAATGCTACAGCCAGGGATACGTGTTGTAGAAATCAGCTCTTTTCAACTTGCTACACAAAATCAATTGCTTCCCGTATTGTCTGGAGCGACATTGTTGAATTTTTCCCAAAATCACTTAGATTATCATAAAACACTAGATATGTATTTTGAAGCCAAAAGCCGTATACAAAAATGTTTAAATGATAAAGGATCTTTATGGATTGGAGAAGGACTCTCCATAGGAAAACCTTATCAAATGTATATGGAAGAGATCCAAGCAATTTTTGATAAAGGGAGTGCATTAAAACCACTATATTTGCATGATAGAAATAATTATTGTGCAGCCTATGCTTTGGCTAATGAAGTGTGCCATGTCTCTTTAGACAACTTTTTAAAAGCAATTCTGACATTTGAAAAACCACCGCATAGAATCGAATATCTTGGAGAGAAGGATGGTGTACACTATATCAATGATAGCAAAGCTACAACCGTAAGTTCGGTGGGAAAAGCACTCGTAGCTTTAGGGCAAAAGATTATCGTGATTTTAGGTGGCAAGAATAAAGGTGGGGATTTCAGTTCTTTAATTTCTGTGCTCACACACACAGCAAAGCATATCATAGTTATGGGAGAGTCTCAGGAAGAAATTGCTACAGCATTATGCAACACAGTTCCCTTAACTCGGACTAAAAATTTACAGGAAGCTGTGCATGTTGCTCAAATTATAGCCCAACCAGGAGATAATATTTTGTTATCCCCCGGATGTGCAAGCTTTGATCAATTTCAAAGTTTTGAAGAACGAGGAGCTCTCTTTAAACAGTTGATCAGAGGAAATGGAGGCAAACTATTATGAATCGCAGAAATATGGTGATAACAGCAGTTTTGGTGAATACTATACTGCTCGCAGCCTTATTTGTGACATCGAAGCGTGCTAGAGTCAAGGATTATGCTCAAGACTATCGAGAGTTTACTGCAAGTAAAGTGACTAAAATCATCTCCCCGGAAGAAAAAAATACAGACAAACTTAACCCTGTAGTCTCTCCATCTACCACTATTGTAAAGGAAGAACTCGCTGCTCAGTTTATAGAAAATAAACCAACAATTCTTACGCCCACGGCTATCCCCTCGAAGTGTGAAATTTCAGAAGCGGCGTCTCCACAGCAAATCAAAGAAACTTCTAAAGAAACTTACGCTACAGTTATTGTAAAAAAAGGGGATTTTCTAGAACGCATTGCGCGTGCAAACCATACTACAGTAGCAATATTGATGCAAATCAATGACTTAACATCTACTCAACTAAAGATTGGCCAGGTGATTAAAGTTCCGATACTAGATGCTTCAGAAATTGCTAAGAATCCCCAAACAAAGATTCTAAGCTCTGATGATTACTATATCGTTCAAGAAGGAGATAGCCCTTGGACGATAGCATTACGTAATCATATCCGTTTAGAAGAATTACTACAGTTGAATGACCTTGATGAGCAGAAAGCACGACGTCTTAAACCTGGAGATAAATTACGCATGCGTTAGTATACACTTCTTAGGTCTTTGGTATGAAATGGTTTGTTGTTTCTTGCTTATTGGGAATTTTTTCTTTGGGCTTGATCATGGTTTTCGACACCTCTTCTGCAGAGGTTTTAGATCGATCCTTAACATGTAGTACACATAAAGCCTTCGTTCGTCAGGTTACTTATCTTATCCTTGGTTTGGGAATTTCTTCACTAATCTATGTAATGGGATGGAAAGATTTTTTAAAAATAAGTCCCATATTGCTTCTAGGTGCAAGTGTTGCTTTGGTTTATGTCCTAATCCCAGGATTGGGAATCTGTCGTAACGGCGCTAGAAGATGGTTGGGGTTTGGACAACTTACACTGCAACCTTCGGAGTTTGTGAAATATCTTGTTCCCCTTGTCGCTATAGAATATCTTACTCTCTATCCTCAATATCGACAGCAGCTTCAATTATTTCTCAAATTCACCGCCATACTATTCGTCCCGATTATTCTCATTGCTTTAGAGCCTGACAACGGCTCAGCAGCTGTCATTGCCTCTTCCTTAGTTCCCGTATTTATCATGACTTCAGTACGTCTACGCTACTGGTTTTTACCTCTGATTTGTATCGCGATTTTGGGAGGATCTCTAGCCTATAGAATGCCTTACGTACGGCATCGTCTCAATGTCTATCTCCACCCTGAGTTAGACATCAAGGGGCGTGGGCATCAGGCATATCAAGCAAAGATTGCTGCGGGATCAGGAAAATTATTCGGAAAAGGACCCGGGGCAAGCCTGCAAAAACTTACTTATTTGCCCGAAGCACAAAATGATTATATTGCAGCCATTTATGCCGAAGAATTTGGATTTCTCGGCGTACTTCTCCTCATATTTTTGTATATGTGTTTTGTCTACGGAGGTTACGCAATTGCAATGAAAGCCTCTTCTATAGAAGGCGCGTCCTTGGCAATAGTCATTACTTTAATTATTAGTATGCAAGCATTCATGAATTTAGGAGTGGTTTCTGGACTCTTGCCAAGTAAAGGAGTCAACCTTCCCTTTTTTAGCCAGGGAGGATCCTCGCTTATTGCGAATATGTGCGGAGTCACGTTGTTATTAAAAGTACAATAAAGAAAATGCGCAAAATAGTCTTAGCAGTAGGAGGGTCAGGAGGACATATCGTCCCTGCTTTGGCAACTAGAGAAACCTTTTCTAATCAAGGTATCGAAACTCTCCTTCTTGGAAAAGGTCTAGAACAACATCCTTCATTGTATCAGCAGGAAATAAATTATAAAGAAATCCCCTCGGATTCTCCTTTGGTGATCAATCCTCTAAAGTTAATGCGCAGAACTCTTTCTATTTATTCTGGGTATCGAAAAGCACATAGAGAACTAAAATTATTCGAACCAGATTTTGTTATAGGCTTTGGGAGTTACCACTCGCTACCTGTATTGCTGGCAGCTTTGAAACAAAGAATTCCTCTGTTTTTACACGAGCAAAATTTAATCCCTGGGAAAGTTAACAAGTTATTTGCTCCTTTTGCTCGGGGAGTAGGAGTCAATTTTGCTCCTGTTACAGAATACTTTTATTGTCCTTCTCAAGAAGTCTTCCTGCCTAAACGCGGATTTTCTTTAACCAATCCTATGAGGGGGCATTGTCAAAAGCATTGTCCCAAAATATGCGTCGTAGGAGGATCTCAAGGAGCCCATACGTTAAATACCATTGTTCCCAAAGCTTTAGTACAGCTTATTCCCCAATATCCGCATATGTATGTTCATCACATTGTTGGCCCTAAAAGTAATGTAAATGCAGTGCAGGATATGTATAATCATGGAGGTGTGGTGTGTTGTGTGAAAAACTTCGAAAATCAAATGCTTGATGTACTGTTAACAGTAGATCTTGTGATAAGCAGAGCTGGAGCAACTATCCTCGATGAAATTCTATGGGCAAAAGTTCCTGCAATTTTAATTCCTTATCCTGGAGCTTATGGTCATCAAGAAATTAATGCTAAGTTTTTTGTAGATACCATAGGAGGGGGAACTATGATTTTAGAAAAAAAACTCACAGAGAAGCTGTTAGTAGAAAATATCATTTTTAATCTAAACTCTCGAACTAAAGAAAAACAACGAAAATCATTGAATAATTATTATGCCCAAAGATCAAGTAAATCTTTTTACGAATTTATCAGCGAGTGCTTATAAAAAAAATATGAATATGACCCTCCGTTATCACTTTATTGGTATAGGTGGCATAGGAATGAGTGCTTTAGCACATATTCTTCTTGATCGTGGATGTCATGTGTCAGGAAGCGATCTTCATTCTGGAAATGTTCTAGATACTCTTAAAAGTAAAGGGGCCCTATGCTTCGTAGGCCACCATGAAAGTCATGTACCTGATTATGGTGTGGTGATCTATAGTTCTAGCATCTCTATGGATAATATTGAATATCGCACAGCTGTAAGGAAAGAACTTCAAATTATGCACAGAGCACAGTTTCTGGCTCAGCTTATGGAAGGACATACGCAAATTTGTATATCTGGGAGTCATGGAAAAACATTAACCACATCCTTAATCACGGCAATTTTTGAAGAAGCAAAACAAGATCCATCGTATGCTATAGGGGGAATAAGAGAAGCTTCACAAAACGGCTATTCTGGATCTTCGAAGATCTTTATAGCAGAAGCTGATGAAAGTGATGGATCTTTAAAATATTACGTTCCTCATGCTGCGGTTATTACTAATATAGATAATGAGCATCTCAGCAATTACGGCGGAGATATAAACAACCTTGTAAACATGGTTCAGGATTTCGCTCACAAAGTGACTGACCATCAAAAAGTTTTCTATAATGGTGATTGTCCATGGTTAAAAGATAAAATTGTAGGAGTCTCTTATGGGTTTTCTCAGGAATGTCAGTTACGAATAGTTTCTTATAGTCAAAAGACATGGCAGTCGTGTTTTTCTTTTACTTTTTCAGGACAGACGTACGAAGATGTCGAACTTAATCTAGCAGGGAAGCATAATGTTGCCAATGCAGCAGCAGCATGTGGAATTGCCCTAGCTTTTGATATAGACATACGTATTGTTCGTAGAGCTTTAGCTAATTTTGTAGGTGTAAAGCGTCGTTTAGAAAGAAAAAATATTTCCGAGCGTTTCCTTTTTCTTGAAGATTATGCTCATCATCCTTCAGAAATCTCAAGTACCTTATGCGCAGTGCGAGATGCCGTAGGATTGCGTAGAATAGTTGCTATTTGTCAGCCTCACAGATTTTCTCGTTTGCAAGATTGTTTACACATGTTCCCTAAAGCTTTTCAAGATGCTGACGAGGTAATTCTTACCGATGTTTATAGTGCTGGTGAGACTTCTAACAGTACCTTATTCTTACCTGCTTTTGCTGATCAGATTGCTAAATGCTCCTATGTACGTTGTTGTTATGTGCCTTATAGTGATTTGGTGCAATATCTACAGGATTACATTCGTGTTCATGATGTCTGTATTTCTTTAGGAGCTGGAAATATCGATACCTTAGGGGATACCTTAATGTACTTCATACCTAAAAAACTTTGTGTTGCAGTAATTTGTGGAGGACAATCTTGCGAATACGATATTTCTATACTCTCTGCGCAACATGCTTCTAAATATATTTCTTCTGAGTACTATGATGTCTGCTATTTTATTATAGATCCCCAAGGACAATGGAGAACAGGAAAAGATTTATTAAAGCTTGCTAAAGAAAGACAAGGGTATTCGGTTTTGTCCCCGGAAATTTCTCAAGCTCTCGCACAAGTGGATTTTATTGTACCTATTCTACATGGGCCTTTTGGAGAAGACGGTAAGATCCAAGGATTTTTCGAAATTTTAGGTAAGCCTTATAGTGGCCCTTCTTTGCCCCCAGCAGCGATTTCTATGGATAAATTATTAACAAAGCGTATAGCCTCCGCTGTTGGTGTTCCTGTCGTCCCCTGCCAACCTCTCAATCTATCTACGTGGAAACAGAGTCCCGAAGCCTTTATAAAAAATGTTATAGAAACTTTTACTTTCCCTATGGTTGTAAAAACTGCCCATCTTGGATCTAGCCTTGGGATTTTTTTAGTTCATAATGAGCAAGAACTTCAAAAACAACTCTCTGAAGCTTTCCTCTATGATACGGATGTATTTGTTGAAGAAAGTCGCTTAGGATCTCGTGAAATTGAAGTTTCTTGTATTGGAGACTCTACCATTCAATATTACATTGCAGAACCTCATGAACGGTGTGGGGCTCATGGATTTATTGATTATCAAGAAAAATATGGCTGGAACGGTAGTGTTTGTCCTACAATTTCTTTTAATGTAGAACTTCCTGAAGAGTCTCTTAGCCTGGTGAAAGAACTCACAGAACGCGTTTATCGAGCTATCCAAGGAAAAGGCTCAGCACGAATAGATTTCTTTTTAGATGAAGAGGGGAAGTTTTGGCTTTCCGAAATTAATCCAATTCCAGGAATGACAGCGTGCAGTCCATTTTTAGAAGCTTTTGTGCAAATGGGATGGACTCAAGAACAACTGATGCATTATTTTATAATAGAGGGATTGTATAGATTTAATAAACAACAAGCTTTACAAACCCTCTTCTACCAACACAAAGAATTAATAGAAAAAAGCTAAAAATTATACAGATAATTTTTAGCTTACCATAAAAAAATTACTCTTTAGAACTACAGTGATGATGACATCCACACCGATGATGAACTGTAACAGGAGGTTCTTCAGCTTCGGAATTGTACGTGTCCTGACAGCATTGCCTAGGCATATCAAGATCATCTAGACAAGAATCCGCACACGGTATAGCATGACCATCTTCAGGCTGAATCAAATCAATCTGCACTTTCTTTTTTAATCTAGAACATACACGCCGAAGGATGGTTCTTAACGCGTGTATTGTATTGCCCCTTCTTCCTATAATTTTTCCGATATCTTCAGGAGCTACGCGAATTTCTAATTTGACAGATTCATTAGCTTTATCTTCGATAGAACGAATTTCAACAGCTTCAGGATTGGCAACTAAATTCTTAACAATATATGCTACAAACTCTTCCATAAAATCCAAATTAACTTGAGATGCAGAAAGAAAAGAACATATTGATATGTTCTTTGAAATTTCTTGCAACAGTGTATCTAGTTAAAGGAAAAAGTCAATGATTATTCTCCAGCATTACTTTGTTTGCATAGCCAATGCAAATAGTCTTTATCGCCATCTTCAAGGAAGAAAAGAAGAATTTCAGGGACCTCATATTCACAATGGAGCTTAATCGCAGAAGAGACCCCAGGAAAAGACCGTTGCGTGGTTTTAATTTGCACATGATATTCTTCAGAAATCTGTAACTCTCCTTCCCATAAGTATACCGATTGTCCTTTAGGGAAAATATGAACACAAGCTGCTAGGTGAGATGTGATTAATGTAGTTGCTAGGGCTAGGGCTTGCTCTTGCGAAGGTAATTGTGTAAGAATAAGTACAGGTTTCATAATTTTTTTAGTAATAAGAAATTAGAAAAACGTAAATCATAAATATATTGTTCTTGAGTATCTATCGGCAAACTTTTTTTTGTATCCTTATAGAAATCTAAGGCAGGTTTTAAAGCATGCCGAGGCAAACGTAAAAGACTGCCCGAGGCAAGTGTGACTATAATTTCTCCAGGATAGTCATCGGCTGTGGATAGATCAATAATTGCAAGGCTATCTCTTGCAAGTTCTTGAAGAAGAGACGCAACAAGAGATATCTTTGCTGCTGGGAGTAAGGGAACAAGAAGATCTTCTATGGGGAAAAAGACTCGAGGTAGAGTAAGCATTTGGAAAAAAGGCTGACAAGGAAAGCGATTGCCTTCAAGATTAAATAATGTATTTGATTGATTGGCAACATAAGCTATCGGAGTATTCAACGTATAGGAAATGATAAGACCTTTATTGTCAGGAAATTTTTTTACAGTAACGGAAGAAAAAATACCTAGGTTGTGTAAAGTAGCCTCGGCTTGCTTAGTGGAAAATTCATGAAGAAAGGTTGGAACATCCGCAGAAAGCCCTAAAAGCTCTGAAATGATGATGCCAGAAATTTTCGTGGGATTAGATGACACGATGAACAAGTTTTTAATTGGAATGGGGTGGGGTTTGGATAACAAAGAAATTTCAGGAAAGAATAACCAACAAAACGTCGGAATGCAAAGTAATACACTAATAAGGATAAACATAGTGACATAAAAAAAAGAATGCCGGGGACCAGGAGAGACAAGCATTTTTAGAAAGCTTCTTACCATGAGAGCGCATTGTTTTTTATTTTAATCGTAAATAATATGCCTAATATTTACGATTACTATTGAGGATGTTTTTTATGGATTTTTCAACAAAGAAATACGGAGATATCCTTGTCATTTACTTACGAGGTTCTCTAGATGCTGTTTCTGTCCCAAATGCTGAGAGATTTTTAGAGCAATTTATGCATCAAGAACATTCTAAATTAGTTTTTAATTTGAAAGAGGTCTCTTATATAAGTAGTGCGGGCATTCGGCTATTTTTATCTATGTTTAAAGTAGTGCAAAACTTACAAGGGAAGCTCTGCCTCTGTTGTGTTCAGGAATCCGTAGGCGAAGTTATGCGAATCGCAGGATTGGACCAGATGTTATTATTATGTCAAACGGAACAGGAATGTTTTAGTAAATTTTAGTTTTTTGCTTATGTTTCCTTTTGAATTTCAAACGGACACCACCTCTATTACTAAATATGATGTTTGCCTTGATCTTCAAAAACTTTTTGCGAAATTGTTTAAGCGTACGGTCATTTTGCTGGCTGGACCTACAGGATCGGGGAAAACAGAAATTTCCCTCTTGCTTGCTCCAATGGTTGATGGGGAAATAATTTCAGTAGATTCTACTCAAGTCTATCGAGGGATGGACATTGGTACTGCTAAAGTTTCCTGGGAAGCAAGACAAGCTGTGCCTCATTACCTAATTGATATTTGTCATGTCCAAGAGCCATTTAATGTTGTCGATTTCTATTATGAAGCGACTCAAGCGTGTCAAAATATTTTATCACGAAATAAAGTGCCAATTTTAGTCGGAGGCTCTGGTTTTTACTTCCATACCTTCCTTTCAGGACCTCCGGAAGGCCCTGCAGCAGATCACCAGATACGCAGTCAGTTAGAAGCACAAGTAGAAAAACATGGGCTTACTTTTCTCTATGATGAGTTAACCCTCAGAGATCCAGATTATGCCCAGACTATTACGAGAAATGATAAAAATAAAATTATTCGTGGCTTAGAAATCATCCAGTTGTCAGGAAAGAAAGTAAGCGAACATTCATGGAGCGTAGCTCCTAAAGTATCCACAGAGTATTGCTACCGCGCTTGGTTTCTTTCTCCTTCAAAAGAACTTTTGCAACACAATATCCAATCTCGTTGTGAGACCATGTTAAAAACAGGGTTATTAGATGAAGTAAAAAATTTATTATTTCAAGGGATTCGAGAAAATTCTTCAGCTGCAAAAGCAATCGGCTATCGCGAATGGATAGAATTTATAGATAAAGGAGAACCTGAAGAATTTTATTCCCTAGTCAAACAACGGTTCATGTCTAATAGTTGGCAGTATACTAAAAAACAAAGAACTTGGTTTAAACGTTATCCTATATTTCGGGAGTTGCCCCTTACGAATCTTTCTGCCGAAGCTATAGCTGAAAAAATAGCAGAAGATTATTTACTTCATAGCTGACAAACCGTATTAGAAACATGTTGATAAAAGGTATTTCTTTCAATGGGAACAAAACCCTGAGAACGAATGAGGGAACACACTTCTTCTTTAGAACTTTGTATAGACCATCCTGCACACTTATGCACACTTTCATCTAAAATTATGCCCCCAAAATCATCAGCACCATAGTGTAAGGCTTGCGCACCTGTACTTTTCCCTTCACTAAACCAAGAAGCCGCAATATGATCAAAGTTATCTAAAAAGATTCTAGCTATGGCTAAAATGCGATAGTACATTTCATCCGTACGTTGTACTTGAATTCTAGAACCTAAGGCAGTATGTGCGGGTTTGTAACTCCAAGGAATGAAACTATAGAATCCTGGATGCATATCTTGTGCATCACGAAGTGTATTGAGATGTATGAGAATGTCCTCAGGAGTCTCCACATGACCAAACATCATTGTTGCTGTGCTACTAAATCCCAGAGAGTGAGCAAGCTTATGAAAGTTTATCCATCCATCAGGCCCCATTTTTTTTGGAGAAAGAATCTTTCGAACTCTTTCAGATAAACATTCCGCTCCTCCTCCAGGAATTGTACGCTGCCCTGCATCCCAAAGTCGTTGTAAGGCTTGTTCATTGCTCATCCCCGACACCTGAGCTGCATGATTTATTTCTACTGCAGAAAAAAAATGAGGATGAATTGTAGGAAATTCTTGAATCGTAATGCGAGTAAGCTCCTCAAAATAATCCATCCCTAAAGAGGGGTGAACTCCTCCCTGTAAAAGTACTGTCTTAATCCCCAATTTTATATAGCGCTGTAATAAAATACGAAAATCATCAAAAGAAAGTAAATATGCATCCGGATATTTCGGTTTTCTATAAAACGCACAAAAAATACAATCTACTTTGCAAATATTTGTATAATTGGGATTGGCATCAAGAACATAGGAGACTTCATTTAAAGGATAGCGTTGTTGGCGAATAGTATTCGCAATACATTGAAGTTTGTCCAATGGCCAAGAAATAAACATTTCTAGTCCTTCTTTAAAAGAAATTCTTTTATAAGGACTCATAAAACCATTGACGATAAAGTGTAAGCGAAGCAGACTTTAGCTTCTGTTGATTTTCTTTGTCAAGCCCCACATTTCAAGTTGTTATTATGGATACTTCAGACAACAGCTTTCATACTTTAGAAACGGAAAAAGACTCCACTGCGGTATTCAGTAGTGAATCTAAAATGGCCGGCGAAGGAGTACAATCTCTCGAAACGTCAGATGAATTATTATCTGCATTTATTACAGAATTGGCTGAACATTCTTCTCTAGAAGATCAGGTTTCTTTTACCTTAAAGAAGATGGAGGAAGCTCTAAAGTGTAATTTGGAGCCGAATTTGAAATTGTTTTGGGCAGTAAGAAAGCATTGCTTACCTTTATTTCACCAAATTGAAAATACCGTAAAACGCGCAGATGCATGGCGTTGGTATATCGAATTAACGAAAGAAGGACGACATCTTAAAGCTCTACAGGATCAAGAGGGATCTTTTATTATTGGTCAGATCGAATTAGCAATATCTTGTTTAGAACAAGATATTGCTGCATTTTTGCAACATCAAAATGCAGATATAGCGGCTTTTCAAGAAGAAGATCATGGCTTTTTAGAAACACAGGCTTTAGAAACACATCGAGAATTTTATAAAGAGTATCACATAGCACTTTTATGGCTAAGTAGCTTTGCCGCAAAGATTATAGATCTTCGTAAAGAACTTATGAGTGTTGGTATGCGGATGCGATTGAAAAGCAAGTTTTTTCAACGCCTCTCTATTTTAGGAAATCATGTATTTCCTCAGCGTAAAGATTTTATTGACAAAGTAAGCAAAACTTTTACAGACGATGTAGATGCTTTTGTTGCAAAACATTTTGAAAAAGCATGTAAGGAAACATTGAAGCGTTCTGTTTTTTTTTTAAGAAAAGAAATCAAAAACCTCCAACATGCTGCTAAAAGACTTTTTGTTTCGTCTTCTGTTTTTGCTGATACACGCTTGAAACTTAGCAGGTGCTGGGATCAATTGAAGGGCATGGAAAAACAGATTCGTCAAGAACAGGGACGCCTTCGTACAGCATCCGGAGAGAACGCAAAAGAAATACGTCAATTATTAGCTAATGCAGCGACTCTTCTCACCGAAGAACACGATCTTGCTACAGTTCGCAAAACCCTTGACGGAATCGTAAAACGTATTCGCAATCTTGATCTAATTCACGGGGATGTTATCGCTTTAAAAAATGAACTTCAACTTCTATTTGATCAATTACGCGAAAAGCAAGAAATAGCAGAGCAGAATTACCAAGAAAACTTAGCAAAAGACAAAAAGACAAAACAAGAGGCGATTCGCACTCTCTCTGCACGTATAGGGGCTTTCTCTCAAGCTTGTACTGAAGGGAAAATTGGGAAAGAATCTCGAGCCGAGTGGCAAGAACTAAAAGAAGCATTAACAAAGATGTCTTTTTTACCTCTATCGGAAAAAATTACGCTAGATAATCAGTTAAGTCTGACTTTTCAAACTATTATAGACTTTTTTGAAGCACAGCTTCTATCTTCTCCAGATTCTCGAGAAAGACTTGCTAATATGCGTCAAGTGCTTACTCAAAGACAAGAAAGGCGTAGGGAGCTAAAAAATAAATTGGCGCATGATAAAAAATTATTAGGCTCCTCAGGATTAGATTTTGACCGCGCCATGCAATACAGCGCTCTTGTTGAAGAGGATAAACGTGCTCTTGAAGAACTTGATGAAAGTATTCTAAATTTGAAACGACAGATTCAGCAGTTCACATGAGGCAACGTTGCATATACGCTTTTGATTTGGATGGCACATTGCTAAAAGGGAATAGTAGTTGGAAGTTTTATCGTTATGCACTTATGCAAGGTCTCTTTCCTTATAAAAGTGTCCCTACTTGTCTATATCGTTTTCTTAAATTTAAACTATTTCCCGACCTCCCTTCTTTATACAATTGTATTGTGAGCAATCTGTTAGTTACTGTTCCTTGTGATGACCTTTACGGTGTGGCTGTAGATTTGGTTGCGCATCTGAACATGGCAGATTTTTATATTCCTGTTTTAGAAAAACTTGACGAAGCTTTTGGAGAAGCTAATAGTCAAGTTTTTCTTTTCTCTTCCTCCCCCGACTTTATTGTTGGGCCTATAGCAGAATATTTGGGGATTAAAATTTGGTATGCTTCATGTTATCAGAAACAATCTGCTGAGATAGTAAATATTAAAAAGTGTTTAACAGGAGAAAAGAAAGCACAAATTCTTAGTTTTTTAAAAAAAATAAATCAAGCGAGGAGCCACACATTTTCAGATCATATTTTAGACCTTCCTTTTCTTATGTTGGGAGAAGAAAAAACTGTCGTACGTCCTCAAGGGAGATTAAAAAAAATGGCTAAAAAATATTACTGGAATATCATTTAAGAGCTTTTAAAAAAAAGCTCGACCTTATCTTAGACAATCAGGTATTCTCGAACCAGTTTTTATGGAGTTGTTTTGTTTTAATTTATTGAAAGTAATTATTAAGGCTATTGATAAAAAGAAAGGGAAAAACGCGATAGTCTTAGACGTACGTGCCATTTCAGGGCTTACCGATTATTTCGTATTTGCTGAAGGGAATGTAGCCGCTCATGTTAAAGCTTTAGCTGAAACAATAATTCAAGAATTAAAGGAACAAAGTCTCAGTCCTCTCCATGTGGAAGGACTCATCCATAGCGATTGGGTAGTTATAGATTATGGATTCATCATTATTCATATATTTATCTCCACAGTTCGAGAAAAGTATCGTTTGGAAGAGTTATGGAAAGACGGTTCTACTATCATATCCAAACTTCTAGCTTCTTGATGGAGTATAATGCCGCATGAACAAAAAGCGTGTCGTAGTTACAGGACTTGGTGTTGTATCTTGTTTTGGCAATGAAATAGATGCATTTTATGAGAATTTACTCGCTGGTATAAGTGGTGTACGTGCAATTACGACTTTTCCTTGTGACGAGCAAGCCACACGCTTTGCTGCATGGGTCCCTGAATTTAATTCTGAGCCTTACTTAGACAAAAAGCAAGCCCGACGTGTAGATCCTTTCATTACCTTTGCTGTGGTTGCTGCCAAAAAAGCAATAGCTATGTCTCAATGGGACAAGGAGCATCTTCCTGCAGATCCTTTGCGTTGTGGAGTAGTGATCGGCTCTGGAATGGGTGGGTTATCTACTTTAGATGAAGGCATGGAAAAGCTCCTTATTTCTCACAGGAAAATCTCCCCCTTTTTCATACCTTATATCATCACAAACATGGCCCCAGCTCTAATTGCCATAGACTATGGTTTAATGGGACCGAACTATTCCATCTCTACAGCATGTGCAACATCAAATTTTTGTATAGAAGCTGCTTATCAGCATTTAATCTCGGGTCGAGCTGATGTCATCATCTGTGGGGGAACTGAGGCTGCTGTAAATCGTATAGGATTAGAAGGATTTATTGCTAATCGAGCCTTATCAGTAAGAAATGATGCACCTGAGCGGGCTTCGCGTCCTTGGGATAGAGATAGAGATGGATTTGTCCTCGGAGAAGGAGCAGGAGTTTTAGTTTTAGAAACACTGGAGAATGCTTTACGTCGCGATGCACCTATTTTTGCTGAAGTGCTCGGTAGCTATGTCACATGTGATGCTTTTCATATTACCGCCCCTAGAGATGATGGAGAAGGGATTACCGCATGTGTGCTTGGAGCACTAGAGAGCTCTGGCATTCCTAAAGAACGAGTAAATTATATTAATGCTCATGGGACATCTACTCCCTTAGGGGATATTTCAGAGGCCTTAGCTATGAAAAAAGTTTTCGGTAACCATGTAAAAAATTTACGTATGAATTCTACCAAATCTTTAATTGGCCATTGTTTGGGAGGTGCAGGAGGTGTTGAGGCAATTGTCACAATTCAAGCAATACTCTCTGGTAAGCTCCATCCTACAATTAATTTAGAACACCCGATCGCAGAAATTGATGACTTTGATGTAGTTGCAAATAAAGCGCAAGATTGGGATATTGATGTTGCCATGTCCAATTCTTTTGGTTTTGGTGGACATAATTCAACTGTATTGTTCTCGAGGTACACACCCTAATATGATTAAGACAAAGTATGAATATTCTTTTGGTATTATTCCGATAAAATTTTTCGGTACTCCCGATAAAAGTACACTGCGAGCTTGTTTCATTTGCCATACTCGAGGTAAACATTGGGGGTTTCCCAAAGGACATCCTGAAGATAGGGAAGGACCTCAAGAAGCAGCAGAACGTGAATTAGTTGAAGAAACAGGATTGAGCATTGTCAACTTCTTCCCCAAAGTTCTTGTAGATCAGTATTCATTTGATAATGAAAACCAAGATTTTATTCGTAAGGAAGTCACATATTTCCTTGCCGAAGTTCGCGGTGACGTCCATACAGATCCTCAAGAAATTTGTGATAGTCAGTGGCTATCTTTACAAGAAGGCGCTCGATTACTAAACTTCCCTGAATTACGACAACTCACTTTGGAAGCAGATAAATTTATAAATAACTATCTGCTTTCCTTTTAAAATTTAAGGAGAGAAAACGCTCTCCTTAAAGATCAGCTCATTACCGTAGCTTCTCCAATATAAGATAAGTAATCTTCCTGAGCTAATTGAATGACTTTTTGTGCTTCTTTCTTACCATAAATCCCTACAATTTCTATTTTTGCAGGACTCCCTTTAATTAACTGCTCGGGAGTAGCTTTATAAGTTAAAAAGTAGTGTTGGATCATGTCTAATACTGTTCCTGGACAATCTGAAATATCTTCAATTTCTGCAAAAACTAAATCATCTTCAAGAATAGCGATAATCTTGTCATCAGCTTCTCCAGAATCAATAATACGGAGTCCTCCTATAGGGCGAGCTTGTAATAAAATATTCCCGTGAGAAATATTTTTTTCTGTAAGAACACAAACATCTAGAGGATCCTTGTCCCCTTGAATGTTGCTTCGGCGGATTTGTTCTCCACTGTATCTTCCAGAGATATCTCCAGAGTATGTCTGAGGGAGCAATCCATAAAGACAAGGGCAAAAATTAGAAAATTTTTGTGGTCTATCTACTTTTAATAGTCCTGTCGTTTTATCTAATTCAAATTTTACAGCATCTTGAGGAGTGATTTCTATGTAACAACACAAGGATTCATAATTGTCCTGACTCAATACAGGAGTATGCCAAGGATGAGTAACACAAGAGAGTTTTTTAGACATAAGTTGTTCTCACTATAAACATTTTTTATAATCTAATTTTCAACAAGTTTAAACTAGCACGCAAGTTCTTTTAAGAGAAGGTACATCTTAATTGACTTCTAATTAAAATTCTAGAATACTTTATCTTCTCTAATTAGGTGAAGTTATGAAATATCATATAGATTTTAAAGAATTAAAAGTAGCAGATTACGAACGTGTTATTGAAGTCTCTTGTTTAGAAGCACGTTTACATGCAATTATTGCTATTCACCAAACTGCTGTAGGCCCTGCGTTAGGCGGGGTACGTGCTTTTCTTTACAATTCTTTTGATGATGCTTGCAGCGATGTTTTGCGACTGGCAAAAGGAATGACGTATAAAGCAGTCATTAGCAATACAGGAACAGGCGGAGGAAAGAGTGTAATTATTCTTTCTAAAGATGCCCCTTACCTTACGGATGAGATGTTACAGGCATTTGGCCAGGCAGTTAATGCTCTTGAGGGTAAGTATATCTGTGCTTTAGACTTAGGCGTATCTATAGAAGCCGTTGCCACCATAGCAAAAGAAACTTCCTATATTTGCGGCCTTCCTGAGATTAGTGGAAACCCATCTATATACACTACGCATGGGCTTTTCCTCTGTATGCAAGAGACAGCACAAAAACTCTGGGGTTGTCCGTCACTTAGGGGAAGGAAGATTGCTATTGAAGGAATTGGCTCTGTGGGAAAGCGGTTGCTACAAACACTATTTTTTAGCGGAGCGGAGCTCTATATTTCAGATATTGCAGAATCTACTCTTAAGACCGCAGCGCATCTCTATGGAGCTACAGTTGTCCCTGTAGAAGAGTTGCCTACTATGGAATGTGATATTTTTTCTCCCTGTGCTCGAGGAAATACAGTTCGTTTAGATAATGTTTTTGATTTCCATTGTCAGGCTATTGTCGGTGCAGCTAATAATCAGCTTGAAGATAGTTCCCTAGGTGCTATTCTTCATGAAAGGGGGATCTTCTATGCTCCAGATTATTTAGTGAATGCAGGAGGATTAATAAACGTTGTCTCAGCTGTTGGCCAACCCTATGCACCAAAAGCCACACGTGCTAAAATAGAACAACTTCCACATATTCTTCGCAACCTTTATGCTAAAAGTGAAGTCACTGGGAAAGATCTTGTAACTTTATCCGATCTTTTTGTTGAAGAAACTCTTGCTGCCTATGTTTCATGAGCTGCTAAATTCTTAGAAGACGTTAAATAGCATTGCAGTGCTTCAAGTGTTACTTCATGAATTTTTTTACTTCCTGAAGCAAGAATTATCGGATGATTTTCTAAGCTAAGTTTCTCTTTATTATAATTTAAGGAGGCTCCAAACACATCTGTAACTTGTCCTCCAGATTCTTCCACAAGAAATGCTCCGGGAATGTGATCCCAAATACGGGCTTGCCCATGGGTAAAGGGATAACGAATAAAAAAATCTACAGCCCCTTCAGCAACTAAAGCATATTTATATTGGCTTTCTACACGATGAGGACGTGGTTGATCAGGTAACCCAAGGCTAAAAAGACGCGTTGCATGATGTTGTTGGTTGCGTGCTGCTAACGATGCCTCACAGAATTTTCCTGTACGCACTTTCTCTGTATAAACAACACGATGCCTGCGTTGTGTAGCATCTGAAATAAACATGCCAAGATCTTTACCTGCCGAATAAATCTTAAACGTTTGATGATAAGACGGACAAGCCATCACAGTTAAGACAGGCTGATATTGGTATATTAAGGATAAAGCAATGGCAAAATAACGATTTTTAATAAACCCTGCCGTACCATCAATAGGATCTGCAAGCCAAAACAATGACGTGGAATCTGGCCTAAATTCTAGAGTACGTATTATATCATTAGTCGAAGCACTTGGATCCAATCGGTGAACAAATTTTAAAATCTCGGGAACTTTCTCCCAATCTTCATCAAGAATTATCTCCTCACCAATAAAAGGAATATTTGGAAAAGCAGCACAGAGTTGCTTTTGAAGATAATACTGAATGCCGTAATCTGGAGGAGTTACAAAGGAGCCATCAGGTTTTGTCCAAGTAGGTACTAGGGAGTGTTGATTTCGGTAATTGATAAGTTCATTGATAATTTTCAGAACAATAGATTCGGCGACGTTTTGGTAGTTAGGAAGGTGCGCCCGTATCATGATTTTTCCAGAAATATATAGATAAGGATATTATCAAAAATTAAGATTATATTAAACTCACGCGAAGTAGCTCTATTGAGGTTTAGGTAGTAGTGTTATGCTGTTAACCGAAATGCAAGGAAACTTATGATAAAAGGGTTATGGCAGACTACTTATAAGCGTATTTGTGCATTTTTAATAAGCACGTTGCTTAAATTACGCTATCGCCTCCGAGTTGAAGGTATGCAAGCACTCCATCTTAATCCTAAACAAGGTTGCTTATTTCTGTCCAATCATATGGCAAAAATTGACCCTGTCATTTTGGAAGTGCTCTTTTGGAACAATTTTCATCTGCGTCCTCTCGCTGGTGATTACCTATTTGACGACCCTATAATTCGTTGGTTTCTCCATATTGTGCAGGCTATTCCTGTACCTCAAATTATCCCGGGGAAAAACACAGATGAAACTCTAGAGCGTGTAGATCGCTATTATAAAAACGTGGTCTCTGTTTTGAATACAGGAGGAAGCGTTCTTTTGTATCCCTCAGGGAGGCTATCAAAAACTGGTAAGGAAAATATTCTTAATCAGAATTCTGCTTATACGCTATTACATAAAGCCAAACAGTGTAATGTAGTTTTAGTGAGAATCTCAGGCTTGTGGGGAAGCGCTTTTTCTTGCTATAAGAAAAAAACATCACCAGCATTAGTGCGTGTATACAAAGAAAGTCTGTTTGCTTTATTACGTTGTGGGTTGTTTTTTATGCCCAAGCGATTTGTCAAAATTACTGTATGTCAAGTTGATCATAGTTTTTTGCAGCAGTTTCCTGCTAAGCAAGACCTAAATGCTTTCTTGTCTTCTTGGTTTAATCAAGACCAAGAGGATTTCCCTATAGAAGTTCCTTATACAATAAACAAGAGCTAGATATGCACAATCGATGGAATAAACCAATCAAGGAAGCACGTAAATTAAAGTTGCAGTCAGGATCTACAATTATAGAAAATTTTTTAATTGTATGTTCTGAATATAACTCAGAGATCGCTTGTTTTGATGAGTATCTAGGTGCACTATCTTATAGCGATATGCTTAAAGCTATCATCGCGATCGCAATCAAAAGTTCGGACTTCCCAGAATCTCAAATCGGGGTGATGATGCCAGCTTCTGCAGGAGCTTATATTGCATATTTTGGACTATTACTGGCAGGTAAAATTCCTGTAATGATTAATTGGACTCAAGGTGTCAGAGAGCTGCGCTTGTGCGTAGAGAACGCTAAGGTGAACAGAGTCTTGTCTTCATCACAGTTTGTTGAGCATCTTAGTCGTACTCATGGACCCGTAGATTATCCTTTTAATTTTATCTACATGGAAGAAGTCCGTCCTCATCTTTCTTGGTGGGATAAATGTCGTATAGGCTTATATTCGAAGCTCCCACCTTCCTGGTTATTAAGAATTTTTGGGATTAAACATCTACAGGGTAACGATATCGCGGTCATCCTATTTACTTCAGGAACAGAAAAATCTCCTAAGGGAGTTCCTCTTACTCACAAGAACCTGATAGCAAACCAAGAAGCCTATATGGAATTTTTTAATCCAACGCAAGAAGATGTTATGCTTGGGTTCTTGCCCCCTTTTCATGCTTATGGTTTTAATTGCTGTGGCCTCTTTCCTCTTCTTGTCGGTCTTCCTATTGTTTTTGTTGCCAATCCTCTAAATCCTAAAAAATCCGTGGAATTTATAGAAACTAAAGAAGTCACTTTTTTAGGAAGCACTCCTGTTTTTTTTGATTATATTTTGAAGACTGCGAAAAAAGAAGGCGCTTCTCTAAATTCATTGCGTCTTGTTGTCATAGGGGGTGATGCGTTCAAAGACAGTCTCTATAAAGAGATAAAACACCTCTACCCTCACATCAGCTTGTGGCAGGGTTATGGGGCCACAGAATGTTCTCCAGTTATTACAATCACCGCACCAGATAGCTCTAGAGACCAAAAGTGCGTAGGAATGCCCATCAGCGGCATCGAAATATTGATTCTCTCCGAAGAAACCCGCACACCGCTTCCCTTAGGACAACAGGGGTTAATCGTGGTCCGAGGGAGTTCAGTATTCTCAGGCTATCTCAATGATACTACACAACAGGGGTTTATCTCCCTTGGAAGAGAACAATGGTATGTTACAGGAGATATAGGATACATTGATCCACACGGAGATTTATTCTTGGAAGGGAGGTTAAGCCGATTCGTAAAGATAGGAGGTGAAATGATAAGTTTAGAGGCTGTGGAGGACATATTACGGCAAGGGTTTGGTGAATCCCCAGGCCAAGAACAGACTTCTTTTATTGTCTGTCCAGTTCCTAAAAATAAGGTACAGCTTTGTTTGTTCACGACATTTTCTACAACACTTCATGAAGTAAATGATATCTTAAAAAATGCTGAAACCAGTAAAATAGTAAAAGTATCTTACATACACCAAGTTAAAAGTATTCCTCTTCTCGGTGTTGGGAAGCCTAATTATGCTTCTTTAAATGCTTTAGCCGCTTCGCTATTCGCATAATAATAAAGGAGTTCTCTTAAAGAACTAACGTATTGTGAGTGTGTGGGGAGAGAAGTTTTTGATTACTTGCGATCCTATAGATTTTGTAACGAATGATTTTCTAGGTTTTGCCCGTTCTTCAACGCTTTGTTATGAAGTAAGTAGGCGTTATCATGTCTATTGTCAGGAGTTTCCGAATGAAAAACTAGGCATGTGTGGTTCACGTCTTATGGTTGGGACTTCTCAGATTCTAGAAGACTTAGAACATAAAATAGCTGAATTTCATGGAGCTGCTAGCGCTTTTTTTGCGGGCAGTGGATATATAGCAAATCTTGGGCTGTGTTACCATCTCTCTCTGAGTAGCGATATTCTGCTCTGGGATGAAGAAATCCATATGTCGGTGCAGAAAAGCTTATGCGTAATTTCAGGACAGCATGAATCTTTTCGTCATAATGACTTAAACCATTTAGAGCAGCTTCTTCAGACCTATAGAGCGTCCTCTTCGGGAAGAATCTTTATCTTTATCTGTTCAGTATACTCTTTTACAGGGTCCTTAGCTCCTTTAAGTGAAATTATGGGATTAGCTTCAAAATATAACGCTCATTTGGTTGTAGATGAAGCTCATGCTATAGGCATTTTTGGCAATCAAGGAAGAGGGTTATGTCACCAGTGGGGTTACGAACACTTTTACGCTGTATTGGTAACTTATGGGAAAGCTATGGGAGCTATGGGAGCTGCATTGATGACGTCACCAGAAGTTAAAAAAGACCTCATGCATAATTCTCCCCCCCTCCGCTACTCCACATTGGTGTCCCCTCATACATTAATTACTGTCGGTGTAGCTTATGATTTTTTAGAATCTGAAGGAAAGAAAGCTCGACAGCAGGTGTTCAATCTACAAAAATACTTTGCTGCACATTATCCTGCGCAAGCTCTTGGTTGTGTGCAGCCTATATTTATAGGAACTCACCTGAATAACGCTATTGCGACTTTAGAAGCTGCAAACCTTAACGTGGGCGTTGTTGCTTTTTTTACCCCCCCTTTTTTGCGCGTAAACCTTCATGCTTATAACACTATTGATGAAGTGAATTGCTTGATACAAATTCTCAATAGGTATTTAGAAAAAGGTTGTGATCGGGTCTACGTCGATCATGAATTTCACTTTTGGCGAAAGCTTTGCAAGAAGTAATGCTTCGTGAAGCTTTTTATTCACAGGAAGTACTTGTTTGCTTTTAATCAAAAATTGATAACGAAAAACATCTTTAATTTTAAAATGTCCACAAGGGGTAACCTGCATAAGATGGGTAGTATTTTCTAGCAGCGTTCTTAAAAGCATATGAACACGCTTTGCTTCACACCACGTATGCTTTGGGCATTTACCAATGAAAATACAACGCACAAGACGAGTGAAAGGAGGATAGTCACATAACGCTCTCCCAGGAATTTCTTGTTCGTAAAAAATCACATAATTTTGTTGTATAGCACAACGAATCGTCGCGTGGTCAGGAAGAAAGGATTGAATAAGAATCTCTCCAGGCAAATGACTACGCCCTGATCTTCCTGCTACTTGAGTGATTAGCTGAAAGACTTGCTCAGAAGCACGGAAATCAGGAATATATAATCCCGAATCGCCATTGAGAATTGCAGCGAGTGTGACTCCAGGAAAGTGCATGCCTTTGGCAATCATCTGAGTGCCAATGAGAAGATCAGCTTTTCCAGTCGCAAATTGTTTTAATAAAGATTCGTGACTGCCTTTAATTTTTGTTGTGTCCGAATCAATACGTACTATACGCATCTGAGGGAATATTTGATGTAATACTTTCTCTATTTTTTCTGTTCCTGAACCACGGTATTGTAATGTCATGGTCCCCAAACATTGAGGACAAGACTTGGGAAGATTTTTAGGTGACGAATTACAAAGATGACAAAGGAGAACGTTTGCATATTTGTGAAAAGTAAGCACCATATCACAGTGAGAGCACTTTAATGTGTGTTTACACGAAGCACAAGAAACACTAGTGTGATAGCCTCGGCGGTTAAAGAAAATCAAAGTTTGTTCTCCGGCCTCAAGACGCTGTTCTATTTTTTTTAAAACTAATTGAGAAAAGAGAATTTTCTTCTTAGATTTTTCTCTTTCTAAATTCATATTGATTAGGGAAACCTTGGGAAGATGAATAGCCACAGCTCGAGAAGATAAGATCAAGAGTGTATATTTTCCTGATAGCGCGTTAGTATAGCTTTCTAAGCTAGGCGTAGCACTTCCAAGGACAACAGTAGCATCAGAGAGTTTTCCTCGCATCACAGCAACATCACGAGCGTGGTAACACGGAGAACTTTCCGTTTGCTTATAGGCAGAATCATGCTCTTCATCTACAATAATAAGGCCAAGGTTCTTCATAGGGCAAAATAATGCTGAACGTGGTCCTATGAGAATACGAATGGTCCCTTTAGCAGCTTCGCGCCATACACGACTTTTATCGCTATCACTAAGCTTATGGTGAAGAACTCCCACTGCTTTCCCAAAACGTGCTTTAAATAATGTCAAGGTTTGAATAGTCAATGTAATTTCGGGAACTAAAAGAATAGCACTTTTCCCTTGACTATGTGCTTTGCTAATCGTACGTAAATAGACTTCAGTTTTCCCACTTCCTGTGATTCCAAAGAGTAGATGAGTATGAAATTGAGATGCCGCCAAAGATTCAGTAACCTTATCAATAGCACTTTGTTGTTCAGGATGTAATATAGTGTGATCTGAGAGA
Organism: Candidatus Chlamydia sanziniae; assembly: GCF_001653975.1. Taxonomy (NCBI): domain Bacteria; kingdom Pseudomonadati; phylum Chlamydiota; class Chlamydiia; order Chlamydiales; family Chlamydiaceae; genus Chlamydia; species Candidatus Chlamydia sanziniae. Next base: position 610,916 of record NZ_CP014639.1, read on the forward strand.
AAAAAAGAAAGTTTGTCTTCTTGGATTTCTAATTTTGAGGCATCTATGATTTCCAAAACACCAAGTTTGTTTAAAGAGGTAATTGGAGATTGGGAAACTTTGGCGTGCTCCATAAGTACAGAGAGACGAGGAGGAGAAGAACAGTTGAGCAAAGTTGTTAATACCGATGCTTGGCCAGGATGGTCTTTTTTCAACTGTTGCACTAGCTCACGAATTTTGGCTTTGCTCTGCTTTAAAAGAACCCGGTAGTGTTGCTTTGGTTGAATTGTGTTTGAAGAAACATCAGGGAGAAACAGCCGCAAAGTTTTTCCTAAAGGAGCAAAATAATAGCGGCTCATCCAAAACATCAAGTCTAGAAGGTCTTTTGAGAGTGTGACTTCAGAATCAAGGACTCCTAAAATGGGTAGGACATATTTACAAGCTGTAGAGGTCTTTACCTTATGAATAACCCCAATCTTTTTTGTCCCCCGAAGAAATATGATAATGCCAGTGCCTCGAGTAATAAATTCAAAATCTTTAGGAATCCCATAATCGAGGGTCTTGTTAATATTAGAAGCGACTATGACTTCTGCGTATAAGCGAAAGGTAGACGGTTCAGTATGGCCCATAAGTCTCGTTTTAACTGCATATCCTGTTCATACTGTAGGGAAGAATAGAGAGGAAGAAGAGTACTGCCATTGTATATGAGAGATTGATGATAACATGCATTAGGAAATTTATAACGAATCGCGCTTAAAGGAGCTAGACCTAAAAAAAGATGGGTAGAATTGAAAATACATGTTTGAGTGTGCATCAAAATAAGATGTGTAGGAAATAGTTGTTGGGTAAGAATCTTCGCCAATCTATTAAAGAAAAGTATTTCATTATCGCTATCTTCATTTACAAAAATCCCACAAGGAATTTTTGGAAGCTCAGAAAGAATTCTATTGGTTAATGAAGGATATTTTTCCTTTAAAATTTGCTCACGAGAGATGTCAGGATGTAGGGGAATACATTCCCAAAAAGAAGATCGAGGCTTTTCATAGGAAGAAGGAGGTGATACGACGCATTCTACAACGGAAGACTTGGGAATCGTAGATTTCGTAATCGGTAGAACTGTAGGAGAAGTCTTTGAAACAGGCAGAAGTGTTTGTTTGGGTACGTGCAAGGATTGTAAATGTGAAAGAGTCGGATAGATTGGTTCAAAATAACGCTCCATAATTTGACGAAGCATAGTTAAATAAGTCGAAGGATCTGTCATTTTGAATCAATTTGTTCCTATTTCCCCCTAAGGGAATCATGAAAAAGAATTTCTATTCTTATTTTATCGCAAATAAGATAATGGTACTACCATGTTTGTAGAACTCATACCATAAGGATAAAATATGAAACTTTGGTTACAAGGATGTGTTATTTCTGCTTGTTTATTGTTAACATTGCCCTGCTGCGCAGCTCGAAAACGTTCGAATCACATAAGTCCTGAAAAGCAAGTTATTGCATCGACAGCTCTAAATTGGGAAGATTATTCAGAAGCTATGCAACAATCTAACAAAGATGGAAAGCCTATCTGTTTATTCTTCACAGGATCCGATTGGTGTATGTGGTGCATAAAAATGCAGGAGAAACTTTTAAATACTCCACAATTTTCACTTTTTGCTTACAAACATCTTCATATCGTAGAAATCGATTTCCCACAAAAAAAAGGACACCAAAATGAAGAGCAAAAACAAAAGAATCGTGAATTAAAAAATCAATATGGCGTTTCCGGATTTCCTGAATTGGTTTTCATCAATGGCAGCGGTAAAGAGCTTGGGAGGATGCATTATGAAGAATTAGATCCTGCTACGTATGTAAATAAAATTCGGATGACTCTTAATCTATAGGCTATATAAAGATCCTCAAGTTCTTTTTTAGAAGAAATGATTTTTCTTTTTTACTATTTTTGCGAAAATCTTTTTAGTTTCTTAGTCCTTGCGACTCACAGGTACACTTAGGAACAGTTGTCCTATTACCCAGAAACTGGAGGACTTGTGTTATTATGAAAGCGGGAAGTCTTTAAAAGAAACGTAGTCAAGGAGGAAAATGTCCACAAAGGCTGAATATTTAAATCAGGAAGATTTTTTATATAGAAATAGTAAACTTCAAGCTATCTTGGCACTGGGTATCAATCCTTATCCTTATGTATTTCCTGGCGTTACAAGCGTAGAAGAAATAAAAAAAAGATTTTTAATGCAAACTTTAGGGGATAGTGAAAGTGCATTAAATAAAGCCACACCTAAAGTAAAATTAGCGGGTAGACTTGTTCTTTTTCGCTCTATGGGAAAAAATGCCTTTGGACAAATTTTAGACCATAATCAAACAATTCAAGTGATGTTTAATCGTGAGTTTACTTCTGTACAAGGTCTTCTCGCAGATGCTGAAATTCCACCACTCAAATTTATCGAAAAAAAACTTGATTTAGGGGATATCCTTGGGATTGAGGGCTATCTCTTCTTCACCCACTCTGGAGAGCTCACTATTCTTGTAGAAACAGTGACATTACTTTCCAAATCTCTACTTTCCCTGCCAGATAAGCATGCAGGGTTGCATGACAAAGAAATACGTTATCGTAAGCGTTGGTTGGACCTCATCTCTTCTCCAGAAGCAAGCAACACCTTCGTAAAAAGAAGCCGTATCGTTAAACTCATCCGTCAGTACATGGATGATCATGGCTTTTTAGAAGTGGAAACGCCCATACTACAAACTACCTATGGAGGAGCTGAAGCGCGACCTTTTACAACGAAATTGGAAGCGTTACATACCGACATGTTTCTCCGTATCTCATTAGAAATTGCCCTCAAAAAGATTCTTGTTGGCGGAATTCCTCGTATTTATGAAGTCGGCAAAGTGTTCAGAAATGAAGGAATGGATAAAACCCACAATCCTGAATTCACTATGATAGAAAGCTATGCTGCTTATATGGATTATAATGAAATTATGATTTTTGTAGAAAACCTAATAGAATACTTAGTTCGTTCTCTAAACGAAGGGAGTACAGAAATTCGCTATTCTCATTGGAAAGAAGGACCCCAAATAATAGATTTCAAGGCTCCTTGGATTCGTATGACAATGAAGGAAAGCATTCATGTATATAGCAAAATTGATGTAGACTTGCACAGTAATCATGAATTGAAGAAAATTTTAAAAACACAAACGCGCCTTCCTGAACAGGCCTTTGCACAAGCTCCAAGAGGTCTGCTCATTGCCTTACTATTCGATGAGCTTGTCTCTGAAAATTTAGTTGCTCCGCATCATATTACAGATCATCCCATAGAAACTACACCTTTATGCAAAACATTGCGTTCTGGGGATAGAACGTATGTTGAACGTTTTGAAAGTTTTTGTCTTGGTAAAGAATTATGTAATGCTTATTCTGAACTCAATGATCCAATTCAGCAAAGAAAATTACTTGAAGAACAGCTTATGAAGAAGGAGTTGCTTCCTGAGAGCGAATGTCATCCTCTAGATGAAGAATTCTTGGAAGCTCTATGTCAGGGGATGCCTCCAGCTGGGGGATTCGGGATTGGCATAGACCGACTGGTTATGATTTTAACAGACGCAGCCTCTATAAGGGATGTACTCTATTTTCCTGTTATGCGCCGTATAGATGCATCAACTTAAGGGCTTTACCTTAGGACCTGATTTGCTGTCTTCAATAACAAATCCTGCTGTGATTATCGCATCACGTAGAGCATCAGCCATTGCCCAGTTTTTCTCTTTACGTGCTTTTTCTCGTTCTTCAACCAATTGTACAATAGCATGAGGAATCGCTATGGGTGTAGATAAAGGAATAACCCCAAGGATAAGATCTATTTGCTTTAATAGCTTCAAAATATAAAGAGCATCGACTTGAGAAAAACTTCCATGGTCCATGAAGCTATGGACCTGATGAACAAAATCGAAAAGTGAGGCTAGACCAACAGCTATATTTAAATCGTTTGCTAGAGCAGTTGAAAAATTCGTATAAAATTTATCAGCACACATCAAAGTTTTTGGTAAAGGAGCTTCCCCAGAAGGATGAGAATCTTCAAGACGAATAATGAAATCTCTTAGACGACGTAACGCTTGTCGACAGGAAAATAGCTCTTTTTCCGTAAAGTTTAATGGCATGCGGTAATGATTTTTTAGAAGCATATAGCGTACTTCTTGGCCTGAGAAACCTCGATTTAAAAGGTCACGTAAAGTAAAAAAGTTCCCTAAGCTTTTAGACATCTTTTTCCCATCGACTAAAAGATGTTCTGAATGTAACCAATAACGCACAAAAGGTTTTCCTGAAAGCGCTTCTGATTGAGCAATTTCGTTTTCATGATGGGGGAAAATATTGTCCACACCTCCTGCATGGATATCCAAGGATTCTCCCAAAAGCTCCATAGCCATGACAGAACATTCTAAATGCCATCCAGGGCGTCCTTTACCAAAAGGACTTTCCCAATAAATGATACCATCACGTTGTGCGTTGTATGCTTTCCATAAGACAAAATCACTCGGGTTTGCCTTGTCATACTCATCAGTAGATGTTCGTGAATAACATTGTAAACTATTGAAATCTAAGTGTGAAAGTTTGCCATAGTCCGGGAAACGTTGGATAGAAAAATATACCGATCCATCCTGCCCAGTATAGGCAGTACCTTGTTGTAAGAGCTTTTCAATCGCTTGAATCATTTGTGGAATGTAATGCGTAGCATAAGGATAAAAATCCGCATTGACGATACTCAGTATTTGAAGGTCTTCAAAAAATGCCTGCGTATAAGGAGCTGTATAGTCTTGCAGTGAAATGTTATTTCGAGTCGCTCCTGTAAGAGTTTTATCATCAACATCAGTAATGTTCATCACGTGTGTTACAGAATAACCTGAAAACAACAATGTTCGTTTGAGGATATCTTCAAAAATATACGTTCTAAGATTCCCTATATGAGCATAGTCATAAACCGTAGGGCCACATGTATAAAGTCGCACAGGATCGTGAGAGGGGAAGAACATCTCTTTCTGTTGAGATGCTGTATTGTAAAAATAAAGAACTTTTTTTGGAAATAACGCCATGAAATAACTCTATGAACGAACTTGTTCTTTATATTTTATCGAAAAAGGATTACTTAAAGTTTAACTTGTTCGTCATGCTAACAGAACAATTTTTCTAGAGCTACGGTTTTTGCTCTTAAGGACTGTAATGTAGGACTTAAAAAGTTTATTTATACACTAACAAAAAAATAAAACTGCATAAATATTCTTCGAAATTCATATTTATTCAAGCAATATAAGCTATGCTATTTTTAGTTGAGAAGTTCAACATTTTTAAGTAGTGTTTTTTATTTCGTTTTAATAAAAAAAAGACTATACAGCAAGAGTCGCTAGAAAGGTGTTCTCGAGGCACATCGGGCCTAGCCCTAAATAGAACAAGTTACGTCCTAGTGTTAGGAGAAGGAGGAGGTACCCCGTGATCCTATTACAAAATATTAAGAGATGTTCTTTAAAGCAATTAAAAATCTTAACTACTCTTTTATTGGGTATTAGTTCTCCAGTCCTTGAAGCTAGTATCCAAGATACCTCTTGTAAACTTGTCTGGCACCTAAATTATCAAGAAGCTCTGCAAAAGAGTAAGGAATCTGAACTCCCACTCCTTATCTTTTTTTCTGGCTCTGATTGGAATGGTGCTTGTATGAAAATCCGTAAGGAAGTTTTAGATTCACAGGATTTTATTAAAAAAGTTGCAGGAAAATTTATTTGTGTAAAAGTAGATTACCTGAAACATACTCCTCAAGCAGAAAGTATTCGTCAACAAAATGCATGTTTGAAATCTCAATTTAAAATTGATGAACTCCCTTGTATGGTTTTACTTTCACCTGAAGAACAGGAAATTTACAGGCTAGGCTCTTTTGGTAATGAAACAGGAACGAATTTAGGAGATAGTCTTTGTCATATAGTAGATAGCGACTCTTTATTAAGAAGAGCTTTTCCTATTATGACCTCGTTATCCATGGCTGAATTGCAACTACATTATCGACTCGCCGAAGAGCTTTCTCGTAAAGACTTTCTTACCCAGGCTTTAGAATTTGGTGTACGCAGTGACGATTACTTTTTCCTCTCTGAGAAATTTCGTCTTCTCGTGGAAAATGGAAAAATGGATTCCGAAGAATGTCAGAGAATTAAAAAGCGCTTACTAAGTAAAGACTCTAAAAATGAAAAACAAACACATTTTACGGTTGCTCTGATTGAATTTCAGGAATTAGCAAAAAGGTCAAGAGAAGGTGTCCGTCAGGAAGCAAGTCAAGTTATCGCTCCTTTAGAAACTTATCTTTCGCAGTTCGGTCAACAGGATAAAGATAATTTATGGCGTGTTGAAATGATGATCGCTCAGTTTTACCTTGATTCTGACCAGTGGCATCATGCCCTACAACATGCAGAAGTCGCCTTTGATGCTGCCCCTGCAGAAATACGTTCACATATTTCTCGTTCTTTAGAATACATTCGCCATCAATCGTAGACTTATTTCTTTGTTAACTTGCTTAGTCCTTCAGGAACTTGATGTAGAAAATCTTGAAGAAGCTCTGCAAATATAGGCATGTGCTTATGTGTTTTAGGAAGAACAATTATCTGACAACTTGGAAGTTCATGACGTATATGCCGAAAAGCTTCACGGACAATACGCTTAAAATAATTTCTTAAATGAGCTTTCCCAAATTTCTTGGAAACAGTGATTCCTAATTTGCAAATTCCTGAATGGCGCAAAGGCATAACATAAAAAATCACCTGATTTCCCTGACGACACGATCCACAACGTGTAGTATAAAGAAAATGTTTCCTTTTAAGTATACGAGCATGTTTAGGAAGAACTAGACGTTGCACAAAATTAAATTACAAATCGACTAAAGCGTGTCTACCGTGACGACGACGACGATTCAAAAGCTTTCTTCCATTTCTCGTAGCCATGCGGGAGCGGAAACCTACAGAATTACGACGTTTCCTTTTGCTAGGTTGATAAGTTCGTTTCACAATGCCTTTCCTATATTGCTAAGCCTCATAACTCATCCAATAATTTACAACAAAAGGCCCAGTAAAAAGTTTACGGAATTGCATGAATAAAAATCAACAGGACAGAGAGCTTTGAGCGAACTTATCTAAAAAACTCTTCCAAGATAGCAGTCTAGTGTTGTCAAAAAAGGATCGAGAAGATTACATTAGTTCTTTTTGGTAAAAGTCTGTAATTTACAGTGTGTTTTTCTATTAGTAGAAAGAATGCAGCAAGGCTATTTTTATGAAAGTAAGTTCATCTATTAAAGCGGATCCATCTAAGGGAGACAAGCTTGTTCGTCGTAAGGGACGCCTCTATGTAATTAATAAAAAGGACCCTAATCGGAAACAACGTCAAGCAGGACCTGCACGTAAAAAGTAATTTGAAAATAACTTAAGGAAAAATGCATGGCTAAAAAGTCATCTATAGCTAGAGAACTTAAACGTCGACGATTAGTAGAGACAAATTTTAAAAAACGAGCTGCATTACGTGAGACCGTCAAAAGTTTAACAGTCAATGAAGAAGAAAAAGAACGCGCTCGTATAGCTTTAAATAAAATGAAAAGAGATTGTTCTCCTGTGCGTTTGCATAATCGATGTTTGCTAACAGGTCGTCCGAGGGGATATCTAAGAAAATTCGCCATTTCTAGAATTTGCTTTAGACAAATGGCTTCCATGGGAGAAATTCCCGGAGTTATTAAAGCTAGCTGGTAACGTAATAAAAAATTCAAAAGGCGTCTTACTTTATTTCTTCAATTGGTAAAAAGCTTTTTACTCTGAAGTTTCTAGAGCTTCTTTTAGTTCGGGGATGTTTTTTGCTCTTTCCCAATTATGCATTCCTTTTTTCCAAATCCAAATCTCTTGAGGAGAAGTATTTTCTTTAGCATGTAACTCTGTGTTCCGAAGAAATACAAACAAATCTTCCAAAGATATAGGACCTACATTATGGTGCTCCTTGTCTAAGTAAAACCACTTTTCCGTATCTATAGCTACTTGTTGAAGATCCCCAGAAGGAATGACTTCAGTAGCTTTTTTAACTTCTTTGAAGTTATCTAAAAATACCGAATTATCAGGTAACGAAGTTTGAGACGAATTCAAATTATTCTCTGGCAGAGAAGAGAGAAAAAGTAGAATAATAATTCCAATAAATCCAAAAAATACTCCAGCAAAAAACCAACCCACGACATTTCGATTTTTCTTCCTTGCTATGTAAGCAGATAAACAGCCTAAGATAAAATAAAATAAGAAAAATGAAATAGGAAGTATTGAAGGTAGCATATTAACCGCTTGACCATTAGACTATCAATAGCATTTATTATTTCTATGAGCTACATTTCTCGCTAGCGAAATAGGGTCAATAGGAGGAAGAAGTATGGAAAAGCAAAATTTAAAGCTGGATGTAAAAGAAATTGAGTTTCCTGAAACAGTGTTTAGTCGTGATATAGAGACTCGCGTTATTCAAGTAATTATTTTACATTGCCTTGCGAAAATCAACGGAGTTTCTCTCCTTGGAGGGAATTTAATTGATGCTCTATTCGGCAGAGATATTGAGAGAATGAAAGGAATTTATGTAGAACAAGATTCCAAAAATCACCTTGTCAAAGTTCGTGTAGAAGTCAACGTAGATTACGGTGTCTCTATCCCAGAAAAAACTGAAGAAATCCAGGGCTGCATTGTTTCTGAAATTTCCGCATACACAGGTCTTCACGTAGCTGCTGTACATGTGATTATTAAAGGTCTCACACAGCCTAAGGATCGTATTGAGGAAGAACCAGAAGAAGAAGAGGAAACCTCTATTCACGACCTTTCGTCCTCAGAAGATTTCTTAACAGAAATAAAAGACTCAGAAATTTAGTCCTTATGATAGCAGGATAAAGTTTGTTTTTTAAGTAATTGTTGGATATCTTTCCTTGTTAATCCGGGAACTGACTCTAACTCTTCCTGAGAAGCCTGCATTACCTGCTTCCAACTTTTAAATTTCTTTAATAAGTTTCTGCGCTTTACAATGCCAAAACCAGGAATTTTTTCTTCTATAAATAACGCTTTATCCCTTTTCTTTCTGTGTTTATGTATTGCAAAACGATGAGCTTCATCGCGTAGTACTTGAAAAAATTGTAATAATTTTGATGTTGGAGCTAACTGTAGACCTTGTGGATAATGTTCGCAAAAAATTTTTTCTTTTTTTAAAGAGCTACTGTGACTACGAGCTTCTTTAGCTATTGCTATAACGTCAATTCCAATAAGATTGCATGTTTGTAGTATTTTTTTTGCTTTGGAATAATGCGCTTGTCCTCCATCAATCAAAATTATATCGGGGATAGAGGTTGTTAACGAACGGAATCTTCGTACAAGCACTTCCTCTAAACTTGCCAAATCATTTTTGGCAGAGCCTGAAGTAATAGAGAATATTCGATAGTCCTTACGATTAAACGCATCATTTTCAAAAACAATATAAACACCTACTGGATGAGCTCCTTGCATATGAGCATTATCATAACATTCTATCCGATAGGGATTCTGATCTATATGTAGAATGCGCTTTATCTCCTCATAGGGGAGCACTAATGAAGGGCCAGAAGTCGTAGCATAGATCTCAGCATTCTGATGAGCAAGAGTAAGAAGCTTTTTGCCGTAACCCGTTTTAGGGGAACGCAAACGGGGCGGAGAATTCGCATTCAATACAATAGGAAGAGAAGGAAACTCTAAAGGTGTCGGAATAAGGATCTCTCTAGGAAGATGGGGTTGATTTAGATAGAATTGTAAAATAAAGGAAGAAAGAAGATCACGGTCTTCTTGTGCGTTTTCAAGAAAAATAAAATGACGTGCTCCAAGTAGCCGCCCAGAACGGACATTGAGTATAGTGAGCACAGTTTGTCCTTGGCATCTATATAAACCTATAGCATCGATGTTTTGTACGTTGAACTTCTCTACATGTTGCTTTGCCATCGCACCCTTAATTAAAGATAATGTCCGATAATGCATAGCCGCTTGTTCAAATTCTAATTTTTTAGAAGCTTTCTCCACGGCTTTTTCTAAAGCTTGAATCACTTTATCTATTTTACCTTTAAGAAAAAGAAGAGCTTTTTCTAAAGTTTCTTGATATTCTTCATGAGAACAAAGCCCCACACATGGAGCGAGACAGCGTTTCATTTCATAAAGAATGCAAGGGCGTTTTCGTAGAGAAAACTCTTGATTGGAACATGTTCTAAGAGGAAACCACTGACTAATTACTTCAAGAAGGGCTCGACAAGCTTCAGCACTCACGTAAGGACCAAAAATTAATTGCTTTTTAGAGGAACTTAAAGCTTTAGTCCGAACAGCTTCAATTTTTGGCCAAGAATGAGTCAGAGCGACTGCTAGGCAAAAAAACGTTTTGTCGTCTTTTAGTAAAACATTATAGCGCGGACCATGCTGTTTGATTAGATTGTTTTCTAAGAGAAGCGCTTCCGTTTCATTAGAAACCACAATAGTTTCTATAGTTGCTGTTTTTTGCATTAAAAAAGGAATGCGTTCACGAGAATTACTTTGCTTGTGAAAGTATGTAGTCAAACGATTTCTAAGATTTTTTGCTTTCCCAATATAAAGAACACTGCCTTGGGTGTCTTTCATTAAATAAACCCCAGGAGCTGAAGGAACGAGTTTGGGAGAAAAGTCCTCAACATGCATAACTAAAATAACGTAAGCTGCTGCATTTTATTGTGTATAGAGCGTACCGCTAATTCAGGGCCCTCTAATTGTCGTAAAATTTGTTGCGCTCTTGATATTACACAAAGCGGGAACCCTGCAATTCGTGCTACATGAATCCCAAAACTTTTTTGCGAATAACCTTTAAGAATTTCATATAGAAAAATAGGTTGACCAGAATGTTCCTTAACTCCTGCATGAAAGTTGGCTACATGAGAGCAAAGCTTCTCTAAGTCAATCAATTCTCGATAATGTGTAGCAAATAGTGTTTTTGCTTTTTTACCTTCTGTGAAAAGGAGATACTCCACAACAGCTTGCGCAATCGCTAAGCCGTCATAAGTGCTCGTGCCTCGACCTACTTCATCCAAAATGACTAAAGAGCGATCAGTAACATTATGAAGAATGTTCGCTGTTTCACTCATCTCAACCATAAAAGTAGACATCCCTTTAGCAAGGTTATCAGCAGCCCCTATTCTTGTGAAAATTTTATCTACAATCCCAATATGAGCTTGCTTCGCAGGAATAAAAGACCCCATTTGTGCCATAATTACTAAAAGAGCTATCTGGCGGATATACGTAGACTTTCCTGCCATATTCGGCCCTGTCAATAAAATCATTCGTATTTGCGAACCTTGCATTGCAATATCGTTAGGAATAAACTTTCCAGTACCAAGAAGAGTTTGTACTACAGGATGACAACCACAAGAAATCCATAAAATATCAGTATTGTCAACGCGAGGACGGCAGTACCCATGAATGTCAGCAAGTTCTGCAAGAGATAAAATGTAATCCGTGTCTGCAAGAGTTTGAGATAAATTGACAATTGCTGTACGTTGCTGTGAAATATGCGAACAAAGATCTTTAAATAATTGCGTCTCTAGTGCTTGCAATTTCTCAGAAATGTTAAACATGTCATCTTGAAATTCTTGAAGCTCCGCAGTAGTGAAACGTTCAGCATGCAAACGTGACTGACGACGAATAAAACTTTTAGGAAGTTGTGGCGCAAATTCACTATGAACTTCAATGTAATAACCTAAAGCTTGAGCAAAACACACTTTAAGTTTTTTAATCCCTGTTTGTTCACGTATATCCTCTTGATATTTCCATACCCATTCTTGAGAATGCTCCCGGGTATAACGCAAGCGTTGCAACTCTTTATGAAAATCATCCATAAAAATGTTCCCTTCAGAGGGTCGTAAAGGAAGCTCTGCTTGCAGCGCCTGTGACAATAGTGTTATGAGTAAGGAAACTTCTGCAGATAAAATAAATTTGCCTTGGAAAAAGCTAGGGAGAGAGAAATCGGCAAATTGGTTATAAACTTGCACACTAGCAGATAAAGAATCTCGTAGCATACCTACATCTTTAGGCCCGGCTAATCCTGTAGTAATTTTTGTTAACAAACGCTCTACGTCACGTACTTGACAAAGATAAGTTTTAATATTTTTTCTTAGCTTCGTATGGTTTAAAAGAAACTCAACAGCATCTTGACGTATAAGAATGTCATCTTGTTCATAGAAAGGACTCACCAAAGTTTGACGTAATAACCTTCCTCCCATTGGAGTGCACGTATGATCCATAACATGTAATAAAGAACTTTTTCCCTGGAGATCTTGAAGAGGTGCTAATAATTCTAAATTTATCTGCGACGCGGTATCAATCAGTAATCTTTGCTGTTTCGCAGAAGTCTTAGGCACAGCAATATGTTGTGTAGGTAAAAGAAGCTTATCTTGAATATACGAAAGTAATCCCCCTGCCGCATTGATTCCAGGAACTAAGCCTTTAAGACCAAACCCATCCAAAGAGGCTACATGGAAATGAGCTGTGAGCTTTTTTGAAGCAAATTGATGTTCAAATGCCCAATCTGCATAGGTAGACAATGTAAGCTTTAGGTGTTGTTGTAGTTGTTGCACTAAGGTAGTCTGTTTATTATAAAACTTGCTGCTAGCTAAAATTTCTGTAGGCCTTAAACGACAAATCTGATCAGTAAGCTCTTTAATGTTTTCATGTTCTTCAATAAGAAAAGAACCTGTAGAAAGGTCTAAACAGGCAAAACCGAAAAGTGATCCTACGCGATTAATCCCAACAATATAGTTATTAGTTTTTTCGTGAAGCAGAGTAGAAGAAAGTAGTGTTCCTGGAGTGATACATCTTTGTAAATCACGAGTGATGGGACCAGGCTTTTTTATCTCCTTATTCTTGGGATCATCGAACTGCTCTGCAATGGCAACTTTGAACCCCTTACTAACCAAACGGTCAACATAATTATCAATAGCAACTACGGGAACACCACTCATAGGTACCCCTTGTCTTTGCGTTAATGTAAGATCTAGGTATTGGGAAAGAAGTTCTGCATCATCATAAAAGGCTTCATAAAAATCACCCATGCGAAATAAAAGAACAGAATCCCCTGCTTTTTTCTTACATTCATGCCATTGTTCAATCATTGGAGTGAGTTTTTTTATAGTCATGATCTAATTCGGGAAAAATATTTTTATTCTAAAACATGAATTATTTTTTGATGACTCTGATACAAATAAGTTCATGTGCAGTCTATGAATATGCGTCAAATATGGTCCAAAGAATCTAGCAAAAAATAAAATTCCATAAGATTTTGCCAACCTTTTGCTTGGCATCTTACTACATTCATTCTTCTAGATCAAGAAAGGAACTCTCACGGCTTTTTTGTCTAAATGAAGAGAAGGCGGTGCCTTTCTTTTAAACCTACGGGTATGGCATAACTATGACATACACCATGTATCCTCTATGTATACAGAAGAAAGTTTAGATAATTTAAGACATAGCATTGATATTGTCGATGTTCTTTCTGAACATCTTCATTTGAAGCGTAGTGGCGCGACATATAAGGCTTGTTGTCCTTTCCATATTGAAAAAACTCCTTCATTCCTTGTAAATCCTACAGGAGCATACTATCACTGTTTTGGATGCGGAGTTCATGGAGATGCTATTGCATTCTTAATGCAATATTTAGGCTACTCTTTTACAGAAGCTGTTCTAGTCTTATCTAAGAAGTTTCATGTCGATCTAGTCATCAAGCCTACAGAATTTAAGAATAACCTTCCCATAGGAATAAAAGAACAACTACGTAATATCAATAGCGAAACAGAAAAGTTTTTTCGATACTGCCTCTATTGCTTGCCTGAAGGACAGAAGGCTTTGCAATACCTATATCATCGTGGATTCTCTCCAGATACTATAGATCGTTTTCGTTTAGGCTATGGGCCCGAGGAATCTGTATTTCTTCAAGGCATGCAAGATCGGCAGTTGTCACGAAAACAATTGCAAGATGCGGGCTTTTTTGGAAAAAAATGGTTTTTATTTTCTCGGCGAATTATTTTTCCTATTCACGATGCGCTAGGACATACTGTTGGCTTTTCTTCACGAAAATTTTTAGAAAACGCACAGGGCAGTAAATATGTCAATACTCCTGAGACTCCAATTTTTAAAAAATCACGTATTCTTTTTGGGCTAAATTTTTCACGTAGACGGATTGCTAAAGAAAAGAAAGCAATTTTAGTAGAAGGACAAGCAGATTGTCTCCAAATGATCGACTTTGGATTTAATTGTACCCTAGCTGCTCAGGGAACGGCTTTTACGGAAGAACACGTCAAAGAATTGACTAAATTGGGTGTGCTGAAAGTTTTTCTCCTCTTCGATAGTGATGAAGCAGGGAATAAAGCTGTTCTACGCGTCGGTGATCTATGTCAAGTTGCAGGCATCGCCGTATTCGTTTGTCAACTACCCGAAGGTTATGACCCCGATTCCTTTCTTATGCAAAAAGGAAGTACAGCACTAATTGCCTTGCTCGAAAAAAGTAAAGATTATCTCACTTTTCTTGTTAGTAAGAAAGTTCAAGCGTGTCCAACTTTTACTCCTAGAGAAAAAGCTGTAATTGTCGAAGAAGTTATTCGACAAATTAAACAGTGGGGCAATCCTATTTTTGTCTATGAACATCTTAAACAACTGGCCTCGTTGATGACAATCCCTGAAGATATGGTGCTTGCTCTGGCAAAGCCTCAGATACAAAGAGAAAGGCCTGTTACCTCAAAACAGAAAATACCCATAATCCATCCTGATGTTATTATAGAGACGGATGTGATTCGATGTTTGCTTTTTTGTAAAGCTTCAGAACATAAAATTCTTTATACAGCAAAACACTATTTTGTTCCTGAGGATTTCAAATATCAAGAATGCCGGCAGTTGTTTACTTTCCTCATACATTATTACGAAACACATCATAAAAGGGCTGTTCTTGACGAAGCTTTAGCTATGCTCACTGATAAGACCATTATCGAACTGTTAACAAAACGTCGATTCAATCTAGATATCCTAGATTTTGTTGCAGTTCAATCTTTTCAAAAACTTGCTGATAGGCAATGGCGACAGCAATGCCATTCCCGTACACAATTTCCTCAGCAGAGTAATGAGAGAAAACTAGCAATTCTAGAAGACTATGTTCAAATTCAGAAAGATAAAATAACAATCACTCTGATTGATCCTAAGGAAGAGGTTCATTTTTCCTCATAAAGATCTTTATATTGCCCTCTATAAAAAGACATTCTCTACATATCTTGTAAAGATTTTTTGTTTTTCTAATATCTAAAAACTAAAAATCGGAGAACCTTTTTTAATTTCTATTTAATAGTGATATAAAGATTGAAATTTTAACAAAATCAATGTAAAATAATTATCCTAATTTATTTTTATTATAGGTTTTTATGAAACTCTTTAAGTTTTTTTTACCTATTCTAAGTTTAGTTTTTTGCTTTTTGAATATCGCCTCAATTTCCAACTACTCAAAAGGATTGCTTCTGTCAGAAACAATCGGATTGTCGGCATTAAAGACGACCACCTTGTCTCAAGAGGCACAGGAGTTAGCCAAAACTTTAGGATATGGATTTGGAATGTCATCCTTTTTCTATGAGTGGCAAACACAACAATGGATGGAAATCGAACATTTAATAACCCAAAATGAGGTGATCTAAGCTTGCCATATCTTTTTCATCGTACTTTTATTCACTTGTATCAACGACCAGTTTTGTACAATATAACTAAAACAGTTTTCTCTATACTCATATCCAAACTCCACAATTTAACGGGTACCTTGTTCTAGGACCCGATCTAACGCGTCGTACCTCACACGATAGTTTACTAATTTCTTAGTAATTCTACCTACGTTGTCTTGTATTTTAGTTTTCTTATTTTGCGAAAGCTAAAATTATTTATTCCTATGTTTTTTGAAATACAAAATTTTTTAGGAGTAAATTAACGTTAACATAATTAAAATGTTGTTTTTTCTCAAAAAACATGGATTAGAGGAATTGTATAGTGTTTCGTTATTCTTGTATGATGCTTAGTATATTTCTTGGAGTACTTAATGCAGCGCAAGCAGACACTCAGCTTGAGCACTCTGTAAACTGGCCTACACACTTGAAAGCTGCTAAAGATTCACAGCTTTTTTGTAATTTTGAAGCGGCTTATACCGACGCCCTCGCTCATAATAAGCGTAGTATTCTGGTATTTTTCTCTCATCACTCGACAACAAAATTTGATTCTCTTATCGGGGACTCCTTTTCCCTCCCCCCCCTAGTCGGCAATAATCTTAACGTTGTTGTTATGATGCCGGGCTTAATTAGCCCTCTCGATTTTTTTTTAAAACTGGATCCCGTAATCATCTACATGAGTGATTTTGCTTTCATATTTCCTGAGATAGAGAATTATAAAGACCCTTGCCTATGCTATATCTTTATAAATGAAGAAGGTCAACCGGAATGCACCGCTATTCATAGAGTATAACGGGGACAGGAATTGCCTATCTTTTAAACAGGTCCTTTTGCCATACTATTCGACAACATTTTCAATGGAATTGGGAACTTTTTATGCGCGCTATATTATTTTTATTATCATTGTTATTGATATTACCAGCGGTCGGTAATGGGGAGGATGACGTATCTACTTTTGAAAACCAAAATCAAGAAGAGAAACACGAAGATCAACAAAAAGCAGTTTCATCATCTATGTACGACTCTTATTTGGAAGGCCTCACAGCTGCACGGCAGGAAAACAAACCTTTAGTTTTCGTTGTGTTAAATAATCAACTTCAGTCTGATTCAACCGTGGGAACATGTAATATATGTAGTCTTCTAGCTGCTTCTTTACAAGCTTCTTATCTTGGCGATATAGCAAGTATTGTTGTTTTGTGTTTTCCAGAGGCCTCACATCCAGTATATCCTCCAATGCCCAACTCAGTGCATGAACGTATCACAGAGTTTAAAAATTACTTCCCCGACACTCAATTTCCCGAAGGCATGTGTGTAGTTGTCATTGGCTTAGATGAAGATGAATTTGGAAAAAAATACGAAGAGATTTGGGAAATTACTCCCATAGGTTCGGAATTCATGAAAGAATATTGTTTGGTATCTGATTTTGAAAATAAGAACGCTGTTTGTTTGAACTGATTTAGCAGTGATTAACTTTATTAGAGAAAGGGGGAAGGGCTTTCTTATACTGCTTATACCTCTATTTCATTACGACTCCATCGTTATATTACTGCAGGTAATGAGGAAACTCTCCTTGTTTTTGATAAAAGTAAGCAGAATCAAAAATATCAAGAGCAATTCTTAGAAGAGGCAGCTTCTAAATTCTCTATATTCCACTCTTATCCTAAAGGTCGTGGAGGAAAAATTTTAATTGTACTATGTGATTGCTACACTCCTTTTCTAGACAATAACTATACATAGGGACAAAGGGACAGGAGTTCATAGAAGATTTTCTTCGTATACAATCTTGGGATTCTAATTGTTATATTTTTGCAGTAGCTTCTATTGTTCTTTTTCTCTCAAATCCGAAACTGCAGTCAAATTCGGTGGATTCCGTTTATTGAGGAATTCAAACATCCTTTTCCAGGAATCCCCTGTGAATGACAGTGGCTACGTGTATATGATGGACCCTGGAGGTAACTTAGGAGGGCCCTGGAAACATTATAGATATCAGATCCATAGATTTAAAGACTCTATTTAAATTTAAATTAACTAAAACTAATAAAATGATGGGACTTTATAAAATATGGAAGATTTAATTAATTTTCCTGAGGTGTAGCTGATGCCTGATAAAAATTAAAATACCAGGGCTTCCCAATGATAGGCACAAAACTTTTCCATAGCAGTTACTAATAAAGAAGTCCGTAACTTTTTAAGTGCAGCATTATCGCTGTTGATATGAACATTGTCTAAAAATGCCTGGATGTCTAAACAAAGATGACTTAATGTTAAAAAATATTCCACAAGCTTGTCTTGTGAAGTCTTCTCAGGAAACTCTAGGAATTTTTCAAGTGCCTCCTTAAATTTCTTTTCTTTTTCCCCACCATGCTCTGTAATGACAAAACTTGTCGTAGAAAGCTTTAAAGAGGCAATAATCTTTTTCAATCGGTGATGCGTTGTCGTAATTTCTACTAAAATATTGGGATTTGCCTTTTTAAGTTGGTGCAGAGCTGCAACAGCATGAATAATTTTTATAGGATCTTTAATTGTGGAGTTTCCAAGCACAACAGTAATTTCGTCTTTACTAAAGCCTAACGAAGTAAGAAATGTCCTCAATCTACCCCAAAGAAAACTTATAACCTCTTCAACTATAAAAGATTTGTTCCAAGAGATATTTTGAATTTTAGTAGGAAAATGATCAGCAAAACGATCCAGAAGCAAGACAAAATCTATAGAAAGCTCTAGGGCAGATAATAAAGTTAAAATCTCTAAAGACTGGCGACGTAGTGCGTAGGGATCATGCGAAGATGTCGGCTTAAATCCTAAAATAAAACAGGCAAGTAAGTTATCTAGACGATCCAAAAGAGAGAGCAGCGTTCCTGTAGGTGAGATCATTTGTCCCGTTGTAATATGACGCAAATGCTCCCCTACAGCAACCGCTGCAGCTGTCGGTAGTCCCGCATGCTTGAGATAATGCTCTCCCATAATACCTTGAAGTTCTGGAAACTCATTAACAACTGCAGAGACTAAATCTACCTTGCAATATTTAACTGCAATATCGAGATCCTCAAGCCCTCCTAAAGGTAGTAGGGGATACAAAACTTCTTTATGTGCTTTTAAACGTTCCACTTTATCATAAAGTGAACCAAGAGCATCAAAATAAGTGACAGATTTAAGCTTATCTACAAAAGTCATTAAAGCTGTATTCAGATCTTGGTCAAATAAAAAAGCCCCGTCAGTAAGACGAGGAGTTAAAGCTTTTTCATTGCCTCCAATAATAATGTCATTAGGAGAATTATCAGAGACAAGAATAAAATAGTGGGTAATTGCTCCCAATGTGTCTTGAGTAGGGAAATATTTTTGATGATTCACCATTTCTGCGATAAGGAGCTCTTTGGGTAAAGAACAGAATGCTATAGGGAATTGTGCACATGTAACAAAAGGATGTTCTGTTAAAAAAATTATCTCCTCTAACAAACGAGGGAAAGACACAGGAGAAATTGTTGTAGAGCTGTGCATCCTTAATCCTTGTTCAATAACCAAACGTCTTTCCTTTTGAGAAACAACAACACAAGCATTTCTTAAAGTATCTAAATAAAGCTGGGGAGAAGGTATAAAAATTTCCCTTGGATTCAATTGTGCATGACCTTGGGAGTTCTGAGAAGCTAGAATCTTTCCTAAAGTTATGGGTAAGACATGATTTCCATAAAGAGCAACTAACCAACGAATAGGTCGGGGGTATTCTATATTGCTAGTCTCCCAAATCATCTTCTTTGGAAACTGCATTGCTTGAATTAAAAGAGGAAGCTTTTGAACTAAAATCTCTGTAGTTTGCTGACACGTTTCAGGAATGATGCGAAACAAATACTTAGCCTGATTGACTTCGTGAATAGTAAATTGGAGATAATGAGCAAGCTCTCTGTAATGAGTAATAGGGACATTTTGTGCAGCGAAAAATTGTTCACCTTGAGGTGTAACCTTACCAGACTCCGTGAATAGGGAAGATAAAATTGGCCCTTTTTTTTCTTCGGCATTTTGAATGGCTGAAGGACACAATTTTTTCACAAGCAGAGCAAGTCTTCTTGGAGAACCGAAGACCTCTAGATTTTCATATCTTAGGTTGTAATCAGCGAAGAGTTTTTTTGTCAAAAACTCTAATTGCTGAATCCCTATGGGGACAAACGTGGCAGGGAGTTCCTCAGAACCAATTTCTAATAAAAAATCTTCAGCAGTAGAAATAGATGGTAAAGAACATGGAATCGCCTTCTTAAATTGGGGTACAAGGGAATTCGCTATAGGATGATGCAGAGAAGCACGCCATTCTAAATAGCGATCGGCCACCAAACGAGCAAGTTGTCGAATGCGGGTAATGTAGCGCGTACGTTCCGTAACAGAAATCACACCTCGAGCATCAAGGATATTAAAAGCATGCGATGCTTTAATCACAAAATCATATGCAGGAATAGGAAGCCCGTGCTCCAATGTTGCCATAGCCTCATTAGCAAAGTCCTCAAAGTGTTTTAGCCACATGTGTGTATTAGCATAATCAAAATTGTAGTGACTCCATGCTTTTTCAGAGGCTTGTGTAATCTGCCCATAGGTTAAGGTATTGTTCCATAAGACATCATAAATAGAATTTTTCTTTTGCAAATACATGGCGATTCTTTCAATACCATAAGTAATTTCCCCACTAATTGTATCTAGAGGTTTACTTCCAATGGCTTGAAAATAGGTTAACTGGGTAATTTCCATACCATCTAACCATACCTCCCAGCCTAAGCCCCAGGCTCCAATTGTTGGATTTTCCCAATCATCATGGACTAAACGAAGATCGTGATCACGTAACTCTAAGCCAATAGCTCGAAGCGATTGTTTATAAAGAAAAAGAAAATCTTCAGGAACTGGCTTTAAAATTACTTGAAGTTGATGGTAATTTTGTAATCGATTCGGGTGCATACCATAACGCCCATCTTGAGGGCGTCTTGAGGGCTCGACATAGGCAGCTTTATAAGGCTCAGGACCTAATGCACGAAGAAAAGTCGCAGGATTAAAGGTTCCAGCACCAACCTCTAAGTCATAGCCTTGATGAATCACGCATCCTTGCTCGCTCCAAAATTGCAAAATTGTTGCAATCATGGATTGTAAAGTAAGAGCTTGAGCTGACATACAAGTTACTCCTAATAAATTTTTCTTCGAAATAAACTGTGAAAATTATCTCTGATACATGAGAGGCTTTTAAAATTACGAGAAATGAATTACGATATCATATAAAAAGAAATACAACAATACCTAGTGAGAAAACCGATGCACTTGGTGTTTAGTACTTAACTACCGTAGCTTTTTGTGCTTAAAACTTTAGTAAAAAGCATTTTTTTATAGAAAGACATTCCATGCTTGCGATGTAATTCTATTCCATTTAACTTTTCTGTTTAGGTATTTGTATAATGTCAAGATAGAATTTACATGCTAGGACAGTAGGGTGGGACTACCTAATTATATCACTTTTTCCCGGCTATTTATAACACCAATTTTTATGATTCTCTATTTAAAAGGAAATTGGTTTGGAATCAATCCTGTAATTTTACCGTATGTTCTTTTATTCTTATTGGCAATTTCTGAGCTAACAGATGCTATTGATGGCTATATTGCAAGAAAATTATCGCAAGTTACTGATCTCGGGAAACTTCTCGATCCTATGACAGATAGTATCTATAGAATCTCATTATATCTCACCTTTACACAACCTCCTGTTAATCTCCCTCTAATTCTTGTATTTATCTTCTTGGCCAGGGATTCTGTTATCAGCACGCTACGCACTGTTTGTGCATTTCGGGGGTGTGTGGTTGCTGCTAGAACCAGTGGTAAAATCAAAGCAATATTGCAAGCATTCAGCTTTTTCTTAATTATTCTAGCCATGATGCCCCACTCTCTAGGAATCATTTCTGATAACCAACTAGAAGTTTTTGTTTCTATAGTTGTCTCTATTGTCGCTATCTATTCCTTAGGCTCTGGAATAGAATATTTCTGGGTACATAAAAGCGTTTTACTTCACCGACCTAAAGGGAAAAACACTGAGACACAAATTTATGATAATAAAGACCGGTAAAGATTTTCGTAATGTTCTGCTACAATATCTAACTCTAAAGGACGTAGCATTCCTTCTTCTATTAGATTGAACCAGATATCGGGTTCATAACGATAGGTCATCACTGCTCGATTTAGCATTTCCCAAAATTCATTAAAATTTTCAGTGCTAGAAAAGGTAAATCCATTAACATCAGAAATTACCGTGTCCGCAAGACCCCCAGTTTTTCGAACTAGAGGTACTGTACCATAACGCATAGCAATCTGTTGGGTTAGACCACATGGCTCCACATGGGAGGGTATGCAGATCATATCTGCAGCAGCATAGGTGAGACGAGCCAGGGGATCATTATAATCCAAGATTAAACGAATGTTGGATGAATTAGCCAACGATTCCTGTAAATTGGAAAATTGACGTAAAATCTCCTTATCATAACATGTCCCAATGATTACAAGAGCATAGGCATTTTCCATAGCATGTAGAATCGTTGCTTTCATAAATTCAGGCCCTTTTTGCTCAACAATTCGAGAAACAATGCAAATTAAGGGAGAGTATGCAAAACATAAGCCTAATTTTTCATACAAAGCTGCTTTATTCTCTTCTTTTCTAGTAAATAGAACCTCTGGTTGATTTAGCAGGCTACTATCATAGTTTACAGCTAAGGAAGGATCTGTTGCTGGATCCCAAGCATGTTTATCAATTCCATTTAAAATACCAGAAAATACAGAACTTTTTGCTAACAGTGCATCATGAATTTCATAATCGGAGTAGTCGTCTAGAATTTCTTGAGCATACGTAGGTGATACTGTAGTAATATAATCCGAACAATACAACCCCCCTTTCATCATTACTGAGGTCTGAGGATCTCGAAATAACTGATAGTTCCTTAAATGAAAGTCATCTAACCTCGTTGCTGCAAGAAGTTGCGTGCTACAATACCCCCGATAATCAAAATTATGAATGGTAAAAATAATTTTTGCATAGTGAGTACTCTCAGGATGCTTTAGAAGTCCTGCCAGCAACGCTACATGCCAATCATGAAGATGAACAATATCTGCAGGTTCAGCCTCGTGGATATAAGCTGCTACTGCTGTTGCAAATGCTGTAAACCGTAAGATATCATTGTCAGAATAAATTGTTTTAGTTGAAAAAAGTTCAATCTGTGTATCTAGCTTGACTATTGTAAGGACTAAACCCTCATATAAATAAGAAATGGTGGAAGCATGTTGCTTACCTAAAAAATTATAACAAAAAGATCGCTTGGAAAAAACATGGGGAAAAACAGCATTAAAAATTAAAGGATAATAAGGAAGAATAACTTCTACCTCATGATGCTTTCCTAGGGCTTTTGATAAACTTGCAACAGCATCGGCTAAACCGCCAACTTTCAAGATAGGAGCAAATTCTATCGCGATTTGTAAGATTCTCATTGCCTATGACTTTTTAAGGTTCTTATTTTTCTATATCAAGCTGGGAAGTAAAACCTCAAGGTGAAAAAAAACACGGATGTTATGATTTTCTTGTTTTCAAAAACAGAAGATTAGATAAACTGGAGCCTTTTCAATTGGGGTGTGGCCAAGCGGTAAGGCAGCGGTTTTTGGTACCGTGCATCGGAGGTTCGAATCCTTCCACCCCAGAGTCTTGCTTCTCCTTTTCTAAGAAAGAATGTAAGCGATGTTTGTTTTGTAGCTAAAATATTGACTTTTTCCAAGTTAGAAGTATAATTTTGTCTCAAAATATGCGTCTGAGATGCGACAATCGTTGATCCGTAAAGGAAGTCATTCGGATTTTTAAGAGCGAGTGTCAACCACGAAGCTCTTTTATTTAAGATTATGGAGAAAAACACATTATGGAGCTTGTAGTTACAAGTCGAGAGACTGGTAAGAAATCCTTTCTTAAAAAAATTCGTCAACAGGGAGGAATTCCTGCTGTAATTTACTCTACTGGAAAGAGCGTGGCTGTGGCTAATATTGTAGTTGATGCTTTTGTCTTTAAGAAATTTCTTTCCAATCTAGAAAGTGGGGGACTCTCATCAACAGTTTTTTCGTTGTCTTATCTAGGGCAGACCATAAAAGCTTTAGTTAAAGGAATTCAATATCAAATAACCACATATGATGTAATCCATCTCGATTTTGAAGAATTAATGGAGGATCGTCCTATAAAATTAAATATTCCTATTCGTTGCACGAATACTGTAGATTGTATCGGTGTAAAATTGGGAGGATCCTTACGACAAGTCATTCGTTCAATTCGAGTCGTATGTAAACCTAAGGATATTGTTTCTTTTTTAGAACTTGATGTCCAGTCTGTTGGATTATCACAAACACGATATTTGTCCGATATTGCGATTCCTGAAGGTATTCAGCCAATCACCTCCCTTAAAGAAGTCGCTGTAACCGTCTCTAGAAGATAAAAAAATATGGCAAGACTTATTGTTGCTATAGGAAACCCCGGAGCTCAGTACAAAGTTACTCGACATAATATTGGTTTCTTATTAGCAGATAAATTAGTTCAAGAACTCGATGGCTCGGCTTTTAAATCTCTATTAGGATGCGATTCCTCCTTGGCTAAAGTGGAATCTATTTCAGGGACCTTATTATTCATCAAACCCCACACTTTTGTTAACTTAAGTGGTAAAGCAGTTGTGAAAGTAAAAAAATATTTTCATATTGCTCTCGAACATATTCTTGTTCTTGCTGATGACGTAAACCACCCCTTCGGTAAACTGCGTCTTCGCTTTAGAGCAGGAAGTGGGGGACATAAGGGTATCAAAAGTATTACTGAGATGCTGGGATCCAATGATTACTGGCAACTTAGGTTGGGAATAGGAAAACCCTCAGAGACAATAACTGGTTTGTCTGATTTTGTTTTGGGAGAATTCTCAGAAAAAGAACAAATTCAATTAGATTCCATATTCACTGAAGCAAAGACTCTGTTCGCACAATGGTGTGCAGAACCTCGAGTGGCTTAGGGAATTTATGAAATGATTTTAGTAGACTGAGATATCTCAGAGGAATAAACTACTCTATCTGTGTTTAGGAGTTTTTAATGGGAAAAAAAGCAAATCAACTTTACGAAGGTGCCTATGTATTTAGTGTGACTCTGAGTGAAGAAGCTAGACGGAAGGCTTTGGATAAAGTTATTGCAGGTATAACTAACTACGGTGGTGAAATTAATAAAATTCACGATCAAGGACGTAAGAAACTAGCGTATACAATTCGTGGAGCAAGAGAAGGCTACTATTATTTTATTTATTTTACTGTGATTCCCGAAGCTATAGCAGAGCTTTGGAAAGAGTATCACTTAAATGAAGATCTTTTGCGTTTCATGACTCTCCGAGCTGATTCAGTAAAAGAGAGTCTTGAGTTTGCCTCTTTACCCGAATAATTTGTAAGGAGAAGATATGAATAAACCCGTTCATAATCACGAACACAGAAGAAAGCGTTTTAATAAAAAATGCCCTTTCGTTTCTGCAGGTTGGAAAACAATAGATTATAAAGATATTGAAACTTTAAAAAAATTCATCACCGAAAGAGGTAAGGTTTTACCTAGAAGAATTACTGGTGTTTCGTCCCGCTTCCAAGGCATTCTTGCTCAAGCAATCAAAAGAGCCCGTCATTTAGGATTGCTGCCATTTGTTGGAGAAGATTAATTTAAAGAGAAAAAGAGATAGAATAATGAAACAACAGTTACTTTTACTCCAGGATGTAGAGGGACTCGGGCGTAGCGGAGATCTTGTGACAGCACGCTCTGGATATATTCGTAACTACCTGATTCCTCAAAAGAAAGCAATTATCGCAGGAATAGGAACCTTACGTTTGCAAACAAAATTAAAGGAACAGCGTTTACTCCAAGCTGCTGCTGATAAGGCGGAATCTGAAAAACTTGCCGAACTTCTTAAAGATATTGTTTTGGAATTTCAGGTTCGTGTAGATCCAGAAAACAAAATGTACGGCTCTGTAACAATTTCTGATATGATCGAAGCAGCTGCGAACAAAAACATACCTTTACTTAGAAAAAATTTTCCTCACGCTCATTACGCAATTAAAAATTTGGGTAAAAAACGCGTACCTTTAAAACTAAAAGAGGAAGTCACTGCAATATTAATTGTAGATGTAATCTCTGATAATGAATATGTTGTTGTTCTGGAATCAAGCAACAATACTAATGTTGCAAATCAATCAGAAGGAAATCAATCGAGTTAACTCTTTAGAACTCTCCACTTTAAAAGTTCATGCGAAAAAGGTACTGTATGAAGTATTTTTCTCCTGCAAAGCTTAATCTTTTTTTAAAGATTTGGGGAGAACGTCCTGATAATTTTCATGAACTCATAACACTATATCAAGCTATAGATCTTGGAGATTTCCTGTCCCTAGAAAATAGTACAGAAGATTGTCTTTTCTGTAATATCTCAGAGCTAGCTTCTTCGAGAAATCTTATTTGGAAAAGCCTTTCTATTTTTAGAAGAGAGACACAAATTATACAACCAGTAAAGTGGCGGTTGCATAAGCAAATTCCTATAGGTTCTGGATTAGGAGGAGGGAGTAGCAATGCAGCTACGGCTCTTTACGCCCTTAACGAATACTTTGAAACCCATCTTCCGTTAATTACTCTTCAACATTGGGCAGAAGAAATCGGCAGTGATGTTCCCTTTTTTTTCTCTTCAGGATGTGCATTAGGAAAGGGACGAGGAGAAAAATTAGTTTCCTATTGCCAACCTAACCCCAAACATAAGTATGTTATATACCTCAACTCTAAGGGAGTCTCAACTCCAGAGGCTTATAAAAAGTTATTGCCTACTGACTTTAGCAAACGAAAAAATAAACAAACATTTTATGGTGAGAATGATCTAGAAAAATCTGTATTTCGTTTTCGAAAGGATCTTCGTAATAAAAAACTTATGCTAGAAAGGATATGGAGTCCTTATCATAGCTATGTGTTAATGTCAGGATCAGGAGCTACTTTATTTGTTTGCTATCCAGAACAATTGGAAGAAGATGATCAGATTGCTACGGACATTCGCATACGCATTAAACAAACTCAAGGAGTACCCGTCAATTGCTTGTATAGGCAGAATCTCTGGTATATAAAACCATTTCTTACTTGCAAAAATAAGCAGCTAAAGAATTTTGTACAACAGAAATAATTTTATTTGCTTCAACAGAAAGAGCATTTTCTGCCTGACACATTCCAGGAACATAATT
Organism: Candidatus Chlamydia sanziniae; assembly: GCF_001653975.1. Taxonomy (NCBI): domain Bacteria; kingdom Pseudomonadati; phylum Chlamydiota; class Chlamydiia; order Chlamydiales; family Chlamydiaceae; genus Chlamydia; species Candidatus Chlamydia sanziniae. The sequence goes on from NZ_CP014639.1 coordinate 637,912, forward strand.
CGTATCTAGCGTCTTCTTTAAAGCTGTAAAGATAAAAATTGAGGACATCGCAACTTGCTCAATACTTGCTTGTAATCCATCAATCTTGCTAGTTTCAGGAAGTGTAACTTTATGTAACATATGCAAACCCTCATCTTACTTCCCTACTTATAGAAATATTTTTTTTTTTACAATTCCTTTCCTAAATACTCATACACATTCTTGAAGAAGAATCAGGAGTTTTGTAAAACAATTAGCGAACTCTGTTTGAATAATGCTCTAGCTTTTGAAGGTTTTTCATGATTTTGCCTCCCTACTCAACATCTTTAAAAATAGGAGCTACTGCCCTCTTTTTTTGCTCTATATTCCACACATTTTTAACTCCGTGGTTACATCGGCTCTGCCAATCTTACGAACATAAAAAATTGGTGGTCCCAGAGTTCTGGAAACACTACGCTCCTATTTCAGAGTTCTATCGTCTCGTAAGTAAAGTAGAAATTGTTTTTTGCCTTTGGTCTGTACCACTCTTTTGTTGGTTTCTCTATACAGAAGGATATAGAATTACCTTAGCCTATTTTAATAGCAGAAATTATAGCTTCGCAGTATTCGTCATGGTTATTCTTGTTCTTTTAGAATCTCGACCCATAGTATATCTTGCAGAACGGTTACTTTCTACAATTGCCAAGATAGGACGTACCTCGCCAAAATCATGGTGGTGGACTTTAATGATTGCTACGCCACTCCTCTCAGCATTGCTAAAAGAAACCGGAGCAATGATTATTGGTGCTACCTTGCTTATGCGCCATTTTTATATATTTTCTCCTTCACGTCGTTTTGCTTATGCCACAATGGGATTACTTTTTTCTAATATTTCTATTGGAGGCTTAACAAGTTCAATGTCTTCACGAGCCCTCTTCATCATTTTACCTTCCATAAAATGGAAGTGTTCCTTTCTCTTACAATATTTTTCTTGGAAAGCTATCATTGCTATTCTTGTTGCTACCGCGGTCTATTACCTAATTTTTCGTAAAGAATTCGATAAATTTCCAGAAATCCCAAATATCAAACATCTTATCAAAGATCGGATTCCTTGGTGGATTATCTGTACTCATATCATTTTAGTAAGCGCAATTTTATTATCACGATCCAATCCTTTATTTATGACAACTATTCTACTGTTTTACTTGGGATTTCGAAGATTCACAATTTTTTATCAAGAACCAATCAATATCCCTAAAGTATGCTTTGTTGGTCTTTTTTACGCAGGACTAGTGATTTTTGGGGATCTACAAGAATGGTGGGTCCTCAACCTTATGCAGGGGATGTCTGATTTCGGTTATATGCTCACCTCATATGGGCTTTCTATATTTTTAGATAACGCTTTAGTAAATTACTTAGTACACAACCTACCCGTTGCAACAGATTGCTACCTTTATCTTGTTATCACAGGCTGCATGGCAGCAGGAGGATTAACCTTAGTCTCAAATATCCCAAACATCATAGGCTATCTTATCCTCAAACCTGCCTTTAGAATGTCATCAATCCATTTCGGATCATTATTCTTAGCAGCCTTGGTTCCCTCAATTATCGCTTTGACAATATTTTGGTTGCTAAGAAATATTCCTGAATTCGTCTATTGCTTCTTTAGATAGATGGACAGCCACGTATGCACACAGGAGTCTCCTGGCCTAGTTTCTCCGTTAGAAAAGCACAACAATATTTCACGAAGTCTTCGTAAGTCAAGGTTTCAGCAGCAGCAATTTTTTCATTGGGAGAATTTAGTTGTGTAGAAGGATACTCAAAAGCTAACGAAAATAAGATTGAATTCATCGCGTCTAAAGAGTGTTCCGGTTCACGGATTTTGCTAATATATGCTTTACGCATACCCTCAAAATACTTCTCAGACATTCCAAATTTTTCAGGGGCATTAGCAACGTCTTTAAGAAAGACCTGAGTCTTAGAAAGTAATTCCTCAGGAGAATAGGTATCAGACCGAATATAAAGAAATCCAAAAGGCCTTAAAGCAAGCTCTCGATATCGAGCCCCTACCATATAACCCAATTGCTCTTGAGTTCGTAATTGTTCAAAGGTAATGTGGTGTAGCCAGTTAAAGAGCATCTCTGCAGCAACTCGTCCCTCCAAAGAAGGTGAACATTCATCTTGGAGTAAGAGTAACATACCATTTGCTGTTAAGGGATAGTCATAATCAATAGAAGAAACTTTGCTAGGGTTTAGTTTGTAATAAAAAGGTTGTGTAATATAAGCAGAGCGTGAAATAACAAAATCTTGAAGCGCAGTGATATAATTTTTTTTCTCATCATCGGAAAAATTTCCAAGTGACATTGCTTCGATATGTACATTGTCAAATAACGTAGATGTTAAACTTTGAAATTGAGAGAAAGATAACTCTTCAAGAACAGACAATTTTTGCATATGAGAATACACTCCTTGGACTACGCAGGAGAGTAATTCATCAAGACCAGCACGTACAGGACAAGCCGTAGACATCTGCTTGTAGTGTTCTAAGAGCTGTTTCTTATAAATGTTAAAATGGGATTGTGTTACCGAAAATTGAGGCAGTAAAGATAGTATCGACTTAAGCAAAGTAGGACCAGTTGCTGTATACCCACAAACTTTTAAGTCAATGCCCTCACCTCCTAATGCTAAAGAGAAAGAGAGCCCTGCCATAGTCGCTGGATAATAGTTTTCCAGTAATTTTTCATTTATAGCTAAACAATAAAGCTCTGCAACTACTAAAGAGGAAAGCTCTTCCCTAGAAATCTGAGGAGAGCGTATGCGTACTTGGCTAGAAAATTTCGGCGCTGTATAATAAACATCTTCACAATGATATACTGTTAGCTTGTCATTTTCATAGCTTAGAATAGGCATAAAAGGAAATTTGCTTTTTTCTCCTATAGGAACTTTAGGAAGGACAATATCTTTAGGAATAAAAAGATTAGGCTGAGGAAGAGCCATAGTAGATTCTGGTATTGCTTGTTTACACTGCTCAAAATTCGCTAAAGGCTTATCGTAATACGTCATATCAAAAATAGCATCATAATGTTCTCTTGTTCTTTCCCAATGCAAAGGATTCTTCGTAGATAAAACAAAATGCGCTTGCTCAGGATCTGAAACAATACTAAGAAGATGAGCTTCTTCTTCTATAGAATATTTAGGATATACTAAAGAATAGTAGGGGTAGGTTGCAAGATCTTCATCTGCTAAAATTGAAATTTGTTTTTTAAGTAAATCAAAAAGTTGGCTTTTAGAACTATAGCAATAATCTAAAGCATTCATCTTAGAAAGTTCTTCAAGACAGTAATCGGGAATGCCTTTTGTTTGGATATAATGGAAATATTGGAAAGTACGGAAAATTACTTCAGAATAGTCCTGATCACCCTTTTCTGTAAGTTCATAGTAAATATACAATTCTGCTGTATCGGAAGAACTCTTATGAAACTCTACATCGAGTTTAGTGATGAGTTCTTCTTTTTTTAATAACGAGACTAAGCTGTGTTCCCCCTCGTATTTGAGAATATGAGCAAGAGCTTCATAACACCCTAACGAAATCTTAAGCGGTGTATTATAGAAATGCCAATAGATTTCTAAACTAGAGACAGGTTGGACAGCTTGATTGATATAAATATTCTTTAATGAAGAAGTGTTATGCGGAGAAATCCAGGGATTGTGAGCTTGATAACACTTGGATTTAGGAATTCGAGAGAATACTTTAGATAACTGTCGTATAGCTTGAGGTAAGGGATCAGGAGTATAGGCAATCGCACACATATTTTCTGGAGAGTAGTGAAGATAAAACCATTCAGACATGTTTTTTGTAGTCACAGGAGTCAAAGTCGTAGCATTGCCACAGCCAAAACGTGCTAAAGGATGCTCCTTAGGAGACATAAGTTGCTGAATGCGTTGTACCCGTCTTTCATCAGAAAGAGGGTGTGCGGCAAATTCTTGATCTACAGCATACTTTTCTCTATCTAAATCTTCCTGGCGAAATAAAGGCTGGATAAACAAGTGAACAAATTGATCCACTGCCTCCGAAAATGCTGAACGTTCCACAGAAAATATATAAGTTGTTCTAGATGAAGAGGTAAAGGCATTATAGGTCCCATTATGATTGCTCAAAAACTTAGGAAACCCAGAAACTTTAGGATATTTTTTATTTCCGAGAAAGACACAGTGCTCTGTAAAGTGCGCCATTCCAGGATACTCTGTAGGATCGCTACTGTTCCCTGTTTTTACAAGTATAGAGGCTCCCGCTACAGGTAAGTTAGGATTTGAAATAATGACAAGAGGAAGACCATTATTACAAATGATCTTGGCAATTTTTTGATTTGACGTTGCAGGAGTAAGAACTTGTAAAGGACATTGATCAGAAATAACTTGAGACTGTTGCTTGCATGATGGTACCAGTAGGGAGAATAAAATTACAATCGGAGACCAATTTTTCCATCGCATTCTAAAACTCTTCATACAACTCCTTTACAATAGAAAAAATTTTTTTTGCCCTCAATACTCGTTGCTGGTGCTTGTCATAACTAACATCATCTTTTGAATATAACTGATTTAAATCTAATTCGTTTCCAATATTAAAGAATACAGGAGCAAAAAAAATCACGCGTTCTTCCCCAATTGTTTCCTCAATTTTAGGAGGTGGGGGAAGAATATCATATGTTTTTAAAGCAAAAGGATAAAAATGTGTAACTTGACCTGAAGATTTTGCTAAGAGACGAAACATTTCTATACTTTCGGGATCAAATTCTGCAGGAAAAAGTTCTCCAGCCTGATTCTTTCTATCCCTACCTCCTGAAGGAGCAACATAAATCAATTTTGCGCCCTCATGTAGCAGAGTCTTTAGAATTTTCATGCTTTTTTGATTATGATGTAATTTCCCTTCTCGAAGCTCAGGAGGTGTATTAATATGACGTTTAGAATATATGCGCAATAAGTCACACCCCATGCTAAAAGGCCGAGCTAAAGGATCCGAAGTCACACGATCTCCAGCAATAAAAATAATCTTTTCCATGAGTTCTGGATAGGTTTGCCCAAGAATGCAATACATGAGATGAGGGTCGCACTCCGTTTGATGATTAGCTAACAATATCACATTGTCTCCTCGGGAGAGATACTTCTGAATCTCATTAAACCGATCAATATTTAAAACGCGGGAATGATCGTCATCAATAACCACAGAAAAAAAATCAATGCTGAGAGTAAATAAATCTATAGGTGAACGGATCTTCCTATGATAAGCAGGGAAAATAAAAGGATTTTTTAAATCATCAAGAATTACCTTTAACCACTGTAAACATAAAGCTTCTGCTCGAGGAACAGAACACTTTTTTGTTGCCGCATCAATGTAATTTTGATGAAAAACACAAAATTTTTGATATAAAGGTTCTGGGAGACATTGCCCATTGAGAGCTTGCTGTAGATAGGTTGAAAAATGCATAACACTGCCTACAAGTCTATACTTTCCCCTGTAATTAGTGAAAAGAACTGGTAACGATTTAAATGAAGAGAATCTACGGTGTCGATCTGAAGTTTAGCTTTTAATTGCTTAGCTAAATGAATCAATTCGTCATCATTTCCTTCTAACTTCATGTAGTTAGCAATTTCAGGATGCACTACTAAATAGAGGTGTAAGTGCTCTTTATGATTAATAACTTTCTTTAAATCACGTTCAATTTCAATAATAGTACTTTCCGGAGTCTTAATAATCGCATTCCCACTGCAATACGGACAAGTAGTAAATAAGGTTTGCATTAAAGATTCGCGATTTCTTTGACGAGTCATCTCAACAAGACCAAACTCACTCATACTTAAAACAGTACAACGAGCGGCATCATATTTCATATGTTCTTTTAAACGTTCTAGAACACGTCGCTGACTCTTTCGTGATTTCATATCAATGAAATCAATAATCACCAAACCTCCTACATTACGTAAACGCAATTGCCGAGCAATTTCTTCCGTAGCTTCTAAATTAATTTGTACAAGAGTTTCTTCTACACCACTCTCTATTTGAGTGCTTCTTCCAGAATTGACATCAATAGTATACATCGCTTCTGTTTTATCAAAAAATAAATACCCCCCACTGGAAAGCCAAATTTTTCTTTTAGTTGCCTTATCAATCTCTTTTTCTATGTTAAAACGTTCAAACATAGGAATCGAATCACGGTAATATTCAATTTTTACCGAAGTGTCAGGGGCATATTTTTTTAACATACGCTTGCATTTCTGATAAGTCGCATAGTCATCTATCAACAAACGTTTGTAATTTTTATCAATACAAGTAATTACAGCCTTTTTTAAAATATCAGTCTCCGCATAAAGCAAACAAGGTTGATCCGTGGAATAGAATTTTTCTAAAATACTTTTCCAAGTAAGCAGTAAGTCGTGAGCTTCATTAATTAAAGCATCCGTAGAAGCTAATGTACTCGCTGTGCGACAAATCAACCCCATGTCTTGAGGCATTTCAAAAGAACGAATCAGCTGTTTCAATTGCTCTCGCATGGAGGGATCCTCAATTTTTCGAGAGACACCGCGATGAGGAGAATTAGGCAAAAGAACTAAGTAACGCCCAGGAATAGAAATATTTGATGTTAAACGAGCTCCTTTATTCCCAATCGGTTCTTTAACTACCTGCACTAGAACTGGGCTATCTAGTTTTAGGAGCTCTTCAATAGGCGCTGTTTCTTGATGAATTTCGTCGATCGGTATATCAAAATCCATATCAAACATTTGCTCAAATTTCTTAGAGTTTTCTAAAATATCTGAAATATGAATAAATCCATTTTCTCTTTCATCAATGTTAATAAATGCAGACTGAATATTTCTTAAAATATTTGTAACACGACCACGATAAATATTACCTTTAAGCTGACGAATTTTCTTTCGTTCAATAATGAGATCAAAAAGCTGACCGTTTTTTAAATGGGCGTAACGAATTTCTTTAGATTCTATGTTTAATAAAATGTCATTTTCCATGGTCTTCCTTATGCCAGTACCGTATCCGCAAACTGTTTTGTTTTGATAGGGAAGGCGGGTCTTTAGGAGTTTAAATTTTTACTACTCGCAAGATAAGTTACGTTAATGATTATAAAAAAAATAGGTAAAAAATTCTACAGAAATGGTTTATTGATTTCTTTTAAAAAGAAAAAGGTTATTTTAGTTTGATTTCTCAACTAGATTTAAAAATAGGTCTTTGTTTTCTATAATCCTCATCTTTGCTAAGCTATTTTTCTAATCCAAAATAAGCTTTCACTCTAAGTGAGAAAGTTTTTAAATGAAAATATTTGGATGTAATTTAAAATTAAATATTTGTTGTATCTAAAATGCCTAAGTATGAGCATTTACCATTAGGAACAAAGCCCTATAGGTATGAAATTGTAAATTACGGATTTGACAGCAGTTTCTTTTCAAAAATAAAATTTTGGAATGTACTGAAGCGGCATGTCTAGAAAAAACGAATGACTCATAATTTAACAAAAGAGCGCTCTTTTTGAGCATTTATACAAGGTGAAAACATGGCAGTACCACGCAATCGACATAGTAATGCAAGAAAAAATATTCGCAGAAATCATCATGCAAAAAAAACTCGTAATGGAGCTATATGTAACAATTGCAAACAGATGTTTCTTCCTCACACTGTATGTGCTTCTTGTGGCTTTTATAATGGCAAAGTCGTTATGACTATGGAAAGAAATTAAACATAATTTAAGTAATCTAAATTATTATGAAAGTGCGCATTGGCTTAGATCTAATGGGTGGAGATCATTCTCCTCTTGTTGTTTGGGAGGTGCTAGTTGATGTGCTTAGATCTCAGGCTCCTAATCAGGAGTTAGTTTTTACTGCGTTTGCTTCTCAAGATGTCCAAGAAGAGATAGCAGAGAGATTCCCAATGAATGAGTTCCCAAAAATTGTAGCTGCAAGTAGTTTTGTTTCTATGGAAGACTCTCCTTTGGCAGCAATTCGCAAGAAGTCTTCCTCAATGGCTTTAGGTTTGGATTACCTACAAATGGATGAAATTGATGCCTTTATTTCTACTGGAAATACAGGAGCATTGATTACTTTAGCTCGAGCTAAAATTCCTCTCTTCCCCACAATACTGCGTCCTGCCCTTCTCGTGAGTGTCCCCACAATGGTAGGTGAGGTAGTAATTTTAGATGTGGGAGCAAATATTTCTGTAAAACCCGAAGAAATGATTGATTTTGCTCGTATGGGCATAGCCTATAGGCATTGTCTCGGTAGAACAGGACAGATTACAATTGGATTGCTTAATATTGGTTCAGAAGAGCGTAAAGGTACAGAAGCTCATCGTCAAATCTTCCATATGCTACGTGAAACTTTTGGAGACGCTTTTTTAGGTAATATAGAAAGTAGCTCTGTATTTAGAGGTCATGCAGATGTAATAGTTACGGATGGCTTTACAGGAAATATTTTTCTTAAAACAGTAGAAGGTGTTTTTGATTTTTTGCGTCATATTTTAGGAGACAAAATTGAAACCGACATTCAACATCAATTAGATTATACTTTTTACCCAGGATCTATGGTGTGTGGACTTTCTAAACTCGTAATTAAATGTCATGGTAAAGCCTGTGGACAATCTTTATTTCATGGAATTTTAGGATCTATAGATCTTGCTCAGGCACGTGTATGTAAAGGTATTTTTGCTAACTTAACATAATAAATGTCTCTAATTGTTATGTAGCCTTTTCTTTATTGACTGGATCTTGTTAATGGTGATACATTTTTTGCACAATTAAAATTATAAACACCTTTTGGGTTTAGGTTGACAATGGTTGCGAAAAAAATAGTACGATTTCATAAGTCCTCATTTTCTTATTCTGTAGTTGTGGCGATATTAGCATCAGCAGGTATAGCTGTTCATGGATATCGTGCCTGTGGTTCTGAAACAAGTTTAGACTTACTTGTCGAACATCCTTCGCTTTCGTCTGAAGAGCCATCCTTAGTTACTGAAACTATTTTGGAGCTAGATCTGAAAGAGGAGGAAGACTCTAACTACTCGATAACAGCACTTACTCAGGGTAGTTCAGGTATAAATCTTGATTTAACGACTTCTTCTTCTTTGGCTGAGTTTCAACATTTGACAAATGAACCTACTCTTTACACGCTAAAGGATGAGCTTAGCTGGTCAGACGTAGATACACAAAGTCATAAGGACACTACACCCATTCTTGAAATTCAACCCACAGTCGATTCTCAGCCTTCTTCTGACTCTGAAGCTCCTATCAATTCTGAGAAGGATTCTGAGAAGGATAAGGATAAAGAAGAAACAGAAGGAGAAAAACAAGAGCCTCCCAAAGAGCCTTCTTCTAATAAGGAAGTTTCAGAAGATACAAATAGCAATACGCAGCCTCACCAAGACGCAAAGATAATAAAAGAGACTCCAAAGCCTGTTGATAGCAATGCTGCTGCAAAAAATCTTTTTACAGATGTGTCGCAAGGATTGGCTTTTTGTTACAAAAATAAAGCGGTATCTATTGACCAGCCTCAACAATCTTCTGGCCCTGGCATTATGTTTTCAGGTATTGGTCCTAAGGCAGCTTTAATTTTCAAAAATCTTAAAGCTTCTAAAGCAGGCGCAGCGATTTATTCTGATGCGGATGTTATTTTTAAAAATCTTACTAATGGCTTGTGTTTCAATATGTGCGAATCTTTAGAACATGCTGGAGCAGTCGCTGGGCAGAATATCATGTTGAAGAAATGTGGAAATATAGTTTTCACTGCGTGTAAAAGTGATTCAACTCTTGTTCCTCTAAATACTCTTACAGATTTTATGCAAGGTGGTGGAGCTTTGAATGCTTGTGGGAATGCTGAAGGAACATCTACCATTTCTGATGGCAAGCTTTTAATGATAGGAAATGTGGGTTCTATTTTAATGGAATCCAATAGTGCACGAAATGCAAATGGTGGAGCGATTGCTTGTAGAGAATTTATTTGCGATAGTAATGAAGGTGTAGTTACCTGGGAAGGTAATCGTGCCTTATCTGGAGGAGCTATATCTTCAGAAGGTAATATAAAATTTCTCAGAAACGTTGGTTCTTTGAAATTGTCTGGAAACGAGGCGATAGTTGAGGTAAAAGAAATAGCTACCGATTTTCTTGGAGGAGGAGCTTGTGCAGCAAAACAAGCTGTTCTATTGAAAAATAATGCTGATATTCATTGTGTTAACAATACATCCAAAAGTTATGGCGGTGCTATTCTAGCTAACGAGATTGTATTATCTGAAACTGTCAATGAGGCAGTATTTAAGCATAATACGGCGGCATTGTTTGGCGGTGCCTTCAGTGTGAAAAATAAAGCTCAAATTGGCAGTAATTTTGGCAGTGTTGTGTTTGAGGATAATCAGACACATAAACGAGGAGGGGCTATTTATTGTGGAATTGTACCTCAATCCGAAAAAGCCAAACAAGAATCTATTGCTACAGGTTCAGCGAACATTGAAATCTGTGATAATACAGGTGCGATAACTTTCCTTAATAACCAGGCAGCTTTTTCACTTGAATTAATGACGACTGTAGAAAGTTATGCAGGTGGTGGAGGTCTATGGACAGATAATGTTCTTTTGGCTCGTAATAGTGGGGAAATTACTTTTACTGAAAACATAGGGGGTAGCGATACTTGGGTAGGAGAATTTGTTGGTGGCGGTGCAATTTTTGTCACCAATAAGGTGATAATTTCAAATAATAATGGAGATATTTCTTTTATAAGAAATTGCGGTCAAGCCCTTGCCCGAGAACTTCCTCCAGCACCTAAAATTATTCCAAATCCAGAAGATGTTTCAGTCGCACCAGATAATCATCAACTGAATCCAAAGGATGGCGAGGCTTCTCATGATAATGTATCACCTGAAAATGTGGCTTCTTTATTATTTCTTCGGGATTCTAGAGGCCCTTTTTACATTCATGCTGTTGCTGAAGAAGAGGCTCCCCAAGTGGAGCCTGAAGTTATACAAACAGAACTATCTTCTTTATTAGATATCCGAGGCGGGGGAGCAATCCTCGGTCACCAAATCGATATCACGCACAATGAAGGTACTCTTTTATTTTCTAAAAATATAGGGGGAGGCGCGAAACTCTCTATACCCAATGTAACGGCAGTTGTCGGAGGAGGAGCTCTTCTTGCTGTTGATGGGGTTAAAATACAGAATAATCGGGCTATTATTTTTAAGGATAATGTGACCCCAGGTATTGAAGATTCAGGAGGTGCGATTTTAGCAAAAGATGTGTATATTGAAGGCAATGCTGTGGTGGAATTTGCCTCCAATGGATCAAGTTGTTTGGGTGGTGCAATTTGCGCTATGAACAATGCAGTAAATATTGTAAAAAATCATTTTTCTATTGTCTTCTCAAACAATAAAACCCAATATGGTGGAGGAGCTATAGCGGCTCCCAAAGGTGCTGTTCTTATCTCTGAAAATACAGGGAAAATTGAATTTAAAGACAACATACTTTTTGGCGATGTGTTGCAAGACAGTCAGATTGGTTCTCAAAGAAAACGTTATGGAGGGGGAGCTGTTTTTGCCAAAACTGCTGTAGATATCAAGAATAACATCAATGATTTAATCTTCATAGGCAATCGTAGTAATGCTTTTGGTGGTGCTATTTTTGTAGGATCTTTGGATGATAATAACGAAGAAGCTTCCTTAACCATGACTGGCAATAGAGGGGATGTCTTTTTTGTGGGCAATAGCACGTTATTGTCGAATTTTGAACAAGGAAATCATTGTGGTGGTGGCGCAATCTATACGCAAAATTTAAAGATTGCACAGAATGATGGAATTGTCGTGTTTTACAATAACAAAGCTTCTCGAGGTGCTGCAATTGGTATTGCAGAAAAAGGAGTTGTAATTTTAGAAGCCTTTGGAGGTGATGTTATCTTTGAAGGGAATACTAATTTTGACGGTAATTCTGATGCGATTTATTTGTTTGGAAAAAATTCCAAAATTAGTGAGCTTTCAGCAGCAACTGGTACAAATTTAATTTTCCGTGATGCGATTGATTGCGAGAACCTACATATTCGTGATATAGTTTCTGGTGAAAGTAATCCTTTAGATAACCCATCGTTAATTTTTAATGTTAAACCTATAGGCAAGGATTCCCTGCATCATGAGGGTGCTGTAAAGTTTGCTCGTGCCATATCGAAAATTCCACAGATTGCTGTTATTCAAGAGGGAACATTGGCCCTATCAGAAGGTGCTCAGTTATGGCTCGGGGGAATAAAACAAGAAGCAGGTAGTGTTCTTCTATTATCAGCTGGAACTGTGTTGCGTATTTTCGAAAATGTTGTAGAACCTATACTTACAGAGCCTACAACTGTAAATAATTCAGAAACTTCTTTGGAATCTCCAGAACATGATACTAGGGTTGAAGGTGTTTCCTCGAGATACGCATTGTCTACAAATGCTTCTACAGATGTAACAGATGTAGCTGCTAAACCTCTATCCCTCGTAGATATTTCCAGTGTGATTGTAGATCTTTCTTCGTTCGTTCCAGGCCCTGATGCCAGCCTTCCTTCTGCTCCCGAAATTGTAGTTCCTAAAGGAATAATCGTGGGATCAGGAAATATAGAACTTAAACTTGCGGACTCTACCAATATTGGCTATGAAAATCATGCTCTCCTAAGCACAGAAAAAGAAATTTCTTTATTAACATTTAAAACTGCTGACAGCATAACAGCAACCCCAGTGGTAGATCCTACATTATCAGATATTAAGATAGACGTTGCATTGCCTTCAGTGACGGAATCTACTTATGGTCATACAGGCGTATGGTCGGAGGCACAGGTAAAAGATGGTAAGCTTGTTATTGGCTGGCAACCTACAGGTTATCGGTTGAATCCTGAAAAACACGGTGATTTAGTTTTGAATACACTTTGGAGTCATTTTGTTGATCTTCAGGCTCTCAAGCAAGAACAGTTTTCGCATCATATTATTTCCCAAAGAATGGAATTAGATTTTTCAACAAATATTTGGGGATCAGTATTAGGAGTTTTCTCAAATTGTGCTAGTATTTCAAATATCGATGGGTTTACTCATCGTGCAGGCGGTTATGCTATGGGCTTGGATACTCAACTCGTAGAAGACTTCTTACTTGGTGGGTGTTTTGCTCAATTTTTAGGGAAAACTGAAAGTAAGATCTACACGGCTCATAGTGAACAGAAGAAATGTTATTTGGGTTCTGTTTATGCAGGCATCCTTACTGGTCCTTGGTTATTTAAAGGTACGGTAATCTATGGTAATCTGAATAATGATCTTACAACTACCTACTCTACATTAGGAAGTTCTACGGCTTCTTGGGTAGAGCAAGGATGTGTCGCTGATATAAGAGTAGATTATCGCTATATTGTGAATCCTCGTAGATTTATGTCTGCAATAATCTCTACAGTAGTTCCATTCATAGAGGTAGAGTACATTCGTATAGATCTTCCTAAGATTCACGAAACAGGTAAAGAAGTAAGAACTTTCCAAAAGACGCGCTTGGAAAATGTTGGGATTCCTATAGGTATGGTTCTGGAACATGGCTATTCTCGAGGATTACGTTCCGAGGTGAATGGTTTGAGTATTGCTTATATATTTGATGTATATCGCAAAGATCCTAAATCGATGATAACTTTACCTGAGGCTTCGTATTCTTGGGAAGGTAAGGGAATGGATGTCTCTCGAAAGGCTGTAAAAGCACAATTTAGTAACGATACAGAATGGAACTCCTATTTAAGTACACATTTAGGTTTTAACTATGAATGGCGTGAACATTTAATAACTTACGATGTTAATGGAGGAATTCGCTTAATTTTCTAGTCTCTGAGAAAAGCATTGTTTTAAGAGAACAATTTAAGCTTGGAAGAAGGACCTAAGAATCCTCCTCAGGAGCAATAATGTTTAGGATGTAAAGTAAATAAGCGATACCTACTTGGTTAAGATCACAAGTAACTTCATTTATCAAATAAGAATTGAAAAGTTCTATATGAGCAGTAGTTCCGGGAAGATTAGTCCATTTTTGTAAAGAAGAAAGCGCATAATCACGCACCACGTTTTGTGTGTGTGCTTCAGCTTCTAGAAAAGCTTTGTAAACACTTTGGATAAGATTTAAACTAGAGTGTTGATAGCTATGGTAAAAGTTTAAATAAAGTTCGCGATACTGCGTTCTTCCTTTTTCTGTTTCTAGAGAAGCTTGACGTTGTGTTAAAGCTCGTAGGTTTTTTTGGAGATGGTGAGTAACAAGTCCTAGGGATTCGCCATATTGTGCCTTCATACCGTTAATAGCATGCCATTGCTGATCACGAGTTGCTTCGCTCTTTGGATCAATGCCAAGCTCTATTTCTTCTTTACAAGCTATATTTTCATGTTCTTGAAGCAGTAGGGTTTCTTTAAATTCTTGAACCCAAATAAGAATTTGATTTTCACCTTCGGCGGATGTACTGTAGAGTTTGGTAAGAGCTCTACTCATTGCTTCTCCCCAAGTTGGTTTGCAGGAACCAGCAGCGAGGCTAATATACTTAGTAGCTTCGCGTTTTTTATCGTTGGGAATTTTCGGATCTTTAAGGGCTTCAAGTAGGAAGTGTGCAAGAATAGGAAAGGTCCATTTGTCAGGAAAACTGTTATCCTCTTTTGAGAGAGATTCAAAATAGGGGAGAAAAATCATTGACCAGTCTCTATCGTAGACATTTAAACGACGCAAGATAGTCCTTAACTCGTTATAATCGCATTTGGTTCCCTGAGGAGCTTCTGTTAATCTTTTAAGGAATGCACACGGTTTAGGGGCTTGCTGAAGAATGTCAGGATGCATGTTAATTTTAAAAGTTCGTAATTTTCCATCAGTATTCACAATTTGATTAAATAAGGTTATTTTTAGTTCATCGACTATCTGTGTTTCTTCAGAAGTCAGTTCTATTCTTAAAGGAACCTCCACTGGTTTTTTATGAACTATTATTGTTGGTATAATGTCAGATATTGTTGGTATAATGTCAGAAGTTGTAGGAGCTTCCTTATAATGGCAAGAACAGGTAACTCCAAAAAGAAAGAGCTTAACAGGATAGAAGAGAATAGCAAGTACCAAAGCTATGATGGCAGCAAGGATGATAACTATCGCCATGAGGGGATTTCTGTCCCTGAGTTTAAATACATCTTGTATCTTTCTTTTAGATCCATAAAAAAACTGTTGAATGCTAATTTTTCGCGCAAAATTAATAATTTTTTGATGACAAGATTTTGATTGGTTAACAATGGGAACAGAAACTCTGGAAGAAGCTGTGAAGGAAAGTGTAGTTGGAATAGTAAAACCACTAGCCATAAATGGCGCCTTTTTGAAGAAAAATTTTAAATTATTATAATTTTATATTGCATAAGGAAACAATAAACAATTATAAACAAAGTTGTTCAATTTTAAGAAAATTAAATTGTAGTAATAAAATAAATTTAATAATTTTATGCAGAATGTCCTAAGAAATCAGAATACTTAATTTACGATCAGCGGTATTTTTTCGTCCAACGAAGATGCACTTTCTTGATTTTGATATAAATAGTGGATCCAAGTTTCAAGTGGAACTATTCCTGTGCGCAGAATTGTAAAAAGTTTTTGACATGCAATCCGCTGCTGATCTCTAGCATTGCCTTTCATAAGAAGTTCTAACGCTACAGCTATTTCGTCGGGATGAAAATCCTCCTTTCCTCCCATGAATTCTGGGAAAATAATGGAATTCGTAATAATATTGGGCAGAGAATATGCTGGCAGGAAGATTTTAAACACGTACTTTGTAAGAAAAGTATCTATAGGTCTCAACCGACAAGTAACGATAGTGGGCACGGAATTTAGAGCTGCTTCTAAAACTATAGTTCCACATTTTGCTAAGGCGCAATCACAACTTCTCATGAGTTCGTAACGTAAAGTTGCAGGAACTAGTCCACTATGCTCGCATGCTTCACTTTTAAGAATTGCTCGAATAAGAGGGTCGTATTTAGGATAAGAGGATGAAACCAGAAGTTGGTGGGTTCGAGCAAGTGATGATGAGAGGAAAGCTTGTATTTGAACACGCAAATTCCTTTCAATATCTCCTCGACGGCTGCCAGGAAAGGCAGCAATAATAGGACGATCAATAAGAGAAAGCTCTTCTTTCCAGAGAGGATTCGGTTTATAATTGGTAATCTCCTCAACAAGAGGGTGACCAAGATATACCGTCTTTAAAGGACTGTGTCTGAAGAGTTCTTGTTCAAAGGGTAGAATAACTAGAAGAGTATCAACATATTTTTCTAATATCTGTTTTCTTTTGGGACGCCAAGCCCAAATGCTGGGGCAGACATACTGAATAATTTTCCCCTTATAACCACATTTTCTTAATTTTTTAATTAACAAAAGATGAAAATCTGGAAAGTCAATGCAGATAACAACTCCGGGTTTTTCTTGAAGAATGAATTTTAAGATTTTCCGGTAGCTTTTGAACAACTTGAAGAATGAAGCGAAGACTTCAACAAATCCAGATACTTGGAACTGCTCAGTATAAAGGATAGCTTGAAATCCTTTAGCTCGCATTAAAGGCCCTCCTACTCCTGAACATACTGTGGAAGGATAAAGAGATTTTATTGTATGGATGAGGTTTGCTCCTAAAATATCACCGCTAGCTTCTCCAGCAGAAAGAAAGCAATGGTCTTGAGTGTAAGGACGAGAAGACTGCTCTTTGTAGAGAAGGCGTAAGTTCGCAATGGGAGGAAAGAGTCCACAGCTATAGCTCAGGATATTCACAGGATCTACAATGCGGATGAAATAAATGGAGGCTAAGAAACTACCAACAAAACCCACCTGCCAAAATGCTACGGGAAGACCTTCTTTTTGGCGAAATTCTATATGCCACCATTGCAATAGGAAACGACTTGCGAATAATAACAAACCCAAACAACCGATAAGATGCCAATAAAATTTTACTGTAGAAAATGGAAGTTGGAAGATGCTTGGTAAGGCCATCCATGTTGTCCCAGAAAAAATGTAGGTAGAAAAAAGAAAAGGAAATATCGAAAGAATAATGGTAAAAACCATAACAGCTACGGTTTGTATGAAGGAAATCCTCCGAGTAGAAGTGATGTTTAAATTCCTAAAATAAATAACTAAATTTATAGCATGAAGCAAAACCACAGGAAATTGGCTTTGAATAAAACCATGAGCTATCATCAAAAGAGCCCCTACGAAAGAAAGCTTCCAAAATACTCTGGGAACGTAGACCTGCTTACGTCTTTCGCTTAGCCACCACTGTAAGGAAAATGCCATTCCAAAAAAAAGATTGGCAATGAATCCTAAAGGATAAAGAAAACAAGTTAAGTCAAAGAAAACCATGCTGTGCCTACTTTTTAGGCGGAAAGTTCTTTTTTATGTTTTAATGCTTTGATAATGTCGTATCCACGCACTGCATACTTTATCGAGTTTAGGATAAACTATACTACGAATTTCTAACAGTGACAATGCTTCCAAAAACCGCGCGTGGTAAAGGAGTTTTTTATTGAAAAAATGAATTTTTTTCGGAGGAATTAATGGCGTAAGCCGATACTGCATTTGTAAGATAAGTGCTATAAGGATAAAATTTTTTTTTGAGCAGCTTGTAAAGGAATCCGCAAAAAATTGTTCTAAAAAATTTTTAATATAATCAAAAATTGCAGTCAGAGATAAATTTGGGTGCTTCTGATATTTATAACGAACATTAAAATTTACTAAAGGAAAGAGAAATGTTGCCATGAGTTGATGGCGATCATAGCGAGCTTCTTTTGCTTGAATTTTTTTATCTAAAATCTTGAGGCAGGTGACAGTTTGTTCTTGTAAAGCGTAGTTTAGGCGAAACACCTTGTCCATATAAGGAAAAAGAATTTCCAACAAATGATTCTCAGCAAGTAAATGAAAAAAAGGAGCTGCAGTCCCAGAGTTAAGCATTTTGATGAGTTCTTCAAAGACTCGCACTTGTGAACTTTTAGTTAATTCGTGTCGGCAGGTGATTAAAGCTTCTTGAGTTTGGGACTCTACAATGAAGGGATATCGGGATAGAATTTTCAAAAGCCTAAGCATGCGTACAGGATCTTGTTTAAACCGAATAAAAGGATCGCCAATTGTACGCAAATAAAGGTTTTTTAAGTCACTAACACCACAGGTATAATCTATAATTGTTTGTTCCTTAGGATCGTAAAACAAACCATTAATTGTAAAATCTCTTCTTAAAACATCTTCTTCCGGTGTGCCCCAGAGATTGTCTTTGGTAATTAAAGAGTCTTCTTCAGTATTCCCAGACCGAAATGTAGAAACTTCAATAATTTGGCTAGAAAATCTTATATGTGCAAGACGAAATCGTTTCCCTACTAAAATACAATTTTTAAAAATAGCTTTGATTTCTTCGGGTCTCGCAGAAGTAGAAATATCAAAGTCTTTAGGAGTAGTGTTTAATAACAAATCTCGTATGCAACCACCAACGAGATAAGCTGTATGACCCGCCTTGCGCAACATTTTGACCACAGAAAGTGCTTGAGGGGAAAAATCACTGAGTTGAATATTGTGGTCAACGGCAGAATAGGTAGTAGGGGTTAGAACAGGTTTATTTTTTTTTTTTAACAAGTCTATGCCTCTGCTGGAGAGAATGTTATTTTCGCAGACCATTTATTATAGTTATTAAAAGTTAAAAGTCTTGGAAGAAAAAGGGTTTGTAGGCTCTCTTGCTTATGAAAGATTTAACATAGCAAAAATATACAAGTTTTCAAGGAGAAAAATCAGGGTAAAGAAAATCTTAAGATGTAGGGCAAAGATTTTCTTTTTATTATTTATCTCTTTATATAAACAATGCGAATTCTTTAGGAAGGTTTTTAGGGAAAACATGTCGCAAGATGCAAAACGTCTTTTCGGTACAGATGGTGTGAGAGGCCGAGTAAATCTTGAACCCATGACAGTAGAAACTACTCTATTATTGGGAAAAGCTGTAGCTGGAGTCCTACTTGAAGGTAAATCAGGAAAACATCGTGTTGTTGTTGGTAAAGATACTCGGCTCTCGGGATATATGTTTGAAAATGCCTTAATTGCAGGGTTGACATCTATGGGTGTAGAAACACTCGTTTTAGGCCCAATTCCAACGCCTGGAGTGGCTTTCATTACACGAGCTTATCGAGCAGATGCAGGAATCATGATTTCGGCATCACACAATCCCTATTGGGATAATGGGATTAAAATTTTTTCTTCAGAAGGTTTTAAGATATCGGATGCCGTAGAACAACGTATCGAAGATATGATCAGAGAAGCTTCTTTCGGGCCTTTACCTGAAGACCGAGCGGTTGGAAAAAGTAAACGTGTTATGGATGCCCTTGGACGCTATATAGAATTTGCTAAAGCAACCTTTCCCAAAGGAAAAACCTTAAAAGGATTAAAAATAGTTTTAGATTGTGCTCATGGATCTGCTTATAAAGTCGCTCCTTCAGTATTTGAAGAACTTGATGCTGAAGTCTTTTGTTACGGCTGTGAACCCACAGGGATCAATATAAATGAAAATTGCGGAACACTCTTTCCCACCCTCATTCAAAAGGCTGTAATAGAACATCAAGCTCATCTCGGAATTACTCTAGATGGTGATGGAGATAGGATCATTATGGTTGATGAGAAAGGACATGTTGTCGATGGTGATATGATACTAGCAATATGTGCGAGTGATCTTAAAAAAAAAGAAGAACTTTGTCATAACCGTGTTGTCGCTACAGTTATGACAAATTTTGGCGTTTTAAGATATCTTGAGGAATTAGGAATAGAAGTCCTTGTTTCTCCAGTAGGAGATCGTCATGTATTGCAAGCTATGTTAGAACATGGAGCTACCCTAGGAGGGGAACAAAGCGGACACATGATCTTTTTGGGCTACAATACTACGGGAGACGGTATTGTTTCGGCTTTGCAAGTACTGCGGATCATGATAGAAAGTGAGTCTACATTATCCGATTTGACAGCTCCAATTGTAAAGAGTCCTCAAGCATTGATTAACATTTCTGTAAGAGAAAAAATCCCTCTGAACAGTCTTCCAATCGTTGAGAAAACTTTGAGGGATATACAAGAAGTTCTTGGTTCTTCAGGACGTATATTGTTAAGATATTCAGGAACAGAAAATATATGCCGAGTTATGGTCGAAGGCCTTAAAAAACATCAAGTAGATTGTCTTGCTCAAACACTCGCGGATATTATTAAAACAGAACTGGGCATTGGTAACATAGAATAGGTTAAATTATGTGCGGAATATTTGGGTATCTGGGCTCTAGAGAAGCAATCCCTCTTGTTTTGGAGGGCTTGGCTAAATTAGAATATCGGGGTTATGATTCCGCAGGCCTCGCTGTTGCAGTTCCACCACAACTTGTGATAAAAAGAACAGTGGGTCATGTAAAGACATTAGCTAATTTTTTGCAAAACGAAGAAATTCACTCTTCATTAACCATTGGTCATACACGCTGGGCTACTCATGGCGTGCCTACAGAGGAAAATGCCCACCCCCAGTCTGACCAAGACGTATCTTGTGCTGTTGTTCATAATGGAATTATTGAAAATTTTAAAGAATTAAAACAATCTCTCCTAGCCGAAGGCATTCAATTTTCTTCAGAAACTGACTCTGAAGTTATTGCACAACTTTTTGCACAACGCTATAATCTTTCTAAAGATCTTCTACATAGTTTTTCCTGGACTTTATCTCAATTAAAAGGAAGTGTTGCCTGTGCTCTAATTCATAAGGATTTCCCAGATACCCTACTTTGTGCATCACAAGAAAGTCCTCTACTTCTTGGTTTGAGCACGCAAGAGACTTTCATTGCTTCGGATGCACGGGCGTTTCTTAAACATACAAAAAATGTTCAGGCCTTAGGTTCTGGAGAACTTGCCATGATCGTTAAAGGCAAAGATGTTCAAATTTATAATTTTGAATTGAAAAAAATTTATAAAGAAATACGCCAAATCACTTCCACTGATGATGCTATAGATAAGCAAGGTTATAGTTATTACATGCTTAAAGAAATTTATGAGCAGCCCGAAGTTCTTGAAAACTTAATTCATAAGTACTTAGATACGCAAAACTTCCTTAGCCCTGATTTTTTATCACAATTTCCTTTAGATAAGTTTGAAGCAATTTCTATTGTAGCTTGCGGTTCTTCATATCACGCAGGATATTTAGCGAAATATATTATAGAATCTCTAGTTCCTATTTCCGTACATGTAGAGGTGGCTTCAGAATTTCGTTATCGCTGTGCTTACATTGGAAAAAATACTTTAGGCATTTTAATTAGTCAATCTGGAGAAACCGCGGACACATTAGCAGCTCTTAAAGAGTTGCGTCGTAGAAATATTACTTATCTTCTAGGAATCTGTAATGTTCCTGAATCTGCTATTGCTCTAGGTGTGGATCACTGTTTATTCCTAGAAGCTGGTATTGAAATTGGTGTTGCATCAACAAAGGCATTTACATCACAGGTGCTTTTACTCACGCTGTTCGCTTTAAAATTGGCGACTACACATAGAAGGTTATCTTTTGAAGAACAACTTTCCTATAGTCGAGGTCTAATAAGCTTGCCAGAGTTGTGTAGACAGCTTCTTACCAATGAGACTCTCCACTCGTGGGCTCCTTTTTATTACAGGGAAGAGAGGTTTTTGTTTTTAGGCCGACGGTTTATGTACCCTGTTGTTATGGAAGCTGCTCTAAAGCTTAAAGAAATCGCTTATGTTGAGGCAAATGCTTATCCCGGGGGGGAGATGAAGCATGGCCCTATAGCTTTGATTAGTAAAAATACTCCTGTTATTGCTTTTTGTGGAGACGACGTCGTTTACGACAAGATAGTTAGCAATATTATGGAGGCTAAAGCACGTCATGCCCATGTCATTGCCATTGCCCCAGAGTCTCGTCAGGATATTGCTGCAGTTTCTGATAAACAGATTTATGTTCCCGATAGTCACATCCTTGTTGCTCCTGTGCTTTACACCATAGTTGGACAAGTCATGGCTTATGCCATAGCCTTAGGTAAAGGAACGGAGATAGATTGCCCTAGAAATCTCGCTAAGTCCGTCACTGTGGAATAACTCATAATTAATATGGACAACTTCTCTCTCTAAATAAACATTTCTCTAGATTAAAGGAAGTTTGTAAGCAAAATCTTAGTTGGTGAAATTATGTCAAATAAAATTGTAGGCGGTTCTTTAATTATTGCAGGTACTGCAATTGGCGCAGGTGTTCTCGCGGTTCCTGTATTAACAGCAGAAGGGGGATTTTTACCCGCATTTGTCCTGTATTGTATTTCTTGGCTTTTTTCTTTGGCATCTGGACTTTATCTTCTTGAGGTTATGACCTGGTTAAAAGATAAAAAACAAATTAATATGTTTTCTATGGCGGAATATACTTTAGGAAATGTGGGAAAAATTGCGGTGTGTCTTACCTATCTTTTCCTATTTTATTCCTTACTGATTGCGTATTTTTGTGAAGGAGGAAATATTCTGTTTCGCATTTTTGGTGGCAAACATCTAAATGTTTCTTGGGTACGCCATGTAGGTCCCCTCGGTTTTGCGTTGCTTATAGGCCCTATACTTATGTCAAAAACCATTGTCGTAGATTATTGTAATCGTATTTTTATACTTGGATTAGTAGTGACATTTGGAATTTTTTGTTTTATAGGATTCGGAAAAATTCAACTTTCATTGTTGTCACATTTTCATTGGACAACCTCGATCAATGGCTTGCCGATTTTATTCCTTGCTTTCGGATACCAGAGTATCATTCCTACACTCTATTACTATATGGATAAAAAAGTTCGTGATGTTAAAACAGCAATTTTCATAGGAACAGCTATACCTTTAATTTTGTATATTGTATGGGAAGCGATAGTCTTAGGAGGTGTACCCCTAGACTTTCTTGTTGAAGCCCAGGCACAAGGGTACACTGCTGTAGAAGCATTAAAACAAGCCTTAAGTTCTTCAGGAATTTATATTGCTGGGGAGTTTTTTGGATTCTTTGCTTTAGTTTCCTCTTTTGTAGGAGTCGCTTTAGGTGTTATGGATTTCCTTGCTGATAGCTTGCGATGGAATAAACGAACACATCGTTTTTCTATTTTTTTTTTCACATTCATCATTCCTCTTGCTTGGGCGATATGTTATCCAGGAATCGTTCTCAAATGTCTTAACTATGCTGGAGGGCTCGGCGCTACTTTGATTATTGGATTCTTCCCTATGTTAATGGTCTGGAGAGGGCGTTATGGTAAGCATCCTCATTCTACAAAACATCTAGTTCCTGGAGGGAAGCTAACTTTATTGTTGATGCTTTTGATTATAGTAATTAATGTGACGAGTCTTTATTATAAGTTTTGAATTTATTTAGATTAGTTTATTTTATTAAATTTTTGAATTACAATGGACAGTGGGTATAGGAGGTTATATTATGGGACTATACGATCGTGACTATATACAAGATTCTCGCTTGCAAGGGACTTTTGCTTCTAGAGTCTATGGATGGATGACAGCTGGATTAGCAGTTACTACATTTTTTGCTTTAGGTCTATACTTTACTGGGCTCTATAAAAGCTTGTTTTCTTTCTGGTGGATCTGGTGTTTTGCTACCCTAGGGGTTTCTTTTTTTATTAATGCTAAAATTCAGAAACTTTCTCTGCCAGCTGTCATGGGGCTTTTTATTGCATACTCAGCACTGGAAGGAATGTTTTTCGGAACCCTATTACCAGTTTATGCTATACAATATGGGGGCGGAGTCATCTGGGCTGCCTTTGGATCCGCAGCCTTAGTCTTTGGCTTGGCAGCACTCTACGGCGCATTTACTAAAAATGATCTAACTAAAATAAGCAAAATTATGATGTTTGCTCTTATAGGCCTTATGTTAGTCACTGTAGTCTTTGCTATCATTTCTATTTTCATTTCTATGCCTCTTGTTTATCTACTTATCTGTTACCTCGGATTGGTAATTTTTGTAGGATTAACAGCTGCTGATGCTCAAGCAATACGACGAATTTCCACTAGTGTAGATAACAATAGTGTTTTAAGTTATAAACTTTCATTGATCATGGCATTAAAGATGTATTGCAATGTGATTATGGTGTTTTGGTACTTATTGCAAATCTTCTCCTCGTCAGGAAATCGCAAATAATTTTCTTAAAAAGAAGTCTAAGTGAAATTCTTGAAGATCTTGCAGAGATTCCCCACAACCAATAAACTTCGTGGGGATCTGCAGTTCTTTTGCTATTCGGAAAAGCGTTCCTCCTTTTGCCGAGCCATCCACCTTAGTGAGAATGATCCCAGAAAGTCGCGTCGTCTCATGAAATACGCGGACCTGTTCGATAACATTGCTTCCTAAAGTTGTGTCTACAGTCATTAGTATCTCGTGCGGAGCACTTACGAGTGCTTTGTCACAAGCTGAAACTATTTTAGTAAGTTCTTTCATCAAATTTCCATGGACATGAAGACGTCCTGAAGTATCAATAAGTACTCTGGAATACCCTCGTGATAAAGCTGCCTGAATGCCATCAAATGCTATTGCCGCAGCATCTCCACCAGTTTTCCCAGAGACAAAACCACAACCCAGCTTTTCTGCCCAAACACGAATTTGGTCTATTCCTGCAGCACGAAATGTATCCGCAGCAACAATCAGAACTCGTTGTGAGCGTTGCTGATAATAATGAGATAGTTTCGCTACTGTCGTCGTTTTTCCAGAACCATTAGTCCCAAGAATTAAAGAAACACAAGGTTGAGAAGGAAAAAATTGCAGCGTCTGTACAGGAGGTAAACTTTCAATAGTCTGTTGAAGTAAAGTAGAGATCAGTTTTTTTACAGTAAGTTCATCTGGTTTTTTTACCTGATGTAACCGC
This sequence comes from Candidatus Chlamydia sanziniae, assembly GCF_001653975.1. Taxonomy (NCBI): domain Bacteria; kingdom Pseudomonadati; phylum Chlamydiota; class Chlamydiia; order Chlamydiales; family Chlamydiaceae; genus Chlamydia; species Candidatus Chlamydia sanziniae. The sequence continues at coordinate 662,765 of NZ_CP014639.1, forward strand.
GCACATAGCTCTTTAGTAAGTTCGGTTCCAAAATCTGCCTCATAAAACAAACTTTCAGCATACTCTAAAAGATCTAAAGAAACATTTTTTTTAAATAAAGATTGAAGCTTGTTACTAAAGTATTTAAACACTGCTTAAAGCAAAGCTAGTTGAAGTAAAAGAAATGATACAAGATAAGAAAGAAAATGCAAAGAGTTATTTATGTATCTTCACGAGTATCAAGCTAAAGATCTTTTAGCTTTTTATCCTATTCCTATTTCCCCCTATGCTGTTGTGTCCTCATTAGAAGAAGGAGAGAAGGCTATAGGAAAACTTGGAATTACAGCAGGTGTTGTCAAAGTTCAAGTACATGCTGGGGGACGAGGTAAACATGGTGGAGTTGTTATAGCAAAATCTGTGGCAGAAATCTTACAGGCAATTACTCAACTCTTAGGTAGGGAATTTGCGAGTAATCAAACTTTAGGAGAAACTCTTCCTGTTCAGAAAGTTCTCATCTCCCCATTAGTAGATATTGCTGTCGAATATTATATTGCTGTCATTATAGATAGAACACAGCGTTGCCCAACATTAATGCTTTCTAAAGCAGGGGGAATGGGTATCGAAGAGGTGGCTCAAAAGTTTCCAGAACAATTGCTTACTCTTTCTCTCAATTCTCATTGCCTTATGTATAACTATCAATTGCGTCAGGCAACAAAATTTATGCAATGGTATGGAGACATCGCAAAACAAGGCATACAAATAATTCGAAGCCTTGCGCAGTGTTTTTATGATAACGATGCATCTTTATTGGAAATTAATCCTTTAGTTCTTACCCAATCCGCGGAACTTATAGTTTTAGATGCTAAAATGACTATAGATGATAACGCTCTCTATCGTCACCCTGATCTTGAAATACTCTATGATCCTTCTCAAGAAAATGTTCGTGATGTTCTCGCTAAGCAAATAGATCTTTCTTACATCGCCCTTACGGGAAATATTGGCTGCCTTGTTAACGGAGCAGGACTAGCAATGAGTACTCTGGATATCCTAAAACTTCACGGAGGTAGTGCAGCAAATTTTTTAGATGTAGGAGGTAGTGCTTCTCAGAAGCAAATACAAGAGGCCATAGCTTTAGTCTTGTCAGATGAACGTGTCCAAGTGCTCTTTATCAACATTTTTGGAGGCATCATGGATTGCACTGTGATTGCATCCGGACTTGTTTCCGTCATGCAAGCAAATACTCTTCCTACAGTCATACGTCTTGAAGGAACAAATGTAGAATTAGGAAAAGAGATTATTCAGCAATCGGGAATCTCCTGTCAATTCGTCTCGTCAATGGAAGAAGGTGCTCGACTCGCTGTGGAATTGACCTTATAGGAATCTCACATGTTTTGTTCATTAAATAAAAATACACCAATCATTACTCAGGGAATTACAGGGAAATCCGGTTCATTTCATACTGAGCAGTGCCTAGCTTATGGTTCTAATTTTGTGGGAGGAGTAACCCCAGGGAAAGGAGGGCTTTTCCATCTCAACCTTCCTGTTTATGATTCTGTTCTTGAAGCAAAACAGGCTACAGGTTGTCAAGCAACGATGATTTTTGTTCCGCCTCCTTATGCTGCAGAAGCAATTATTGAAGCTGAAGACGCAGGAATAGAACTTATTGTCTGCATTACTGAAGGCATTCCAATACGAGACATGCTTGAAGTAGCAAAAATTATGGCAAACAGTTCATCCCGTCTTATTGGTCCCAATTGTCCAGGAATTATCAAACCAGGCGCATGTAAGATCGGCATTATGCCAGGATATATCCACCTTCCTGGCAATATAGGTGTAGTTTCAAGGTCAGGTACACTCACATATGAGGCAGTATGGCAGCTTACACAACGTAACATTGGTCAAAGCACATGTATAGGCATAGGGGGGGATCCTTTAAACGGAACTTCATTTATTGATGCTTTAGAAGCATTTGAAAAAGATCCTCAAACAAAACTTATTTTAATGATTGGAGAAATTGGAGGAAGTGCTGAAGAAGAAGCAGCAACGTGGATTCGAGCACATTGTAATAAACCTGTAGTCGCTTTTATTGCAGGTTTGACAGCTCCTAAAGGGAAGCGCATGGGGCATGCTGGAGCCATTGTTTCAGGAACCTCTGGAGATGCAAAAAGTAAGATAGATGCTCTACGCCAGGTCGGAGTCGTTATCGTTGAATCTCCCGCAGCTATTGGAAAAACGGTGGAGTCTGTTTTGTGAACAACGAAAGCTTAAAGCTATGTTACTCGTAGTAAAGTTCTTTAGAATATACACTGCATAGCAGTTGACGGCAAAACATAGTCTATATTCTGTGGTCATTTCTCTCGATTTATTAATTTTGCATATGACCAGTAACATTAGGTAATTGCTTAAAACACTAAACTTAAACTAAGAAAAGCAACTTGCGTGTAGTTAAGGATACATTTTCAAAATTGCTTTATAGCTTCCCAGAATACATATTGCTTGGCTGATTCAGTGAATTCCCTGTTTGTCTAAAAAACTATCTTTATGCGCTTAGAAAAAGCGAAAATCATCTTTATATAAGAAAGACAAGATCCAGAATCTTGTCCATAATTTGTTCAGATAAATCAGGAATAATACTTATCTGACCATAACTTGTAAAATAGAACTATTTTAAAGCAATTTATAGAGCATTTTCTATCAATTTATAAAATGCTAAACATTTTCTCTAGAAGTATCTCCTAATTTTTAGTGTCGTCTGATAAGCCCATTAGGTTTCTAGTTTTTCTTTGACAGAAAACAAATTAAAATTGTTGTGTTTGATATCTTGCATGATTTAAATTAAAAGGAGACGGCTTTGACTTTATTAAAGATTTTATCTTTTCTACTTATTCTGGATGTTTTAACTTATGTTATTCTTACACAAACAATTCAAATGTGTTTTTTACACTTTGGAATGCTATGCTTCTATAGACACTTTTTGTTTGCAATGCGTTTAAACTCGAATGCGAAAGTGATGGAAAATTTTCACGAAAATTACCTTTATAGGAAATTACTAGAAAAGATAAAATTCCTTTTTAGGAATATCTGCTCAGCATATGACTTACTTGTTGTAAGCATAGTTTTAAAGGTTTTATACTATAAGAACAAGCCAATTTCTCAAAGGAAATCGTTATGGTAATTAAACGGTCGCATTTATGGTTAGCTATAGTTGCTTGTTCAAGCTTAACAAGCATGCCTTTTCTTGGAGAGGCTGCTAAAAAGGAAACTCGTGTTTCTGAGCTTCCGCAAGAAGTTCTTCTTAAAGAAATTTCTGGAGGATTTTCTAAGGTTGCGACTCAGGCAACGCCTGCTGTAGTTTACATAGAAAGTTTCCCAAAAAGTACTGCCACTATTGCGCACTCTTCTCCAGGGCGTCGAGGGCCCTGTGAAAACCCTTTTGATTATTTTAATGACGAATTCTTCAATCGTTTCTTTGGTTTTCCAACCCAAAAGGAAAAACCACAGCCGAAAGAAGCAATTCGTGGCACTGGTTTTATTGTATCTTCAGATGGTTATATTGTTACAAATAATCACGTTGTTGAAGACACAGGAAAGATTCATGTTACTCTCCATGATGGCCAAAAATATCCGGCTACTGTAATTGGGCTAGATCCTAAAACAGACCTGGCTGTGATTAAGATCAAAACAGAAGGCTTGCCCCACCTTTCTTTTGGAAATTCTGACAATTTGAAAGTAGGGGATTGGGCAATTGCAATTGGAAATCCCTTTGGCCTTCAGGCAACCGTTACAGTAGGAGTAATTAGCGCGAAAGGTAGAAATCAACTGCACATAGCAGACTTCGAAGATTTTATTCAAACCGATGCTGCAATTAATCCAGGGAATTCTGGCGGTCCACTTTTAAATATCGATGGACAGGTAATAGGAGTAAACACAGCAATTGTAAGCGGAAGTGGAGGCTATATTGGGATAGGATTTGCTATTCCTAGTCTTATGGCAAATAGAATTATAGATCAGCTTATCCGCGATGGTCAGGTAACTCGAGGATTTCTTGGTGTCACCCTCCAACCTATAGATGCAGAACTCGCTGCTTGCTACAAACTTGAAAAAGTTTACGGTGCCCTAATTACTGATGTTGTAAAGGGATCCCCAGCAGATAAAGCAGGCCTAAAACAGGAAGATGTCATTATCGCCTATAACGGTAAAGAAGTAGACTCCCTGAGCACTTTCCGTAACGCTATCTCCTTAATGAGTCCTGATACCCGTATTGTTCTTAGAGTTGTCCGTGAAGGAAAAACAATAGAAATTCCTGTAATCGTATCTCAAGCTCCTAAAGAAGATGGTATATCAGCTTTGCAAAGAGTAGGAATTCATGTGCAAAACCTCAATTCGGAAAGCGCTAAAAAATTGGGAATTGCTCCAGATACTAAAGGTGTCCTGATTGTTAGTGTGGAACAAGGTTCCGTAGCGGCATCTTCAGGAATTGCTCCTGGACAATTAATCTTAGCTGTCAATAGACAAAAAGTCTTTTCAGTTGAAGATCTTAATAACATTCTAAAAGATTCTGGTAACGAAAATATCCTTTTAATGGTCTCACAAGGTGATGTTGTTCGCTTTGTCGCACTAAAACCTGAAGATTAACAGGGGTTTCTAAGAAGGCAATTTATCAAGAAGTTGACAAATGGAAAGAAATCCTTTTCTGAGCTGATCAATAGAAAAACGCTCTTCAGCAGCATGGACGTTGTCACTAAGATAAGATATACCGCAAATAATAGGCTGAGTGTGCGCTGCTTGTGCTAATAAAGGACTAATAGGAATTGTAGCGGGCATAACAATTCTTCGACATTCCGTTTGATAAAGATTACTATAGATCTCTTGTAATATGGATACGATAGGTAAATGAGGAGAGCTGTTCCATCCCCGTGATCCTCTTAGCAAAATCTCATAGGAGAATTTTAAGGCCGTGGGAACACGCTTTTTAAGATGATCTATAATGTACTCAGCAATTTTTATAGGATCTTGATTGGGAACGAGACGGCATGATAAGTAAGCCATTGCTTTATAGGGGATTACAGTCTTAAAACCCGGGCCTGTGTAACCTCCGGAAATGCCATTAATTTCTAAGGTAGGGCGAAATGCTCTCGATGCTTCTAGGGTATATTGAGGTTCGTTGCCGGTAGGATGAAACCCTAAATTTTTTTCACACACTTCCATTATATTAGATTGCGGAAGGTCAGGCGTATCAATACCTGTAATTGTAATATCGTCATAGAAGTGTTCAACAGTTACAGAGTTGTCCGGATTGCGTAAACTACTCAGCATTTCTATTAAAGCGCGATTGGCATTGTAAGCTACACCTCCAAAATTACCCGAATGCATGTCTTGAGTTCCTTCTTCAACATACAGTTTCATTGAAACAATACCTCTTGCACCAATGTTTACACAAGGATGCTCTGGGGAGATAAAACCTCCATCAACAATGAGGAGATAGTCGGCTTGGAATTGCTTTTTCTCCAGCCATGTAGATAAGGCAGGGCTACCGCTCTCTTCTTCACCTTCAATAATCCAAATAACGTTTAGAGGAAACTTATTCCGAGATTTGTAATAGTATTGCAAAGCTTTTAAAGTATAATAACATTGCCCCTTATTGTCAGAAGCACCTCGTGCATAAAGAAAACCTTCTTTTTCTCTAAGGATAAAAGGATCTTGTTGCCAACCATCAGATATGTACGCAGGTTGTACGTCATAGTGATTATAAAGAAGAAGAGTCGGAGCTTTGGAGTCGTTATGTCGATAAGAAGCACAAATGATCGAGGGATGTCCTGGTGTTTCCCAAAGTTCTACAGTAAAAATATCGGAAAGATTTGTGACTAAAAAGTTGGCACATTCCATGCAAGCAGAAAGATAACTTGGATCTGCAGATATCGAAGGAAAAGAAAGGAATTGTGCAAATTCTTTTAGGAAATAAGGCATATGTGTATTGAAATAATCTAAATCCACACTCATAAGTTTCCTGAGCAGTTATTGAAAATAATACCAGAGTAACTTAACTTATTTTTATCGAAAAGAAAAGAACGTTGCTCTGTTTAGTAGGTTAATGAGCTTGTTTAAATAGAATAAAGAATATTAGATGTAAAATCTGATGCCATAAGAATCAGGGAAATCAGGCAAAATATGAAGACTGGAGATACGTATAGAAACTTTATTATCAAATCATGTGAAGGTCTCCCTGAAATAGAGAGTAAACTGTTAGAAGCGGAACATAAGCCTTCAGGAGCATCTATCATGATGATTATAAATGATGATGATGAGAATGTATTCAATATCTGCTTCAGAACATGTCCTCAAAGTTCCAACGGTGTTGCTCATGTGCTAGAGCATATGGTACTCTGCGGTTCCGAAAATTATCCTGTTCGGGATCCTTTTTTTTCTATGACTCGTCGCAGTTTGAATACATTTATGAATGCCTTTACAGGCGCAGATTTCACTTGTTATCCTGCAGCATCGCAAATTTCCGAAGATTTCTATAATTTACTCAGCGTTTACATTGATGCAGTATTTCATCCACTACTTACTAAAAACAGCTTTTTTCAAGAAGGGTGGAGGTATGAATTCTCCCCAGAAAATAAGCTCTTTTATACAGGAGTAGTTTTTAATGAAATGAAAGGTGCTATGATGTCAGGAGAAACACGGCTCTCCGAAGCATTAAATGCCGCACTCTTTCCTTCCGTGACCTACGGTGTGAATTCTGGAGGAGAACCAAAAGAGATTGTTACTCTTTCTCGTAAAGATATATGGAATTTCCATCAAAGTCAATATACACTAAATCGTTGCCTATTCTACTTTTATGGAAATATAAAACCATCTCGACATTTGGACTTTTTGGAAGAAAAACTTCTCCGCCACGCCTCTAAAATTGAAAAACAGACAATTACTGTGCCTTTGCAAAAGAGGTTTAAAACTCCTATACGCCATATCTTTCCCTATCCTTCAAGTAGCCAAGACGAAAATAAAGTTTTATTTGGCATTTCTTGGCTTACATGTTCCATTTTAGACCAGCAAGAACTTCTTGCTCTTCATGTACTAGAAATTGTTCTGATGGGCACGGATGCAGCTCCTTTAAAATCTCGGTTATTGAAGTCTGACTTTTGTAAACAGGCGGAAATGAGTATCGATAGCGAACTTCGTGAAATTCCTATTACTTTAGTATGTAAAGGCTGTTCCCCACACGGAGCACAAAAATTAGAAGCTTGGATTTTTGCTTGTCTTGAAGAAATTATCAATGAAGGAATTGCAGAAAATATTATAGAAGGCGCTGTTCACCAACTCGAATTGGCAAGAAAAGAAATCTCTGGATACTCCTTGCCTTATGGTCTATCGTTATTTTTCCGTTCAGGCTTATTAAAACAGCATGGAGGATACCCTCAAGACGCATTAAAAATACATAGCCTTTTCTCAGACCTCCGATTGCGACTGACAAATTCCGATTACTTGCCAAAACTTATTCGAAAGTATTTTTTAGATAACACACATTTTGTCAGAATAGTTCTCATCCCAGATTCCGAACTTCTTGCTAAAGAAAATACAGAAGAACAAACGCGTTTGAAGCAAATACAAGATAAACTTTCTCCTGAAGAGATAGAAACTATTCAGCAAAATACAAAAATTTTAGAAAAAAGTCAAAATCAAGAGCAAAAATTAGATCATATTTTACCAAACTTTTCTTTAGATAAAGTGCCTACCTCTAGCAAAGAGTTTACCTTAATCAAAGAGTTTCGCAATGAAGGAGAAGTTTTCTATCACGAGTGTTTTACTAATGACATTATCTTTGTTGATGTAGTTCTGGATATCCCCCCACTATCTGTTGAAGAACTTCCATGGTTACGTTTGCTTGTTTTTTTAATACTACAACTTGGCTCTGGGGGTAGATCCTACAAAGAACAACTTGAGTTTTTCTTGGAACATACTGGTGGACTGGACGTATCCTATGACTTTTCCCCCCATGTAAATAAAAATACTCTACTTTCACCTTCTGTAAGCATACGAGGTAAAGTCTTGGCGGGAAAAGCTGAAAAGTTATTTCAAGTGATGCGTGATATATTAACACATGTTAATTTCGCAGACGTACTTCGAATTAAAGAACTGCTAATGCAACATAGCGAAGCTCTTACTAATAGCGTAAGAAATAGTCCCATGAGTTATGCTGTAAGCATGGCTTGTGCTGATAAATCCATAACAGGAATGATGTCTTATTTAGCTTCAGGATTGCCCTATGTTAAGAAAATTTGTGACCTTACAAAAAATTTCGACAAACAAAAAAACAAAATCATAACTACTCTACAGGCGTTATTTGTTAAATGCTTTTCTGGAAAACGACAGTTAGTAATCAGTGGGAGCCAGCATAACTACGAGCAGCTAAAAGAAAATAATTTTTATGGTTTATTAGATTACCTAACTATCATTCCTGAACCTTGGGTAAACCCAAATATAGAATTAACTTTGTCTTCTCAGGGGTTATATATCCCTGCTCCCACCGCATTTAATGCCTTAGCCTTTCCCATAGGAAATTTATCCTACGATCATCCGGATGCGGTGGCATTGACTGTAGCTGCTGAGATTTTGGATAACGTAGTATTGCATACCAAAATCCGAGAACATGGAGGAGCGTATGGTTCAGGAGCCGCTCTTAATCTAGCTAAAGGTTCGTTCTATTGTTATAGTTATCGTGATCCAGAAATTGCTACAACTTATCAGGCATGCCTCGAAGGAATTGCTATTATTGCTAATGGGAAATTCACAAAAGAAGACATCCATGAAGGGGTATTAGGGGTAATACAAAGTTTAGATTCTCCAGTATCTCCGGGAAGTCGTGGTTCAACAGCATTTTACAGACTTAAATCTGGAAGAGTTCCTGCTTTACGTCAAGGATTTCGTCGCGGTGTACTTTTAGTGACTAAAGAACATATTTGTGAAGTTATGTACAAATATTTACAGCAGAATAAACAAACAACATTTATATCGTTTGCTGGAGAAAAAATGCTCGAGAATAATGCTTCGATGTTAGAAAAACATTTCCCTATTCAACCTGCTTTATAGAGGCAATTCTTCTTCTTGATCTAGGGAGGATTTGAGGGTTGTTAAGTCCTCATCGGCATGAGGAGATAGGAAAGAAGAGGCTAAGCCTTGTATAAATATGGGATCTTCTATTTGATGCATAGATGAAGAGGTCTCTAAACCCTCAAATTTTCTTAAGGTTGGAAACACACGATGTTGAAAACTCGTCGCCATATCATTGTAACTGTGCACTGCATGGTTAAGATGTTTGCCTATTTTATGAAAATGCCCAAAAACAATATATAAGCGATGATGTAGCTCTTTCCCCAAAAGACCAATTTCTTGAATTTGTTTTTGGAGATTTTCTTGCTTCCACATGTAAGCAATAGTTTTCAGTAATGCGAGTAAAGTCAAAGGTCCTGAAAGAATAACATTCGAAGCCGCACCAATCTCAATAAGTTCAGGTGCCAGGCGAATGGCGTCATTAAACATACTTTCCCCAGGTAAGAAAAGGATTACATATTCTGGAGAATGATGAAATTTGTCCCAGTAACTCTTGGATTTTAAGGTTTTAATATGTTCTTTAATCTTATTTACTAAATCATTTTTATCCGTGTTTTCCAAAGAGAAGTAAGCATCAGACAACGGCGCTTTAGCATCAATAATCAAACAACGATCTTGTGGTAAACGAATGATCATATCTGCACGTGCCGTGCCTTGAGTACTTGTTGTCTGCGTATCATAGTCACAGTACTTTAACATACCCGAAAGCTCTAAAATTCTTTCCAGTTGAATTTCCCCCCATCGTCCTCGAGAACCAGGGTGTTTTAAAACATCTGTGAGAGCTTGTGTTTCGCGTTGTAATTTTGTTTCTATCTCAAGCAGGCGAGTCATCTGTTCTTTTAACGTCCCACGATCTTCAGCATGCTTCGTCTCAAAGGTTTGTAAGTTTTCCTTAAAAGTAGTAAGCGTAGTTTGAACAGGAGAAAGTATCGATTCAAAAGACTTAGATTGCTCACTAAAATAACTCTGAGCTTCTTCTTGCATGTTTTTAATGAGATTATGAGAAGAAACTGCGAGGCGATTACTAAAATCCTCTATTAGCTGTTCTTGATGTCGACTCAAGTCTAATGAGGTTTGAAGAAGCTGGTTTTTATGTTCTAGTTGTTGAATGTTTTGAAGGTAATAGCGTTTTTTTTTTGCATAATGACAAAAAGTTAAAACACCTCCCATAGCAAATGCGATCAAAGAAAAAATGCCATAGGCAAAATGAAAGTATAGATCCATAATTAATGCTTGCTCTTTTGTCGATAGATAATCGCAAAAATGGGAAACACTACCAAGGTATATAGCCACGAAACAAGAAAAAATACCTCAACAAAATGATCTACAAGTCCTAAAAAAAACAAACAAGCTGCAAGTCCTGTAATGGCTACAAGAAGAAAAGAAGAAATATTAAATCGAAAATTTTTCACTCCAGGACATTTCCAAGGGGAAATCATCAACCCGCCAATACACAACAAAGCACAAGAAAGTAAACTTATACGTAATCGAGGAGAAGTCGTAAAGTCAGAAGCAAGAAAGAGAGCTAAGGAAACCACACTAGCAGCAGCAGCCGGAATAGGAAGGCCAATAAAACAATAGGGACGTGAATTATCTATAGCTTTTTTGGAAAAGAGGTTATAACGCACTAAGCGTAATACTCCACATAGCGAATAGATAATTGAAGTCACCAGCAATAAGGAGGAAAAAAAGCTTCCAGCGTAAATACCATCTAGGCTTTTTATCGCAATAAGAGGTGGGGCAATACCAAAAGTCACAGCATCAGAAAGTGAATCAAATTGTGCTCCAAAAGCACTTTCTGCTTTCATAATACGTGCAATTGCACCATCGGAAAGATCTGCAATCATTGCACTAATGAGCAGGAGAGATAGTCCTTGTAAACGATGAAATAATTCGACAGAAGAAGAAGTTTTTAAAACACTTTTGAAAATAATAAAAAGTCCACAACAAAGCCCAAAAGCAGTAATAGCGTTGGGAGTGACTACGCGGCGCCTACCCCTCCCCTCAATGTCTAATTCTATCATCTTAATTTGTCGGAGTTCTTTATTGGCTTTAGCATAATATATTTCTCTAAAATCAACAAGTTTTTGCAACCTTCTTATTTCATAGGCGCCTATCTTCAAAAAAGCTGAGAAAGCTACATTTTTTCCCGAGAACATGACCACTTTTCAATTGCAAGAAACAACCCTAATTCCTATATATGGTAGATAAGTACATGTTGTTCCACTACATATTGGGTTTTCTAAGGGAAATGTCCTTAGATAGCGTGGTGTTTTTTTTGCATTTTTCTATTGCACGAACAACACAAAAATCAAATATTAAAACGCCTTTTAGGGAGAATTATGGTTGAAGTTAAAGAAAAGCATTATACCATTGTCAAACGTAACGGCATGTTTGTCCCATTTAATCAAGATAGAATTTCTCAGGCTTTGGAAGCTGCTTTTCGGGGTACACGTAGCTTGGAGAACAACTCTCCGTTGCCCAAAGATTTAGAAAAATCCATTTCCGAGATTACTCATAAAGTAGTTAAGGAAGTTTTAGCAAAAATTACAGAAGGTCAAGTAGTTACTGTAGAGAGAATACAAGATATCGTTGAAAGCCAACTTTATGTCTGTGGCTTGCAAGATATAGCTCGTGATTATATCATTTATAGAGACCAGCATAAAGAACAACGTGGGGATTTGCGATGCAGTATCTCCATCATTCGCAGAGATAAGACTTGCGTGAAATTTAATCCTATGAAAATTTCCGCAGCCCTAGAAAAGGCTTTTAGAGCGACTCTCCAAGTCGAAGGAATAACTCCAACATCAATACTCTCCGAAATTAATGAACTCACTCTGAAGATCGTACAAGATATTCTCTCCTTGGATACAGAAAAAGGAATGAATATTGAGTTAATCCAAGATATCGTGGAAAAACAACTTATGGTTGCTGGATATTATGATGTTGCTAAAAACTATATTTTATATAGAGAAGCACGTGCGCGTGTGCGTGAACAAAAACACCAAGATCAAGATATAAAAGAAGACTCTTCTTCTGAAGAGGAATCTTACTATGTGCAGAAAGCAGATGGTGGCGCGTATTCTCTTACCAAAACAGATTTACACAAACATTTTGTCCGGGCATGTAAACGGTTCCCAAAAACAACAAATGCCCAAGTCCTTACGGATATGGCATTCGTGAATTTTTATTCAGGAATCAAAGAGTCTGAAGTTTCCATAGCTTGCATTATGGCTGCGCGTGCCAATATTGAAAAAGAACCTGACTACGCATTTGTTGCTGCAGATTTACTTATGGACATTGTTTATCAAGAAACTTTGGGTTATAACGCACTAACACCGAATTTAGAAGAAAAGCATAAACAATATTTTAAAGAATACATTTTGAATGGTGATCATTATCGCTTAAGTCCCTTGTTAAAAGAGTACGACCTTGATGTTTTGGCAGAGGCTTTAGATCTATCCAGAGATTTAAAGTTTGCTTACATGGGTATTCAAAATCTCTATGATCGTTATTTTAATCAGCACAAAAATCGTCGTCTAGAAACAGCACAGATTTTTTGGATGCGTGTTGCTATGGGATTGGCTTTGAACGAAGGAGAAGACAAAAATCAATGGGCCATTACTTTCTATCATTTGTTTTCTACTTTCCGTTATACGCCAGCTACGCCTACATTGTTTAACTCTGGTATGCATCATTCGCAGTTAAGTTCATGCTATCTTTCCACTGTCAAAGATGATCTTACTCATATTTATAAAGTCATTTCTGACAATGCCTTGCTTTCTAAATGGGCAGGAGGAATTGGTAATGATTGGACGAATGTACGCGCTACAGGAGCTTTAATTAAAGGTACTAATGGAAAAAGTCAGGGAGTTATTCCTTTTATTAAAGTGGCAAACGATACTGCCATTGCTGTAAATCAAGGAGGTAAACGTAAAGGAGCCATGTGCGTCTATTTAGAGAATTGGCACCTAGATTATGAAGACTTCTTAGAGTTACGTAAAAATACAGGAGATGAACGTCGACGTGCTCATGACATTAACACTGCAAGTTGGATTCCTGATTTATTTTTCAAAAGATTAGAGCAAAAAGGAATGTGGACTCTTTTTAGCCCAGATGAAGTTCCAGGATTACACGAAGCTTACGGTATAGCATTTGAAAAGCTTTATGAAAAATATGAACATAAAGCTGAAATAGGAGAAATTCGCTTATATAAGAAAGTAGAAGCCGAAGTGTTATGGCGTAAAATGCTAAGCATGCTCTATGAAACAGGTCATCCTTGGATTACGTTTAAAGATCCTTCTAACATCCGCTCACAACAAGATCACGTAGGCGTTGTACGTTGCTCCAATCTCTGTACCGAAATTCTGTTAAATTGTTCTGAATCTGAAACAGCAGTCTGCAATTTAGGAGCAGTCAATTTAGTAGAACATATTCAAGATGGAAAACTCAATGAAGAGAAACTCAGGGAAACAATTTCTCTAGGTGTCCGTGTTTTAGATAATGTTATCGATCTAAACTACTATCCTACCCCTGAAGCCTCACAAGCAAATCTCTCTCATAGAGCGGTAGGCCTGAGCATAATGGGCTTTCAAGATGCACTTTACAAGTTAAATATTAGTTATGCATCCCAAAAAGCTGTGGAATTTTCTGATGAATGTGCAGAGTTAGTAGCTTATTATGCTATTCTATCTTCGAGTTTGCTTGCAAAAGAACGAGGTACGTATTCTTCATACAAAGGCTCAAAATGGGATCGTGGTTATCTGCCTATAGATACTCTAGAGCTTCTTAAACAAGCTCGAGGCGAGGAAAATGTTCTGGTAGACACTTCATCTAGAAAAGATTGGACTCCCATACGCGAGTCTATACGTACTTATGGTATGAGAAATAGTCATGTCATGACTATTGCTCCCACAGCAACAATTTCAAATATTATTGGAGTTACCCAATCCATAGAGCCTACCTATAAACATCTATTTGTAAAATCTAATCTTTCTGGTGAATTTACCATTCCCAATGTCTACCTAATTAAAAAACTAAAAGAATTAGGGTTATGGGATGAAGATATGTTGGATGATCTTAAATATTTTGATGGATCCTTGTTGGAAATCGAAAGAATTCCTGACGCTTTAAAAAAGCTTTTTCCTACAGCATTCGAGATAGAACCTGAATGGATCATAGAATGTGCATCTCGAAGGCAGAAATGGATAGATATGGGAATTGCTTTAAACTTATATCTGGCTGAACCTAATGGGAAAAAACTCTCCAATATGTATTTAACTGCTTGGAAAAAAGGATTGAAAACAACATATTATCTAAGATCTTCAGCAGCAACATCTGTCGAAAAATCTTTTACGGATATTAATAAGCGGGGGATCCAACCTCGTTGGATGAAAAGTAAATCTGCCTCTACAGGTATTGTAGTGGAAAGAACAGCAAAACCTTCTGTTTGTTCGATAGAAACTGGTTGCGAATCTTGTCAATAAAAAAGAGAAGGATACACAATGGAAGCAGATCTTTTAGATGGAAGACTTAAACGTGTACAATTAAATAGCAAAGGTCTTGTAAACTGCAATCAGGTAGACGTAAATCAACTTGTCCCAATTAAATATCAATGGGCTTGGGAGCATTATCTTAATGGTTGTGCGAATAATTGGATGCCTACAGAAGTCCCTATGGCTAAGGATATCGAATTATGGAAATCCGACCAGTTATCAGAAGATGAACGTAGAGTCATTTTGTTAAATCTAGGGTTTTTTAGCACAGCAGAAAGTCTCGTAGGCAATAATATTGTTCTAGCTATTTTTAAACATATTACCAACCCTGAGGCCAGGCAGTATCTTCTTCGTCAAGCTTTCGAAGAGGCCGTTCACACCCATACGTTTCTTTATATTTGTGAATCCCTAGGATTAGATGAAGGAGAAATCTTTAATGCTTATAATGAACGGGCTTCTATCAAAGCTAAAGATGATTTTCAAATGACTTTGACTGTAGATGTACTGGAACCTAACTTTTCCACAGAATCTTTGGAAGGTCTTAGACAATTTATTAAGAATCTCGTTGGGTATTATATCATTATGGAAGGAATCTTCTTCTATAGCGGTTTTGTCATGATCCTTTCGTTTCATCGTCAGAATAAAATGACCGGAATAGGGGAGCAATACCAATACATCCTGAGAGACGAAACCATTCATTTAAATTTTGGGATAGATCTTATCAATGGTATCAAAGAAGAAAACCCCGATCTATGGACTAAAGAATTGCAGGAAGAAATTGTCGCTCTTATTAAAGAGTCCGTAGAACTCGAAATTGAATACGCTAAGGACTGTCTCCCTCGTGGTATTTTGGGGTTAAAATCCTCAATGTTTATAGATTATGTCCGTCACATTGCAGACCGTCGTTTGGAAAGAATTGGTCTAAAACCTATATATCATGCGAAAAACCCTTTTCCATGGATGAGTGAGACTATAGATCTGAATAAAGAAAAGAATTTTTTTGAAACACGAGTTATTGAGTATCAGACATCAGGAAACCTAAGCTGGTAACGGCTTTATATGGGTAGAATCTACTTGATGGAGGATTTTTCTTCAATTTTCTCATAAGAAAGTCTTTAGAGAAAACAGCCAGAGTTTTTATCATTTCTCAATAGTATTGAAAATGTTGTTTTCCTCTTATGAAACCGAGACATTTAAAAGCGCCTTTTTTGTGGCAAGAACGTCGTCCTTGTATACAAGACGGCATTCTCTATGTTCCTAATTATTATTTTGAACATGAACTGTTCTCTGCAAACTGTTGGCGAAAATTTTTGGGGAACAATGTTTCTATAGCATGTGAACTGTGCTCAGGAAATGGTGATTGGGTCGTGGCTCAAGCAAAACAAAATCCTGAAACACATTGGATAGCAGTGGAGCAGCGTTTTGATAGAGTAAGAAAAATTTGGTCAAAGATGACCAATTATCATATCCATAACTTAAGAATTGTTTGTGGAACAGCACAAACTTTTTTTCGTTATTACGTTCCTTCTACAGCCTTAGAACATATTGTTGTAAATTTTCCAGACCCTTGGCCAAAGTCTCGTCATCACAAACACCGCCTTTTTCAACCCGCATTTGTACAGGAAATTTTTAGGGTTTTACAAGACTCCGCAGTACTCGCGTTGGCCACAGATCATAGAGGTTACTTAGAAGAAGCCATAGAAGTTATAAAAATTAATCTAATGCCAGTAATAAAAACACCACATTATCAAAAGATAATAGGGAATTATGGAGAGTCGTGGTTTGAAAAACTCTGGAGAGAAAAAGGAGAAGAAATTTTTTACACAGAATTTGTAAAGAAACTGGGATATAGCTGACTTGAACAGCTGACCTTCACGATGTCAACGTGACGCTCTAACCAACTGAGCTAATACCCCAAATCTGGCACTATGGTATCTAGAAGATAGTATCTTGGCAATAGGCTTGTTCATGTTTAAACGACCAACTTTATTCACTGGGAATATGGTACATCTATCTCATCAGATTTTTCGTGAAATTATAGTTCCTGGAGATATCGTTATTGATGCTACCTGCGGCAATGGTAAAGATAGTGTGGTTTTAGCACAGCTACTCCAAGGGGCAGGTAAACTCGTTGCCTATGACCTCCAAAAGAAAGCCTTAGAAAATGCTTCGGCGCTTTTTCAAAAATGTCTTTCGCATAAAGAGAGGGCAATTATCGAATTAAAAAAAACCTCTCATGAAAAGATTTCAGAACAGGGAGCAAAGCTCATACATTACAATCTCGGTTATCTTCCTAAAGGAAATAAAGCAATCACAACCTTAGAAACAACAACAAAAGCAAGTTTAGAACGTGCCTTCAACTTAGTTGCACTCCAAGGTTTGATTACTGTTGTGAGTTATCCTGGACATGAAGAAGGAGAAAAAGAAACTGTAACTCTTAAATTCTTAGCAGAACGCCTAGACCCAGCATTTTGGCAAGTGAGCTTATTTTATGTTATGAACCGAAATAAAGCACCGCATTTATTTGTATTTCAATCTCTTAAAAAGATGGTGGGTTAGGAAGGCAAACGATAAGGAATAATACGAATTTCTTTTTTGAGATCTATGCCACGAGTTTTTAAAGTAGATTGAATGACCTGTATCAACTCTATAACTTCTTGTGCAGTCGCTCTTCCGGTATTTACAATAAAATTGCCGTGCAGTTGAGATACCTGTGCACCTCCTACACTCAATCCCTTCAACCCCGCTTCGTCAATAAGTTTTCCTGCAGAAATTCCTTGGGGATTACGAAAAATACAGCCTGCTGAAAACTGTGTATAAGGCTGAGTTGATAAGCGATGTTGAAGAGAACATTTGGATTGATAGAAAGCAGAGGGGTCTTTAGAAAGCTCAAAAGTTGCTGATAAAATAAACTCTCGATTGCTATGAAAACGTGACGATCGATAGCTAAATTCTAGCTTATCCGACGTGTAAGATTGAATTTCTCCTTGAGCATTAATCGTTTCTACATGCTTAACCACAGAAGCTACCTCGTGTTTTAGAGTGCCAGCATTCATAAATATAGCGCCTCCAACAGAACCAGGAATTCCTATGGCAAACTCTAATCCAGAATACCCATGGCAAATGGTAGATTTACCTAAAGCAGAAAAAGAAAGTCCGGAATAAGCTTTAACATAATTATCAGACAGGAATTCTTTACCGTGGATTGCATTATAAAGAACAAAACCATCGAATCCCCGATCATCAAATAGACAATTTGATCCTTTGCCTAGGATGATAAATGGGTAGTCTATAAGATTTAAAAAACGAATCACCTCACATGCTTCATCAACAGAATACACCGCTTTAAAATAATTTGCCGGCCCTCCGATGCGAAATGTAGAGTACTTATTTAGCCAAACACTGCGGCGGACAGAAAAAGGAAAATGTAGGGTAGAAAGTTCTTTCACTTTTGAGAATCTCTCAAATATTAATTAGCTGGGCAGCAAATTAAGGAGCTGTCAATATACAGGGTAGGTTTGGGTAGATTAAAGATATCATTTAAAACTGCGTGAATAAACGGACAAGCTTCTAAATAACTAAATTTTTTAATCAGACGAATAGCTTCTGCAATTAGAATCGCAGCTTGGATAGGTTGACCGTAAAAATATTCAAATAGAGTAAGTTGTAAAATATTTTTTTCCATCAAGTTAAGTTTTTCAAAAGACTTGCTTTTAATAACACTACGAATAAGTAGATCCAATTGAGGCGCTTTTTCTAAAATTTGTTTTGCATAATTTAAAGCAGCAAGAACATGTTTTTGAGCTACAGCAGCCTCTGTCATTAACAGATGCACTAAATTGTCTTCTGTTGAAGGAGCCATATCTAAGGCATAGAGCATCTGCAGTATAATTTCTCGCATTTTTTGTTGCGGCAATGCTCGTGAAAGCGAAACATAGGACCCTAAAGATTTTTCAGGAGTCGGTGTAACCATGATGAACACCTAAAAAGTAATTAAAGATACCAATTCAGCTGCTAAGGAGGTCCTTAACTAGATAGTTATGAAGAGAAAATAAGAGTATCTATTAGAAAGTTTTAATTGCAACAAAAAATTCTTAATTCAAAAAAACATATTTTTTTGAGACTGACGGCTTATTTCTTGCTAAAAAAAAGGAAAAAGTTTTGTTATTCTGAGATTTTTTTTAATTTACCGCAGAATCTAGAGTTGTCTTCAAAGAGGGGGATTTCCGTTGCTTTTCTTTTTACAATACCCTAAGATAACGTTCCTCTTGTCTAGATAGGTAGAAGATGGTTAATGTTCCTTCTCTGGGAGAAATAGTGGCCTGTGATTACGGTGATCGTGTTAAAGAGAAATCGGGATAGAGTGTGGCATTAAATTTCAAAATCAATAGGCAAATACGAGCTTCTAAAGTCCGTTTGATTGGTTCCGATGGTGAGCAATTAGGGATACTCAGTATTAAAGATGCTTTTGAATTGGCAAAAGAAGCCGGTCTGGATTTAGTGGAAGTCGCTTCAAATAGCGAGCCTCCTGTGTGTAAGGTCATGGATTATGGTAAATACCGCTATGATTTAACAAAAAAGGAAAAGGATAGTAAAAAAGCACAACACCAGGTGCGTGTTAAAGAGGTAAAACTTAAGCCAAACATTGATGACAATGACTTTTTAACTAAACTAAAGCAAGCGCGTTCTTTTATTGAAAAGGGAAATAAAGTAAAAATCACATGTATATTCCGAGGTCGAGAATTAGCTTATCCAGAACATGGTTTTAAAATTGTTCAAAAAATGAGTCAAAGTTTGGAAGATATCGGTTTTATCGAAGCAGAGCCTAAATTAGCCGGCCGTTCTTTAATTTGTGTAGTTGCTCCAGGAACAGTAAAAACAAAGAAAAAACAGGAAAAGTCTTATGCCCAAGATGAAAAGCAATAAATCTGTGGCCGCACGTTTTAAATTGACGGGTTCAGGCCAGTTAAAAAGAAATCGTCCAGGGAAGAGACATAAATTGTCGAAAAAGTCTTCACAGCAAAAACGTAACTTATCGAAGCAACCTTTAGTAGATCAAGGTCAGGTAGGTATGTATAAGCGCATGATGTTTGTCTAACAATAAGGAATTTTAATCGTGGTGAGAACAACAGGTTCAGTAGCTTCTAGACGCCGTCGTAAGCGTATATTAAAACAAGCTAAAGGTTTTTGGGGGGATAGAAAAGGACATATTCGGCAAAGTCACTCTTGCGTGATGAGAGCTATGGCATTTAATTATATGCATAGAAAAGATCGTAAAGGAGATTTTCGAAGCCTATGGATAATGCGTCTTAATGTGGCTTCAAGAATTCATGGTTTATCTTATAGTCGTTTAGTCAATGGCTTAAAACTTCTCGGGATTTCTCTAAACAGAAAAATGCTTTCAGAGATGGCTATTCATAACCCAGAATCTTTTGGAGAAATTGCAGCTCAAGCTAAAATGGCCTTGCAAGCCGCAGTATAGGGACAAGGTTTCCTATGAATATTAAAGAGGAACTTGAAATTACAAAACAGCACTTTTGTAATGAGCTGAATCAAGTACACTCTTCTAAAGAACTCGCCGATCTTAAAGTGCGGTATTTAGGGAAAAAAGGTGTTTTTCGTAGCTTTACAGAACAGTTAAAAGACTGTTCGAATCAGGAAGACAAACCTGAATTGGGCGCTTGTATAAATACTTGTAAAACTTACATAACAAATCTTATTGAAAAAAAAAATCAGGAGATTCTCTCTTCAGAAGAAGCTATAGACTTTTTTCAAGAAAGAATAGATGTCACCCTCCCTGGAGAGCCCCAATGGGTCGGGGGTAGGCATATTATAAAAAAACTTCTAGACGATATTGTAGACATATTCGTCCATTTGGGGTTTTCTGTTCGAGAAGCACCTAATATTGAATGCGAAGAGAACAATTTCACTTTCCTTAATTTTACTGAAGATCACCCTGCTAGGCAAATGCATGATACATTTTACCTAGATCCAAATACAGTATTAAGGACTCATACTTCTAATGTGCAAGTTCACGAGATTAAAAAACAAAAACCACCAATAAAAATTGTTGCCCCAGGTGTATGTTTTCGAAATGAAGACATATCTGCACGTTCACACGTGATCTTTCATCAGGTTGAGGCTTTTTATATTGATCGTCATGTAACTTTGTCTGATTTGACAGCAACCTTGACAGCTTTTTACCATACCTTCTTTAAAAGAAAAGTAGAACTACGCTTAAGACACAGTTATTTTCCCTTTGTTGAGCCTGGTATCGAAGTTGATGTTTCTTGTGAATGTCATGGAACGGGTTGTTCTCTTTGTAAACATACGGGATGGTTAGAAGTCGCTGGAGCAGGTATGGTCCATCCTCAAGTTTTGCGTAACGGAAATATTGATTCTGAAGTTTATTCAGGGTATGCTATGGGCATGGGAATTGAAAGATTAGCCATGCTAAAACATAGAATTCCCGATATCCGTCTTTTTAGTGAAAATGATATAAAATTTTTGCAACAATTCTCTTAAGGAAGAATGGCAGAGCGGTTTAATGCACCTGTCTTGAAAACAGGAGACCTGAAAGGGTCCGGGGGTTCGAATCCCTCTTCTTCCGTCTTTTTTTATAATTAACTAGCTAGTTGTTGTTAATTATTGTTTTTATGTAGTTTGCATATTTATTTTTTTTGTTAAGTGTTGTTTAAGTTTTATTTGTTATTAGAAAATAATTGATAACTAATTAGTTTTTTTAATAAATTAGAAAAACAATCTAATAAAATGTTCTATTTTTTTGATTCCTTCTAGGAAAGGGGGAGAAATGACAAGGCCTCGCCATAATTTTGAGCAGGCATTAGAAAATTTAGAGAAATTGAAAAAAATTTCTTTTGGTTCTTCTAATGACGTCTATCTTGATCTTGATAATCCTGCGTATCTAAAGATACATAGGGATGCTAGGCCTATTTTAGAGATGAAAGAAGCTTTAAAGAATGTCGAGGAATATTTATATACAATGAGTTTTTCTTCTAAAAATCAAGCAGATAAGGTTCTACGAGAATCAGATTTTCTTATTGCTGGAGTACAGAATGTCTTCTCTTTTTTAGAAAATCATGAAAGTAATCTTTATTATTCGCTAGCTGAGGAATATTCCCAAGTCAATAAAGCTTATAGTAAGGTTCTAACCAATTTACATCAAAAGACTTTTGTTTATTCCAAAGAGGAGGAACAAAAAGAATTTGATGGTCTTGAAGAACCAGAGCACTTTTTAAATAACCTCGTTGAAGTAAAGAAAGATCGTTCTTATGAACTTTTTTACATGTTGGATGAGGAAAACAAACGATTTTATAGCGATACGCTAGCGCAGATTATTTGTAAGCAAAATAAGTTACACGAAACTGTCCATGAAGGGGATCCTCTAACAAAAACTCTGCTTTGGAATAGTAATGAAATTAAAAATACAGCCTCTTTTCTTATTTTTAACAACGACATGTCTCTGAGGCTTTTCTATCAGCATGCTTTAAGCCAATTGGATATAGAAGCAGTATTAAAGGTCCACAATGCTGTGATGGCATTGTTCTTTTCAAGGTACGAAGCAAATGTTGTTTATACTAACCCTAAAAAGAATAATCTTCTCTACTTTAATGATTTTCTGTTGTTTTTAAGAGAGACCTGGCAAGTCTTAAATAATCGAGCTTACACAACTTCGCAAGAACAAAAACAGGCAGAACTTCTTGCCTTAGCTTTAAGTGTAGGGATTTTTGAAAATAGACTCGTTTTTGAAGAAGTTGCACATTATCTTTACTTTCATATCCACACAAAGCTATGTCTAGACGAGGAAAAGAAACCTCTTTCTTCCGGACAATACATTACAGATACTTACGATGAGCTTCACCGTTTGTTTGCTCAATATCCCAATGGTCCTGTTTTCAAAGCTATTGATAGAATCTTAGAATCTGAATCTAGAGTATTCGATCCTATGATTTTAGGAATACTCCCCAGCTTAGAAGGTACATTAAAGCGTGGAGAACAGACCATAGATATTATACGTTCTCCAAGCCCCGTTTCTCAGAGTTCTATACTTTATGCAAATTGTAATGAAGAGTTTTTGGGTTTTCTTCATGGTAAAGCAGGGCGTGGTGAAATTTCTTTAATTTTGAATATACAAAATCGTATATCAAGAAAAGAAAAAGCACGGAGTCGTCTTTTGGAGGAAGTCATAGAACAAAAGGAGGATACTTCTTTTGCTTATATTGTTTCTTTTCCTGAACCTGAAGAGCTTCTTAACAATATCGAAACTATCCATGGGGATATTGAAACTTTTGCTACATTTTTCTCCGTCTTAAAAGAAGAATTTCATAAACCTTTGACAACCTCTTCATTTTTTCTTTCGAAAGGACTAAAAGAAGCCATATATTCGTTTTTGGAAGACAGCTTACACGTACTTAAAGATGTGTTTTTTGCTAAGAAGAAGATTTTATTTAAAAATGATAAATTTTTACTTCTTCATCTTATTTCCTATCTGCTTGTTTTTAAATGCATAGAAATCATCAATCCTAGCACTCTCATGGTAATTTCTAAAGATGGTTTGGACTATGCTTCAGTATTCGTAGCAGGTTTTGCCTTTTTTTCGAGAGACAATCCTTGGGATGAGCATAGTTTGAAATTACTTCTTACAAAGATTCTTGCTCCTACTTTAGTCGCTAGGGATCGATTAATTTTTGCTTCGCATATAGAGATTTTTAGCAAATTTTTAAATTGCCTAAAAAAAAACCGCCACAACCTCTCTACAATCAAAGCTTTTTTTAATCACGACATTGAAAGTTGGAAGTTCGTAGGCTATCTTAATGAGTTTATTGAAGCTTCGTATAAGCATAACTTGTAAATGTAATCAGAATGATTAAAGGAAAAATCATCACAGGTAGAGTAGGAAGAACACTACTATTTGACAAAACAATACCGGCTTTTAAGAAAACAAAGAAAATATTTATGGTACCTAAAGGAATCAAATAGGCTAGTGTGATTGTTGGGGTTCTCGTGAATCTTAAAGAAAGGTAAGCAGCAAGAATAATCGCAGCCATACAGGCAAATGGCGAAATTAATAAGTAATAGAATTGTGAAAGAAGAGGTAAAATACGCTGCGGTACTTTTGTATTTAATCCTATACCTGTAGCATTCCAAGGAATAGCTCGGCAGAATTCTGAAAGACGGTTTTTGTTTCCCGCAGAGAAAAATTTAGAAAAAGGGTTATCATAAAAACTAAATTCAATATCGGGGAATTCTTTCATATCGAAAAATTCCTTAAGCTCGACTTGCCCTAAATCATTCGTGGAAAATTCTACTACATTCAAACCAATAGGTAAGGAGGGAGTAGTGAAAGCTAGTTTTTCTATAGTATAGATGGTGGTCGGATCTCTAATCCAAAATACACTATTCAGTGTAAAAGTCTTCTGTTCAATCGAAGAATACAGTAAGACAGTTTGATCTTTGAGATATAGAGCAGGCACTTTGGCTTCTTGTTTACGTACACCTCGGTCCATTTGCTCTTTAGTAATAGAGATTCTCTCACACATTGGGTATAACCATTGAAAATTCGCATAGAGTACGAGAGTAATAAAGAATCCTGAAGTAATCAGAGGTCGTGTTAAAGATTTTAAAGAAAGACCAGAGGCCTGTAATAGAAGTATTTCTCTCTTATTTTGCATGGAAAAGAGAGTTAACGTTGTTGCTACAGCAATAAGCTGAGGAATTAAGAATTCCGCTTTCAATATAATTTGTGCTGAATAATACAGTATGGAAAACTTCAGCGAAACTATAGAAATAAAAGACGTTGTATTTCCTTTTATTGCATGTAGAGAATAATGTATAGAGGCATAGAATAGAAAGGCTAATAAGATAAGAGAAGTGAGGGCAACCCAAAACTTAGTGAGTAAATGGCGTTTCCAAATCATCATAATTTATACGTACCCTCGATTTTCTCGATAGGCTCGATAGGTAAAAACCACCCAAGAAACTAACTGAGGGATAACAAATAGCATAAGAGCTAAGGGTAAGGTTTTTATATTCTTCCCCACGATCAGTAAAACAAGATCTAAAACCGGAAAAATACAGTATAAAGCTATGGATTTACGGAATCTTGGTTTGTGAATTCCTAGAACTATACCTACGTAGGTCAGGGTGATGCATAGAAGTCCTATAGCTATCCTACGTAAGGTTTCAGGTAGGTGGGCATGGTTTAGCGATTGTTTAATCAATTGTTTCCAGGGAAGGTAATCTGTTCGTGTTTTCATATAAGATTTACCTGCGAATAGTGTTGAGGTTACCTTAGGAATAAGCAATTCATCAAGAGTTTCAATATAAAACTCATTTGTAGAAGAAGAATGTTCAGCTAGGTTAGGAGGAAGTTTTGAAATAAACACAATGTTCTTAGCTTGTACAGTATCTTTAGCTATATTGGGAACGATGGTTTTAATAATTCCTATGTCGGAGATTTCTTGATTTCTTTTTAGTGCAATAATGACATTATCAAATTTGCTTTTACCACAATAATCTACCGCAATGAAGATGCGATTATTCTCCTTCTTTTGAAGCGTTTGAAGAAGAAGAGCCGGAGAAGTCATAGCCATATTGGCAATTTCTTTGCAGGTTTGGTAGCGGCAGATAGAGGCAAGCTCTGAACATGTATAGAAATTTAAACAACAGATCGCTCCGGAAATGATTAGGACAGGAAATATAATGATTCTTTGAGAAGCTCCAGAAGCACGGAGGAAAGTCATTTGGTTATTGTCTGAGAGTCCTCTAAATAAAGTAAAAGCAGAGACAAAGCAGGCAATAGGAAGAATAAAAGGAAGAAGGTAAGGAATCTGATAAGCTGTTAAACGTAGAATCGTAGGCGGTGGGACATCTTTGGCAATATAGGCAACAATTTCTTGTAAGGAGCTGATAATGGAAATACAGATCAAACCTAGGGCACAAAAAGCTATTGTTTTTAAATAACGGAAAATTAGAACTTTCCATAAAATAGGCATAGCTTACCTGGGATTAAAGTTTCTTGGAGATTACAAAAAGAATGGTGACAACAACGGCTTGGCCTACAAAATCTCTAACAATCTTATTTTTTGTAATATGGATATCTGTTAAATTATGTTAGCTTCTTGTTTACTTTATGATGATAAGCGATTGAAGCTTTTTTTTTCTTCTTTGGATATAAAAAAAAATTACTTACTTGCTTTATCAGGCGGGAGTGATTCTCTTTTTCTTCTTTATTTACTTAAGGAGCGTGGGATTACGTTTACCGCTGTTCATGTAGATCACAGTTGGCGGTCAACATCTGCTATTGAAGCTAAAAATTTAGAGGCACTATGCTTGCGAGAGGAGGTCCCTTTTGTTTTGAGTAGTTTAACTCCTACAGAAAAAGATATCCATAGGGAGAATTCCGCACGTAAACAGCGGTATGCCTTTCTTTGTAAGCTTGCTCGCCAAGAACGCTTTGGGGGAATTTTTCTCGGTCATCATGCTAATGATCAAGCAGAAACCGTGTTAAAGCGTCTATTAGAAGGCGCGCATTTGAGTAATCTTAAAGGTATGACAGAGACTTCATCCTTTCAGGAGGTTTTGTTGTTTCGGCCTCTATTGCACCTACCAAAGAGTGTGTTAGTTCACGCTTTGCATATTGCTGGGATTTCTTATATACAAGATACTACAAATGAAGATGAACGTTATTTGCGAGCACGCATGCGGAAAAAACTTTTTCCTTGGATTGAAGAGGTCTTTGGCAAGAATATTACTGCTCCATTACATACTTTGGCAGAAGAGTCTAAAGAATTAGCGGATTATATGGAGAAACAGGCAGAACCTTTTTGGTCTGCAATAGTTTATGAAAGTGGTCAATGGGTTTTTCAATTTCCTGAAGATTTGATATCACAAATTTTTTTAGCAAAATGGATGCTGAAAAATTTTTTTTATAAGGCCGGAGTGATTGTTTCAAGGCATTTTTTGCAAATGATTTATGATCATCTTTCTTGTGGTTCTTCGGCATCTTTGCGTATGCGAAATAAAGCAGTTATCGTAAAACCTAGAGTGGTAATGATAGAGTAGAAAGTATATACTCATTATGTTCTCGATGGAATGAAAGAGTTTGAGGAACCTTAGGTCATTGTGTTAGTGGCTTTTCATGTTTTTTTATTTTGATGTATGTTTAATTTTCTTTTTTTAAAAACAAAATAATAAAAATATGTTATATTTTAATAATTACCTGTCTGATTGATTAGCGTAGATGTGAAGTTTATGTCGAAAGATAAAAAAATGAAACCGGAATCAAAAAAAAATTTTCCCACAGTCTTTTTTTTTCTTCTATTTGGTGTGATTTTTGGTGTCATTGCCGTTCAAAATTTCTTAATGGGTAAAAAGGCTAAGGTAGGTTTTAGTCATCAAGTAGAACATCTAGTTAATTTACGCCTAATCGTCCCTGAAGAGAGTCGAAAGACAGCATTAAATGACAATTTAGTTTCATTTGGTGGACGTTTTCGTGAATCACAAACAGCAGAAGGTCAGCTACGCTATCGTTATTTAGAACTGATAGATCATGGACATCAACTGGATTTTGATATTCAGGAAGCAGAAAAAATCTTAGCTAATTTAGGTAAAGAGGTTACGAGCTCTGTTCTGTGGTTTGCAGCAATTTCAGGTTCTCCAATTCCCGAACAGGGATATACAATTGCGTATCGTACTGAGGGCGCCGGGTCTACATTGGAGCCTTTAATTATTACGGGACCAACAAACACGCAGTTGATCAATTTACATTCTTTAGAAGAACGTTATCAGATGTTATCACGATCTAAAGAAGGAATTCGCACATATGGTTCGGATTTATATGAGTTAATAGGGAAATATCTTTCTCCAGCTTTAGGCATTGGTTCTGAAACTCTGAAACGAGAACTTAAAGATTTATATCAACAGGTAGAGGTTTCTTTAACTCAAGACATCGCTTCTGAAGAAGCCTATACCCTCTATGGACAAATACTCTCTAGGTTACAAGAGATTTCCTCTTCATTAGTTTTATCTGATAATAGCGAGCGCTTTGCTCAGTTACGCTCCGTACGCCTTTATCGAGAAGAGCGTACTAAGTATACTAAGTTAGTGGAAGACCTCATTCTTAACCAAGCACAGTTAGAAAAGCTCCGTGGGGAATTGAATCAAGCTGTATGGTATTTTAATAATCAAGAACTCTCTTCACGGGCACTAGAGAAACAAGACTTTGAAATCTTTGGCCATTGGTTTGCAGGTGCTAAAGAAGAATGGGCTGCTTTCAATTCTAACCGGTCTTTAATTTTTAAGGCTCCTGACCAACCGCGTAATTTGGTTTTAGAGAAAACCTTTAAAAGTCAGGAACCTTCCCCTCATTATCTTGGGTATTTATTTACCTTTCTTCCCATTATTTTAGTCCTTATTTTTGTTTATCTTGTCTTTTCTCGTCAGGTACGAGGAATGAATGGTTCAGCAATGGCTTTTGGTAAGTCTCCAGCTCGGCTATTGATGAAAGGTCAAAATAAAGTTACTTTTGCCAATGTTGCTGGCATTGAAGAGGCTAAGGAAGAACTTATTGAAATCGTAGAATTTTTGAAGAATCCAAATAAGTTTACAAGCTTAGGGGGAAGAATTCCCAAGGGTGTATTGCTAATCGGGCCTCCAGGTACAGGGAAAACCCTAATTGCAAAGGCAGTTTCTGGAGAAGCCGACCGACCCTTTTTCTCTATAGCAGGTTCGGATTTTGTTGAGATGTTTGTTGGTGTAGGAGCAAGCCGTATTCGTGATATGTTTGAACAGGCAAAGAGAAATGCTCCCTGCATTATCTTTATTGATGAAATTGACGCTGTAGGACGTCATCGTGGCGCAGGTATTGGTGGTGGTCACGATGAACGAGAACAAACTCTTAATCAGCTGCTTGTTGAGATGGATGGATTTGGGACAAACGAAGGTGTTATTCTTATGGCTGCTACAAATCGTCCCGATGTTTTAGATAAAGCGTTATTACGTCCCGGACGTTTTGATCGTCGTGTTGTTATGAATCTTCCTGATATTAAAGGTCGCTTTGAGATTCTTATGGTGCATGCTGAGAGGATTAAGCTCGATCCAACTGTTGATCTTATGGCAGTGGCTCGTAGTACTCCAGGTGCTTCAGGAGCTGATTTAGAAAACTTATTGAATGAGGCAGCATTATTGTCAGCACGTAGGGATCGTACTGCGGTTACTGCTGTAGATGTCGCCGAAGCACGTGATAAGGTTCTTTATGGTAAAGAACGTAGAAGTTTAGAAATGGATGCTGAGGAGCGTAAAACTACAGCGTATCATGAATCTGGCCACGCTGTAGTGGGTTTGTGTGTCCAACATAGCGATCCTGTAGATAAGGTTACAATCATCCCTAGAGGACTATCTTTAGGAGCTACACATTTTCTTCCAGAAAAAAACAAACTCAGTTATTGGAAGAAAGAACTTTATGATCAGCTTGCTGTTCTTATGGGAGGTCGTGCTGCAGAGGAGATCTTTCTCGGAGACATTTCTAGTGGGGCTCAGCAAGATATTGCTCAAGCTACCAAATTAGTACGTAGCATGATATGCGAATGGGGAATGAGTGAGCAGTTAGGTAAGGTTACCTATAACGAACGTTCTGATGGATCCACAGGCTATGGCATTTATCATGAAAAAAATTATTCAGAAGAAACAGCAAAAACTATAGACGCCGAACTTCGTGCTCTTTTAGATGCTGCTTATCAAAGGGCTTTAGGAGTCATTCAAGACCATCGTCAAGAAGTAGAACTTATGACGCAAATGCTTATCGAATTTGAAACTCTAGATGCTAAGGATGTGAAAGAAATCATGGACCATTCTTGGGATCCTGAAAAGAAAAGAGCCCGCCTTAAAGAAGAAGGTATGCTGTTTAAGAAGTCTTCTGATGATCTCCCTCCTCCACCCCCACCACAAGAAGACTCATTGAAGAATTCTGGATTGGGGCTTAACATGACACAACGTAGTTCGGATTGAACGATGTTATGCAAAAAAAAAAGCTAATTTCTACTGTTAGAAACTAGCTTTTATTCTTAAAAAGATAATTTTATTTAAAAATTATTTTTACTTTCTGTAAAAGTAGCTTTATGGCTTAACTTGAATTGACCTTTTTCATTGATGCTGAGTAGCTTCACATCAATCATAGTCCCCTCTTTGACGACATCATTGATGTCTTCTACTCGTTGTCTGGAGAATTCAGAGATATGGCAAAGCCCTTCTTTTCCGGGAAGGATTTCTACAAAAGCTCCAAACGGGACTACAGAGGTAACGCGACCACGGTAGATTTTACCAACTTCAACTTCCCCAACTAAACCTTCGATAATTTCTTTGGCTTTGTTGATGGCCGATGCTGAAGATGCTGAAATACTAACAACTCCTAAATCGTTAATATCGATTTGTACACCAGTCTCTTCAATGATCTGGCGTATCTGTTTCCCCCCAGGACCAATGACGGCAGCAATTTTTGTTGGTTTAATTTGCATAGTTTCAATACGGGGGGCATATTGTGAAAGATGGGGTTTGGGAATAGCAAGAGTCTTTCGCATTGCCTGTAAGATTTCTTGACGTCCTTGCTTTGCCTGAGCTAAAGCTATTTGCATAATGCTAGAAGTAATTCCTTCTACCTTGATATCCATTTGGAATGCTGTAATGCCTTCCATACTTCCTGCGATCTTAAAATCCATGTCTCCAAGGTAATCTTCTAGACCAGAAATATCGGAAAGAATAATCGCACCTTGATCGTCAAGAATTAATCCCATAGCGATTCCTGCAACAGGAGCTTTGATGGGAACACCTGCATCCATAAGAGCAAGGCAACCTCCACAAATCGAAGCCATAGAAGAAGAGCCATTGGATTCTATAATACTAGATTCTATGCGAATAGTATAGGGAAACGCTGTAATGTCAGGTAATACATAACTTAAAGCTTTTTCAGCAAGTTTTCCATGACCGATTTCTCGTCTTCCCGGAGAACCAATTCTCCCGACTTCTCCTACAGAAAAAGGAGGAAAGAAATACTGTAAATAAAATCTAGAAAGCCCTTCGCCATTCAAATCTTCATAACGCTGGGCCATAGCCTCACTGCCTAGAGTGCATACCGCTAAAGCTTGTGTTTCTCCTCGAGTAAAGAGACAACTTCCATGAGTGCGAGGTAGAAAAGCATCTTCAATAGTGATGGGACGAATTGTTCTTATTGAACGTCCATCTACACGCATCTGACGTTCGCGGATGAGCTTGCGCATCGCATTAGATTTTAAAGTCTTGTATGCGGATTTAATGTTGAACGATGAGAAAAGTTCATTGTCACTTTCTAATTTCTCTAAAACCTCTTTTTCAAGTTGTTGTGAAGCTACCTCATGACTTTTTTTCTCTGTAATATTAAAAAGTGTAGTAAATTTGTCTTGGACACATTCTTCTACGGCTGATAAAACTTCTTTGGGAAAGGGAGAAACAGAAGTGAAGTTTTTAGGTTTTCCTATTTCTCCTTGCCAACTCTTTAATTTTTGACAAATAGTGATAATGTATTGGTGACCGAATTCTATAGCTTCTAAAATTTGTTCTTCAGTAAAGAAGTTGCAATGACCTTCAATCATTAAAATGGCGGTCTCTGTTCCTGCGATTATAAGATCTAAGGTAGAAGCTGCGCTTTCTGTTTTTGTGGGATTAATGATCCAACGATTATTGATCCAACCAACGCGCACACCGGCAACAATATTATTTTGAGGTATATCAGAAATAGCAAAAGCCGCTGAAGCTCCACAAATTGCTAGGGGATCAGGTAAAGTTTGCCCATCATATGACCAGACATAAGATAATACTTGAATATCTTGCATAAGTCGAGGGGGCATAGAGGGGCGTAGAGAACGGTCAATAAAACGAGAAATTAAAATTTCTTTTTCAGTAGGACGTCCTTCTCGTTTTATAAATCCGCCTAAAGTTTTCCCTATAGAAGAAAATTTTTCTTGATAATCTACTCGAAAGGGAAGAAAATCCATGGCTTCATTCAAGTCTGCCGAGCAGACGCTTGTGAAGACACAAGTTTCCTCTGAACGAACAAGAACAGCACCATTCGTTTGACGGGCGATTTTCCCTGTTTCAAATACTAATGTTTTACCCTTTTCAAGAGTAATAGAGATAATTGCAAAGGTCATGAAGGGCTCCTACTCAGTAGTCTGGGGAAAAATAAAATTATTTACGTAAATTTAAGCGAGTGATTAAATTTTTATATCTTTCTGTGTCCGTAGAATTCAAATATTCTAGAAGTTTTCTTCTTTGGCCAACGAGCTTGAGAAGAGCCAAACGAGAATTTTGATCTTTAGGAGATCTTTTAAGATGTTCTTTTAATTCTGCGATATGTTCAGTTAGAATGGCGATTTGAACATCAGCTGATCCTGTATCTTTCTCATGAAGTTGAAACTTCTTAGTGATTTCTTCTTTAGTTCCTTTATCCAAAGACATTGGATGTCTCCTTAAAATAATTACCGCAAAGTTAATTATACTTGAGCACATGGTTAATGTACACCTTTTGGTAAAGGTAGGTTGTTTTTTTATCAGCAAGCAAAAATCCAAGGTTGTTTATCTGGTTCAGATGGCTTTATAAAAGGTTTTTATTGATTTCTTAGTTATTGTAATTTTTTTTATCCTCGAATGGAAAATGTTATTTAAGGCTGTTTAGTACAATGTGTGTAGATGAAAACAAAGATATATTTTTTATGAATCAAGCTTTGAAAGAGGCTCATAAGGCTTATAACGAAGGTGAAATTCCTGTGGGTTGTGTGATTGTTAAAGAAAATAAAATAATTGCTCGTGCGCATAATACTGTAGAGCGGTTAAAAGATCCAACAGCTCATGCTGAAATTTTATGTATAGGGATGGCTGCCGATGCTGTGGATAATTGGCGTTTGGCGCATACTGTTCTTTATTGTACTTTGGAACCGTGTTTAATGTGTGCAGGTGCAATTCAGTTAGCTCGTATTCCTAGGATAGTCTGGGGAGCTCCTGACTTGCGTCTAGGGGCAGGAGGGAGTTGGATGAATGTTTTTATTCAAAATCATCCTTTTCATACAGTCTTGTGTTCTCCTAGTGTATGTGTTGAGGAGGCCGAAGGGCTTATGAAGCAATTTTTTATAGAAAAGCGTAAAGAAAAAAGTGAAAAATAAAATTATAGAATTATTGAATCAGCTTTATGAAGATCAGAAAATCCGACTTCAAAAAATAGGGGAAGAGATTCTCCCTAATTTGACATCGGATGATTTATTACAACCTATGGATTTTTCTGAATTAGAAGAAAATTCTTTTTTTCGTTTTGAAGAGGGAGTCTTGTCTGGAATTGGTGAGGTTCGCGCAGCTATTTTAGCTTTGTTTAAACATCAGAATTAGCTTTACAGAGAAGTGATGTAGGGGTTAGGAATTTTTTCTTTTTTGCAGAAAAATATACTGAGCACAAGAGAAAGAATAGTTGCTAAGAATATGAAATAGGCACCAGAGAAGATAAGAATGCAGAAATAAAAACCTAGGATTAGAAGGAAACCCCATTTTTTTGCAAATGTTAAAGGAGTGGGGCCAAGTTGAATGCGCTTTTCTGCATCGAGAAAAACGTGGACAAGTACGAGAGCACAAATGAGACTTTCAGGACCAAAAAATACTTGTGTGCTATGAAATAATTTCATCAATCCCCATAGAACCGTCCCTATAATTAAGATTTGTCCTACGATGAGTGTGAGCAGACTAAATGCGCCAAGTTTGCGCATAACGTGATTTGTAGCTTTATAGAAAAAAAGAAAATCGAGTGTATTACGTATAAGTAATCTTTGGGTAATTTCCCAACTCTGCTCTTGATGCAAAGATAGGGAATCTGCAGTGATTAGAGGATACGTGATAAATTGCCAGAAATAGTGTTTTTGTATTCCCTTTACGGATAGAGCTAAGGTTTCTAATACGCCTGGAATACAAAAAAATTTATTCATCATGTAGGCAATAAAGGGAGCGCTGCAGGAAGTGACAAAGATTAAGAAAGGCAGTTGCTTCAGAACGCGTCTGAGAAAAGGCAATTTATTATGTTTATCAGGGAAAATCACTCGCATGGGAAAGGCTTTACCTACAATCTAGGAGTAAAACTCTTATAGTAGAGAACAGCTTGTTTTATTAGAAGTCCATTATCCAGAGGATGCCGAGGTGGTTAAGTTTGCTTTAATAGTGAGTTCTGCTAACCCGGAGAGTATGCTATTGGCTGCTTGTAAAAGTTGCATGGATTCTGTGGAGGTGGAGTTCGCGGATTTTTGGTTTGCCTGGGCTCTTTGTTGTGCGGAAGAAAGTTCTTGTTGGATCAATTGACGGTTAGCTGAGACTTGCTGGTTTGCACTTTGGTACGATTGGATTTCTGATTGGTTACTATATTCATCCTCTGTATCGGGTTTTTTTTTGAGGTCAGGGACTTTAAGTAGGGGCAAGTTGAGTAGTTCTTTAGTTTTTTGTTGTTGTACCGTGGTATTATCTTGTAAAACCGCCATGATAGATTTGCCAAACTCGGTTGTAGATATGGAGAGTTGAAGCATAACAGATATGCAGAAGTAGATTGCGGATAGTTTATTGATGTTAAGGGTATCAGAAACTACTTTTGTAGAGGCTGGGATGACTGGAGTCACTTTTTTTATTGTTGAACTAGGTATTGTTGGTAAAATCATAGATGTATTTCTAGTTAAATGTTAGCAATTAAACTGACAATTTGTGAGAAGGTTTGTATTAACGCCTGTCCTACTTGCAATGATTGTTGGATAATGTTGTTGTTGGTATTTAAATTACTGGAGATGACTTGTGCTCCGTTTCCTAATCCAGAAATTTGGTTTTGCAAAGCTTGTCGAGAAGCTCCTACAGCTTGGTTTTCAGACTGCACATTCTGCAAATAGGTAGAAGAGTTATCTCCTAGTTTGTCTTTAGGAATACTAATGTATTGGTATAAGGCCTCTTGGTTGTTCAGGTAAGTTTGAGCAGAGGAATTGGCTTGTAATTCTTGGGCAATGATGGCTAAGTTGTCTTGGGATATTAATACGGACTGATAAACATAATATACAGTGACCACCAGAGGATTGGAGTCTTTCGCAAATTTTGCGATGATTTCATCTGCTGTTGCTGTGTTCGGGCCTCCTGTAATTGGAGTTCCTGGTACGGTAATGGTACTATGTAAGGATTGTCTTTCAGATAGAGGATGAATCCACATAATTTTGACCTAGTGTATTTTTGTTTAAAGGTTTTTAGAGGTTTTTAGGTGATTTTTGTTATCCTAAGGGTTTATTCAATTGGTTTACGGTGCTTCCTATAGTGTTTGTTGTTTTTAGAAAGGCAGAATCTTGAGAGGACAATTGTTGAATAATATTAATGTTTGTAGAGGCGTGGGAAAGAATAATTTGTCCGTTTTGTCTTGTTGTAACCAATTCGTCTTGAATATTAGATCTTTGTGCTGAGTAGTTTTGGTTTTGGTTTTGTACGCGAGTAATTTCGTCTTCTTTTGCTCCAGCACTTACTACAGCAAACGTAATTCGATTAGTTTCTTGGTTTAATTGTTGTTGAATATTAGTATTGTCATTTAATTGTTGTGATTGAGTCAAAACTGTTTGTTGTCGAATTTCAATTGCTTGTAAAAGAAGTTCGTAAATGCTAAAGAGTAAGGCTCCGATAGGGGGTGTATTCAATGGATCCAAGGGAGGAAGAGTAGAATTTGTTACTGTAGTTGCTGGGAGAGGAGTAATTCCTGTTGTTGCTATCGACATAATAATTTTTTTAGTTTTGATTAGTTTTATTTTAACAGGAAAAAAATCGTTTTTAGAATAAAATTTTTTTGTATTTTTATATTAATAGTAATTAAGTGTTTTATTTTTAATAACGAGAAAAAGTAATAATTTGGAATTTCTTAAGGAATAAAAAGGGCTTGTTATCGATCACTAGCGGTAGCTTTTGCGACTTCTCTGGTGTTGTGTAATAAATCTTTGGGTTTAGTGAGGAGAAGAAAGTGTCTGAAAATGAGTGTGACGACCATGTAAAAGCTTTCGAAAATGAAATAAGTGCCTATGTATTGGTGACTTGCGGGAGAGCATCTTCTGATGGCAAAATGCAGGTAGAGATGACTTATGAAGGGGAACCCGCTGTGATCAGTTATTTGTTAACAAAAGCTCAAGACTTTTTAAACGAGCCTTAAAATATTCATTTACTAGAATTTGGGAAGTCAGATGTACGTGCTTAGCAAACGTCTTTATCAGTGGGTAAATCGGCCTACCCAGTTAGCATTTTTGATAAGAAGGTTGCAATCATTTTCTGCAGAGTGGGTAATTGTAGCAGCTTTGTTGTTGATGCTTGGAGGGTTAGGTTGTTCTGTTCTCTCTAATGTTCGGTTAATTCCTATTTTATTATTATTTTCGTCTTTAGCATTGCCTGCGATTTTGTCTTTTCAGCATAGGGGCTATATTGTTGTTTCTGGGATTTTTCTTTCTATTTACTGTCCCAAGTATGTGATTGGGTTATCTTTGTCTTCGGGATTTTGGTCTGCTGGTTTAGGTTCTGCGTTTCTTTTAGCTTGGGGTCTTTGTTTACAAGGAATATTACTGGTTCGGGAAGAAAATGTGGAGAAAGAACAGTTATATATTCGGGTTTGTCAAGAGCTTGATAAGCTGCGCGGTATATATGAACACACAGTGGAGGATAAAGATCATGAGAAGAAGATGTTAGAGACTAAGCTTCAGGAGTACCAAATGCAATTAAGAGAAGCTTGTAAGAAACAAGAACATATTACGATGGATCTAAAAATCTTATCCGATCAGAAGAATAGTTGGTTGGAAGATTATGCCGTATTACACAATAAATATGTTCGTCTAATTTCTGGTGATGAAAGTGTAGTTTTCCCTTGGGTATCGGAGCAATCCGTTTTTCAAGAGCCAGCAGTAAATCTCCAGGATAACGAATTATGGGTACAGGCTTTACAGGAGAAAGAAGAGGGAATGGCTCGTTTACAAAATGAGCTTGCTGTAGAGAAACAAGAGCGTTACCAGTATCAGCAGCGTTGTGAGGAGTTGAGTACATCATTGCCGAACTTGAGTGATCTTCAGGAGCAACTGAAGAACTATCAGGAGCTCCTACAGCAGAAAGAAAGGGAATTGCTAGAACTGCATTGTTTAGTTGATGAGCACATAAAGAAGACTCCAGCTGCTGCCTCTTCTCTTATTGAAGAGGAAAAGCGTTATAAGGGGTTATATTATCAACTGCATCAGCAGTTTGCAGAAAAGAATGCAACTTTATCTTCTGTGAGGAAAGAGCTTTTTATTGTACGTGAGCAGTATTTGACGTTAAAGAAAAAAGAACAAACGGATTTTAAGGACATTACTTTTGAGGATATTTGTGTAATGCAAAAACTTCTTTTCTATATAGAATGTTTGGAAGAAGAAATTAGTTGTCTAGAAGAGTTAGTATCTCATAACCTGTGTCTGAAATAGCTAGGGTATGTTCCCACTGTGCACTAGGCTTATTATCACAGGTTCGTGCTTCCCACAGGTTTTGGGGATGTATAATGCCTTCTTTTCTTCCTACGTTGATCATAGGTTCTATAGTGAATATCATCCCTGGAGCTAAGGGAATCATGGAACGGTTTCTATAATGTGGAATATAAGGATTTTCATGAAACTGCAATCCAACTCCGTGGCCTACAAATTGCTCAACAACAGAGAATCCATAACGGTCGGCACATGTTTCGATTGCTTCACCTATTTCGTGGAGAAGTAGATTGGGTT
Source organism: Candidatus Chlamydia sanziniae (assembly GCF_001653975.1). Classification (NCBI taxonomy): domain Bacteria; kingdom Pseudomonadati; phylum Chlamydiota; class Chlamydiia; order Chlamydiales; family Chlamydiaceae; genus Chlamydia; species Candidatus Chlamydia sanziniae. Next base: position 700,173 of record NZ_CP014639.1, read on the forward strand.
TAAGAATAGTTATAGAAGCATTTAAGCATTCCAAAGCAGCTTGGCATACTTGTTTTTTTATTTCTGAGACTTCACCAATCATTACCATACGGCTACAGTCGCCATAATACCCATCGACAATGCAAGAAACATCGATGTTCATAATATCTCCGTCTTGTAGAGGAACATCGTTAGGAATACCGTGACAGATCACCTCATTAAGGGAAGTGCAGATCGTTTTTGGAAATGGAGGTGAGCCATAATTTAATGGTGCAGGAATCGCATCATATTTTTTATGTAATTCTCGGGAAAATTGATCGAGTTCTTCGGTAGTTACTCCTTTTACCGCTGCCTTACAGAGTTGGTCGAGAATCTGTGCTGTTATTTGACATGCCTGATGAATTTTTGTTTTTTGTTCCAATGTCTTTAATATAATGTTATATTGCGAGGCATAATGTTGTCGTTGAGCTTCCCAAGATATTTCTGGTACTTTGGGGTAGTGACAATGCTTCCATTTCCATTTGCTTCCACACCAGCAAGGATCATTTCTTTTCATGTGGGATTACCTAATATAAAACCCTATATTGAATGCTGTAGAGATACCTTTCAATATCAGATCTCCAGACATTAAGAATAAGGCTAAGCTAAACAATCTTTCAAGAGCAAGGAGTCCAAAAACGCCGAGAACGCGGTTGAAAAGACTAGAACATAAAAGGGTAACCAGGGAGCAGGTCCATGCAATGACTAGACCTATGAGAAGGACATCTTTAGGATAGGCATCTTCTTCCATATAACTTAAAATTGCAATGATAATTGCAGGTCCAGTAATGATCGGAAAAGCTAGGGGAAAGAAGATGGGTTCAGAATCTCTATTTTCTGGACTTGTCTTTAGAGTTAGTGATGCGTTCATCATTCGTAAAGCAACAATGAGGAGAAGAATGCCGCCTATGATTTGAAAAGAATATAGGGAGATATCTAAAAATTGAAAAAATTTTCTTCCAAAAGTTATGAAGAGAAGAAGGATGGCAAGAGCAAAAAGGCATTCTCTGAGGATGATAGATTGCTGTTTTTTATGAGAGTAATTTTTTAATAAAGAAACGAAAACAGGAATAGATCCTGGAGCATCAAACAATATATAAAATAATAAACTGAGATTGAGGATAGTTAGCATTAACATGTTTCTTTTATAAAAAAGCTTTTTGCAATCCTGAAATTAGTAATTGAGTTCCTACAATGGTAACAAAAAGTCCCAATATTGTTTGTGCGGCAAGGAGAATTTTATCTTTTCTTTTGCCTTTGAGAGAATGGAGTATCAAAGTAGCTGCGGAGATGAATATCCAGCTTAAAATGAGGATTTGAGCATTTGTGATGAACGCCTGCTTTTTTGCAATTAGAGCACAACAAGCTGCTAGCCATGAGGGCCCAATCATAAGAGGTATAGCGATAGGAGTTACACAGGGAAAGGAGTTTGGGGTTTTAGATAAGTAAAGTTTCCAATTGTCTTCTTTCGCAAGACGTAAAACTGCTCTGACTCCGGATAGGGTAACGGCGATACCTGCAACTACTTGTATGGCACAAACAGGAGTGTTGAGTACTCTAAGTCCTCCAAATGCTGCTTGATAGAGTACGAAAATTATGATAAGAGCGAAGCCACTCTCTCTTAAGAGAAGGAGAAGACGTTGTTTTTGAGAATAGTGATCAATTAGGCGGTGCAACACAAGAGTATTAGTTAGGGAATCTGCTGCTAATGCTAGAATGCATGCTTGAGGTAATAAAAAAAAAAACGGTATCATAGCAAAGCTTTTATCTCTAAGCACTATTATTTTTCAAGGTAATCTACTAATGTAGTGTTGAAAATTCTTTGAGTTTGGGAGAGAAATACCCGTGGTAAGTGAAGAAATCTCGAAAACCATACACCTTTATACTCAGCCATTTTCGTCAATTCTTTTATTTGGCCCACCTGGAGCTGGTAAAGATTTTTTAGGCCACTTCATTGCTAATGCTGGCCACCAGGTATATGTTTCTTTGGGGGACATTTTTCGACGCTATCCTTTAGAATCTCCAATTCGCAAGCTTTTTCATAAGTATGCCGTATTAGGAACGTTAATTCCTGATCGCGATGTTATCGCTATTTGGCATTATTATATTCAGGGAATGATAGCTACAGGACAGTATCTTCCTAATAAGCAAGATTTGTTAGTCAGTGGGGTTCCAAGGACATTAAAACAAGCTAGGTTATTGGATGCTTATCTCCATGTGCGTCATGTTATCCTTCTAGAGGTTGCTGATGAGACTAAACTTTTGGAGAGAACGCAACGTTCTTTGCATAAAAAAGGCCGTCTTGATGAAGTATCTGTTGAAGTGTTACAGAAGCGCTTGCAGACGTATAAAAAGGAAATAAAAGAGATAGTTCAGTACTATCCTAGACATAAAATTTCCCGTATCAATGCAGAACAAAAGTCTTTAGAAGTTCTTAGGGATATTTTATCACGTCTTGCTCATGTACTATCTCATCCATGTAATCTAGGAGATTAAAGTCCTTGAATACTTTTAGAAGAAAACGTTCTAGCTTGAGTTAGAAGCTCAGGATAACGCTCGATAATGGCTTGTAAGAGGCTAACGATTAGTTCTTCATCTAGTGGGCATTGTGATTGTGCGAGCAACGGTAGTGTTTTTTGCCATTGAAGATATTCACTATCGATGGGTTTGAGAGTATGTGCTGTCGCTTTGGTATAAAGATCGAAGGCATCTTTAGGGTGCTCTCGAGAAAAAACTATGCTTTTTTCAAGAGCTTTTTGGAAGGCAAGGGCAATTTCAGGTTCTGTTGCTTTTGTTCCCTTTTTAGCACAGACAAGAAGTTGGGGGCCTGTGGGCATACCGTAAGTATCCGAGAGAAAACATTTCATTGGCATACCAAGTGTAGCGAGCTTTACTCCTTCAATATTGTAAAAAGCACCGTAGAGAAAATCGATTTTTTTTAATAATATGGGGGAAATGAGGTCAGCACTCACATTTTTTACTTCTGAAGGTACGACACCACGGATTCGTAATGTTTCAAGAAGAGCAGAGAGGTTTCTGGAATTATTGAGGCAGACGCCCAGAACTTTATTATTCAAATCTTCGAATTTTGTAATAGAATCTCCCGCTCTATAAAGAAATCCCTGTAAAGAGGAGTCAACTAACCTACCTATGATTTGTATGGGCATGCCTTTTATTGAAGTTTTTAGTATACCAAAAGCATGGTAGAGTGCCATATCGACTTGTTCAAAGAGGATATGGGGAACTACTGAGCTTGAATCAGTATTTTTTTGAATGCGTAAATCAATGCCCTGATCTTGAAAAAAGCCTTGAGCTAAGCCTACGTAAAGGGGAATATGATTTGGGTTGGGCGTCCAATCAAGTAGAAGAGATAGCGAGGTTAGATTCTTTTGTTTAGGGCCTGGCTTTGTCTTTTTCCATAAAGGTAGCAGGGCTAGAGGAAAAAGGACGAGGAGAATACAAGTTTTATATTGTTTGAGAAAGGATTTTCGTTGGCGAGCTATTTTTTTTATGCGAAATAGGGAAAAAACAAGTTTTTCAGTTAACAAAGTGATTTGAAAAAGCATTAAGGTAAGAAATGTTAAAGTAGCAAGCCCTGCAAAGGCAAGCTCCATATCGTAGTTTCTACGGCTTTCAAGAATCAAAATTCCCAGACCTGTTTGCGAGGCTACCCATTCTCCTGCAATAGCAGCAAGTCCTGCAGATCCTATAGCAATTTTTAGTCCAGAGAATATATGGGGCAATGCATAGGGCAGGCGTAGTTTAATTAAGATTTGACTTTTTGTGGTTCCAAGGAGAATAAATTGTTCGACGAGTTCATTTGGGGTGGATGTAATTCCTTGGTAGATTGTGAGTGTTAAGGGAAAGAATATGGTAAGTGCTGTGGGAATAATAACTGCATTGATTCCCCATCCGACCCAGAGAACAATTAGAGGGGCTAAAGTAAACATTGGGGTGCATTGTAGAAGGACAAGGAGTGGTTGCAGCAGGTCTTTTGCTGATTTATAGGATAACATAATTGTTGCTAGGCTTGCAGAGAGGATAATGGCTAGAAAAACTCCCCCCAGGATGCCTTGTAGTGTTCTCCAGGAAGAAAAAAGTAATAGTGGCAACGATTGTAATGTGGTTGAAGCTATGCGTGTCGGAGGGGGACAAAGGAATGAAAAGGTGGGATGATGGCGTGACACTATCTCCCAGACAACGAGTAAAGAAAAAGTTATGGTAAAGTAGTAGAAGCCCTTTCTTTTCATTTAATTATTAGTATAAAAGAAAAATGCTAGATCATAAGGAAAAAAGAGATATGCGACAAGAAAATGATAGCTTGGGAATGGTGGAAGTTCCTGAAGATAAGTTATATGGCGCTCAGACAGCACGTTCTCTAAAATTTTTTTCCTGGGGATCGGAAGTCATGCCTTATGAAATGATTCGGGCGCTTGTATGGATTAAGAAGTGTGCTGCCAAAGCGAATCGAGACCTGGGATTTTTGGATTCTAAGCATTGTGATATGATAGTTTCTGCTGCGGATGAAATTTTGCAAGGCGGTTTTGATGAACATTTTCCTTTAAAGGTTTGGCAAACAGGAAGTGGCACCCAGTCGAATATGAATGTGAATGAGGTGATTGCTAATCTTGCTATACAACGTCATGGAGGGAAATTAGGGAGTAAGAATCCTATCCACCCCAATGATCATGTGAATAAATCGCAATCTTCTAATGATGTTTTCCCAACAGCGATGCATATTGCTAGTGTGATAAGTTTAAAAATGAAGCTTATTCCCGCACTGAATCATCTTTTGAAAGTTTTGGATGCGAAAACCGAGACATTCCGACATGATGTAAAGATTGGTCGTACACATCTTATGGATGCTGTTCCTATGACTTTGGGACAGGAGTTTTCCGGTTATAGTGCTCAGATTCGTCATTGCTTGGAAAGAATTGGATTTTCTTTAACGCATTTATATGAGTTAGCAATAGGAGCGACTGCTGTAGGGACAGGATTGAATGTTCCAGAGGGGTTTGTGAAGAAAGTGATTTATTATTTGCGTCAGGAAACGAAGGAACCCTTCACCCCTGTCTTAAATTATTTTTCTGCATTATCGTGTCACGATACTTTGGTTTATGCTCACGGTGCTTTAGCAACGTTAGCATGTGCTTTAACAAAGATTGCGACGGATTTGAGTTTTTTAGGTTCAGGTCCTCGCTGTGGGCTTGGAGAGGTATTTTTCCCGGAGAATGAACCAGGGTCTTCCATAATGCCGGGAAAGATCAATCCTACGCAATGTGAAGCTTTACAAATGGTTTGTGCTCAGGTTTTGGGAAATCATCAAACAATAATTATTGGAGGCAGTCGTGGCAATTTTGAGCTTAATGTTATGAAGCCAGTAATTATTTATAATTTTTTACAATCTGTAAATTTACTTTCTCATGGAATGCAAGCTTTCGCAGACTTTTTTGTATTGGGATTACAAGTAAATAAGATATGTTTACAGAAATACTTAAATAATTCTTTGATGTTAGTAACAGCACTAGCCCCTACTTTGGGTTATGACAAGTGTTCCAAAATAGCTTTAAAAGCTTTTCATGAAAATTTGTCATTGAAAGAAGCGTGTGTTCTTTTAGGTTATCTTTCTGAGGAAAAATTTGACCATCTTGTAGTTCCTGAAGCTATGGTAGGCAATCATTGACATGAAGACTTACTTTCCAAATTAGTGAGGGCTTGAGCAAAAAGTAGAGCACCTTTAGTTTTAGAGAAGATATGATCCACTCCAATCAATTCGTCTAGATGGTAACGTTTGAGATCTGCTAAAGGGGTTTTTTTCACTCCTGCTAATAGTAGAAGAGTTCCCTGACGATCACATTCTAAGAAGAATTCTTCTAATGCATGCATGGCAGAAGCATCTATGGTGGGGACTCGCGTCATGCAGAGGATAAAAATTTTTGGAGAGACTTCTATATCGTTGAGGAGATTCTTCAAGCGATCAGCAATTCCGAAGAAAAAAGGACCGTTAATTTCGTAGATTTCTGTATCTGGAGGGATCTCATCTTTACTTACAAAGTCTGTGTCTTTTTGTTGGTTGTCATCGTCGAAATATTTAGCTGTTGAAATTACATCAGATAAATCGCTCATTTGCTTCATGAATAAGAATGCTGCTAGCATCATTCCTACTTGTACTGCTGAAGTAATTGTTGTCATTACGGTGAGAATAAAAACAGTAAGAAGCACAATAACGTCTTTTTTAGGAGCTGTGAATAAATGGATAAAATGGTGGATGTCACTCATATTCCAAGCAATTAAAATTAAAACGGCAGCAAGACAAGTGAGAGGAATTTTCACTGTAAGCGGAGCAAGCAGTAGAAGAATAAAGCAAATGGAAATAGAATGGATAAGTCCTGCTATTGGGGTGGTTGCTCCTGATTTTATACTTGCCGCTGTTCGTGATAAGGACCCTGTTACGGGCATTCCGGAAAAGAATGATGTACCGAGATTGGCTATTCCTTGGGCAACAAGCTGACAATTAGATTGGTGTCGCCAACCGGTCATTCCATCAGCAACAACAGCCGCGAGTAAAGTTTCTAATCCCGACAAAACAGCAATGGTTAAGCCATCCGGTGTTAATTGAAGAATTTTAGTGAAGCTAAGATGGGGAAAGGAGGGTAGGGGGAAAGATGCTGGTAAAGTTCCATAGCGACTGCCAATAGTCGGGATATCTATCTTTAGTAGCCAAACGAGAGTAGTTGCGGTAATAATTGCAATCATGACTCCTGGATAACGAGGCTTATAATTACGGAAGTAGATCATAATGAGTAGGGTGAAGAGTCCTACGGCAAAAGATTTACTATCCCAGGTCCATAAGTGATCCCAATAAGCAATCCATTTTGCGATAAATTCTGTGGGGACGTTTGCTCCCATTTGTAGGCCTAGAAAATCTTTGATTTGAGAGGAAAAGATAATCACAGCGAGGCCTGTTGTGAGTCCTGTAACGACTGGGTAGGGCATGTATTTAATAAAGGTTCCTAGTCCTGCAAGTCCAAAGCCTATAAGGAAAATGCCTGCTATTAATGTTACAGTAAAAAGTCCTTCAATGTCATATTTTGCCGCTATACAATAGAGAATAGAGATAAAAGCACTTGAGGGTCCTGAGATAAGGACTCTACTCCCGCCTAAGGCTGAGGCTAAAAATCCTCCGATAATCGAAGCGAGGAGACCTTGGATTGGCGATATGCCTATGCCAATGGCTATGGCAATAGCGAAGGGAAAGGCTAAGATACCTACAGTAATCCCCGCTAAGAAATCTTTTTTAAAAGTATTGAAAGAGTAGCCTTCCTTAATGCTGGTATAAAGCTTAGGAATGAAATTTTTAAATAGAAATGGGGAAGCCCTCACTGCACAATAACCGAAAATTAAAATCCAGGAATGCTACTATTTTTCGATTCTTTTTTATCTTTGTCAAATGGTTCCTGAAATTTCTTTTACTCTTCTTCCGTGTTATCTTTGTTATCTTTTAAAAATAGTGTTTGCTGGTTGGATCAGAAGACTTTTTCCTTCTTTACCTGTGTTGGCGTTAGGAGTAAACTAATCGGCAGAATTATTTTAGAGGTTATCATGTTGAAATTCCAATTGTGTGCTTTGTTTCTGTTTGGATATGTCGCGATTGTTTTTGAACACATTGTTAGGGTGAATAAGTCTGCTATTGCTTTAGTCATGGGAGGGTTAATGTGGTTAGTTTGCTTTTCCCATATACAGGGTGCGGCAGATCATATGATCTTGGCGGAAGAAATCGCTGATATGGCTCAGGTAATCTTTTTTTTATTTTCTGCTATGGCAATCGTGGAACTCATTGATGCTCACAAAGGGTTTTTAATTATTGTTAAGTTTTGTCGCATACAATCACGGACATTGCTTCTTTGGGTGCTTATCATTTTGTCATTTTTCTTATCTGCAGCTTTAGATAATCTGACTTCAATCATTGTTATTATTTCTATTTTAAAACGTTTGGTTAAGTCCCGAGAGGATCGTTTATTATTAGGAGCTCTTTGTGTGATTGCTGTTAATGCTGGAGGGGCATGGACTCCTCTAGGAGATGTGACCACTACAATGCTGTGGATTAATAATAAGGTTACTTCTTGGGGAATTATACGATCTTTATTTTTCCCAAGTCTTGTTTGTGTAATAGTTGCTGGAACTTGTGGTCAGTTGGTCATGCGTAAGAACCGAGCTTCTTTGGTCCCTAAGGAAATAGAACTTCAATCTGCTCCTCCTAAGAGTATTTGGATTATTTGTATAGGTTTGGGTTCCCTACTTATGGTGCCTATATGGAAAGCTTGCTTAGGAGTTCCTCCATTTATTGGAGCTTTATTAGGTCTTGGTCTTGTTTGGCTAGCAAGTGATTGGGTTCATTCTCCTCATGGTGAAGATCGTTATCATTTACGTGTTCCTCATATTCTGACGCAAATTGATATTTCTTCTATTACTTTTTTTATAGGGATTTTATTGGCTGTGAATGCGTTAACTTTTTCCCATATACTTTCTACTTTCTCTTCGTGGATGGATAATTTATTTTCAAAGCATATCGTTGCTGTTTTCATTGGTCTTATCTCCAGTGTTTTGGATAATGTTCCTCTCGTAGCTGCTACTATGGGAATGTACCAAGTTCCTTTAGACGATAGTTTATGGAAATTAATTGCGTATACTGCGGGCACTGGGGGAAGTATTCTGGTTATAGGATCTGCTGCAGGTGTAGCGTTTATGGGGTTGGAAAAGGTTGATTTTTTGTGGTATTTTAAGAAAATTTCTTGGATTGCGTTGGCTAGTTATTTTGGAGGCTTACTTTCTTATTTTTTATTGGAGAGTATTTATCTTGGATGATTTTTAAATTTTTATTTTTAAGCTTTTTAGGATAATGTTTTTTAAAAAATTATTATAACCCGTATCATGCCATTTCTCTATTAGCATTCGCAGAGAAAAAGAGGGAGGTAAATATGAAAAAAGGAAAAATAGGGGCCTTACTATGTAGTTTGAGTGTGATGAGCGTTGTTACGGTTTTTTCTAAGGACTTAACAAAAGAAAATGCATTTCAAGATTTAGGCTTTATACAGCATTTAATTGAAGTAAAGTATGCGCCTTTGCCTTGGAAGCAGGTGTTATTTAATTGGAATTTAGAAGAACAAACCCAACATGCTCGTCGTCAATTGTTACTAGAAGAAAAACCTACAACAGCTTATTGCCAAAGGGTTTTTTCGAATTATGTACAATCTTTAAATGACTATCATGCTGGAATAGTTTTTTACCGAAATGAGAATGCATATCTTCCTTATATTTTAAAGCTTACAGATGATGGGCATGTGTATGTTGTAGATGTAAATACAACACATGGTGATATTAGCTTAGGGGATGAGTTATTGGAATTTAATGGTATGTTAGTAGAGGAAGCTATTGAGAGTGTTCGTTTTGGGCGGGGAAGTCTTGCTGATTATGCTGCAGCTACACGTTCGCTATTTTCTCGTTCTGCAGCTTTAGGGGAACAGGTTCCTTCAGGCATTGCAATGATGAAAGTCCGTCGTCCGAGTGGTTTAATACGTAATTCAACGACACGCTGGCGTTATACCCCTGAGCATATCGGAGATTTTTCTTTAGTAGCACCTTTAATGCCTAACCACAAAACGGACCTGCCTCTACAAGGTTGTGCGTTGTTTCGTCATAACCAACAATCATCTGTGCATGGTAGTTCTTTGTTTAGTTCGCATATGCTTCCCTATTTTTGGGAAGAAACCCATGCGCAAAATAAGCAACGCGTGAACAGTGGATACCATTTGGGGAATAAGGATGGTTTCTTCCCTGACTTTGGTAATATACTTTGGGAGCAAATTTCGGGTCCTTATCGAGCAAATATTTTCAAAGCAAGGGATAGCTCTGGGAATTTATACCGCATAGGTTTTTTGCGAATTTCTACTTATATTTGGACGGATTTAGAAAATCGTGAGCCCAATCGTCTTGAAACACCTTGGGAAACTTTTGGAGAGATCATTGATATCTTACAAAAGGAGAGTGATGCTTTAATTATCGACCAAACGAATAATCCTGGAGGAAGTGTTTTCTATCTCTATGGGTTACTTTCTATGCTAACAGATCGTCCTTTGGAGACGCCTAAACATAGAATGATTCTTACTCAGGATGAAGTAGCAACAGCATTGGAGTGGAGGGAAATGCTTGAGGGTGTCTTTACTGATACACAAGCGCGAGCTGTGCTTGGGGAGACTATGGAAGGGTACTGCATGGATATGCATGCTGTAGGAGCTTTGCAAAATTTTTCCAAGGATATACTGGATTGTTGGGCTAGTGGAGATATTTCTCTTTCGAAACCTATACCACTACTTGGATTTACTGAAGTGCAACCTCATCCACGGCATCGTTATACGAAGCCAATATTTGTATTGATTAATGAAGAGGATTATTCTTGTGGAGATTTCTTTCCTGCGATTTTAAAAGACAATGGACGTGCTGTCTTAATAGGCAAGCCGACAGCAGGAGCTGGAGGATTTGTTTTCCGGGTGACCTTCCCTAACCGTTCGGGAGTGAAATCTGTATCTTTAACAGGTTCTTTAGCAGTAAGAACTAGTGGGGAGTTCCTGGAAAATTTAGGAGTCTCTCCTGATATAGATTTGGGCTTTTCTGCAAAAGATTTGCAAACAGGGAAATATTCGGATTATATCTCGACGGTTAGATCTATTGTTACAAAGTCTCTCATGGATACAAGACAAAATTCAAAGCCTGAAGTTGAAGCTGAAGTTGAAGCTGAAGTTGAAGCTGAAGTTGAAGCTGAAGAGCTTGTAGAAACACAACTTCTTGTTCATGTGAATAGCTATGGCAAAATAGATTAGACCATATAAATGTAATTATTATAAACTGGATACGTTTTTAAGATTTTTATTTTGAAAACGTATTTTTTTATGGAAGTTATAAGAATTTTTATGCGCAAACTTATTGTATGCAATCCTCGAGGGTTCTGTTCTGGAGTTATTCGTGCTATTCAAGTTGTGGAATTGGCATTAAAGAGGTGGGGGAGTCCTATTTATGTGCGCCATGAAATTGTTCACAATCGTCATGTTGTCAATGCTTTACATGCTAAGGGTGCAATTTTTGTTGAAGAGTTAGCAGATGTTCCCGAGGGAGCAAAAGTGATTTATTCTGCGCATGGAATTTCTCCCGCTGTCCGTGTAGAAGCAAAAGCACGTAAGCTTATAGATATTGATGCTACGTGTGGTTTGGTTACCAAAGTACATTCTGCAGTAAAATTATATGCGAATAAGGGCTATCAGATAATTTTAATAGGCCATAAGAAGCATGTTGAAGTTATCGGTATTGCAGGAGAAGCCCCTGAGAATGTCATTGTTGTAGAAAATGTAGATGATGTAGAAGCTTTACCTTTTGCTCCTGAAGTCCCTTTATTTTATATTACACAAACTACTTTAAGTTTGGATGATGTTGAAGAGATTGTTGGAGCTTTACAGAAGCGTTATTTGTCGTTGGTTACTCTCCCTAGATCATCAATTTGTTACGCAACAACAAACCGTCAGAAAGCACTACAGTCGGTATTGCCGTGGGTAGGTTTTGCATTCGTCATTGGAGATATCAATAGCTCAAATTCTAATCGTCTTCGTGAGATGATTGAAAAAAGAGGCGTTTCCGCTGCATTAATTAACGGTCCTGAGTATATTTCTGAGGAGATTATGGATTGTTCTGGGAACATTGCTATCACTGCAGGGGCGTCAACTCCTGAGCATATTGTCCAGGCATGTATACGTCGACTAATTAAACTCATCCCTGGTTTAAAAGTAGAAGATGATGTATTTACTATAGAAGATGTCGTATTCCAACTTCCTAAAGAATTACGCTGTTAGCAAGTCTCTACGCAATTTTTTTTTGGTAGTAAGGCAGTTTTTTTCCAGAATTATTTTTTCTTTTCGAGAGTGTATATACCTTTTTTGTTCATTATATGTGAAGTACCCGAGGTTACTTTTATATGATGTAATCAAGTATTTCTATTCTTTATTGCATAATCCCTATGCTAAGCTTCGTATATCTCCGCAATCCTCATTGTTAAAGGAGGGGAATGTTTATGGAGAGACTCCCTGGTCAGCTCTTTATAAAATCAGCAAAGCTTTTGGTATAACTTCTCAGGACGTTATTTATGATTTAGGATCTGGATTAGGAAAAGTTTGTTTTTGGTTTGCCCATGTCATACAATGTCAGGTTTTGGGAGTAGAAAACCAAGAGAATTTTGTTCGCTTTTCTGTAAATATTCACCGCAAACTATCTTCGGGATTTACATTATTCTGCTTACAAGATTTCAAAGACATTTCATTATCGGAAGCATCTTGTGTTTATTTTTATGGTTCATCGTATTCCCGACGTGTACTAAAGGATGTTCTTCAAGCTTTTGTTTCTATGGCTCCGGGGGCAATTGTTATTAGCATTTCTTTTCCTCTAGATTCTTTTCCTTATGGAAAGAAGCTTTTCTTCACAGAAAAAAAATGTGTTGTACGCTTTCCTTGGGGAAGGACTATAGCGTATAAGAATGTTCGTAAACATCTTGATGCTTATTGATAAAGATTACGGATAGTATCATGATCAGTTTGTAGCATGTGTAGGAGAAAGTTATCCATATTTTTCCAATGATCTTTAATTTCTTCAATTGATCGTGTGATGTCATCGTGTTCTATTCTAAAGATTTCCTTATAATGTTCTGCAAATGTTCTTGTTGCAGTCTCTTTAAGTTCATAGATTTTAGACGCGGCTTCAGTAAGCTGAGAGAGTGATGAGAAGATTTTTCCTGTACTTTTAAAAAAAGTTCGTGCAGTCGCTGTTTTCCAGAATCCCGTATTTTTTTGAATGGAACTTAAAAGCTTGTCTCCAGAAATCTCTCCTATAATCGGGGAAAGAGCTCCTAGGATTCCTAGTACTGCTGTAGCGACTCCTAACCACTGAGTGATCTTAGCTTGATATTCATAGCTACTAATTAGCGCTTGAGCTTTTGTAAAGAGGAGTTGCCTTGCTTGAAGTCTTGAGAGGTTGTCTTGCTCTCGGCTATGAATCATCAGTTTCATGATTTCTGCGCATATTCTAAGCACATCAAGATTAGTTACTCTTGAATGAAATAGTGTACTCAGTTGTGCTTCAGAAAGAGCAAATTCTACCACGGGCTTTGGCAACCACTGTGAATAAGGTTTTTTAGAGTCTGAAGATGTGACAACATTAGAAGATTCATCAATTTCTTCAATATCTTTAGGTTGTTTTTCCTGTTCGCTATGGTCATCTTGTTGTTGTTGCCCTTGCTCTCCAAGACCTTCTTCTTTTTCTTGGCTTTTTGTTGTTTGTAAACTTTTGGAAATTTCAGCTCGTAATTGACTGAAAAGTCCCATAGGGCTGAGTATAGTAGATTTTGATAGGGTGCTGTCTTTAGATTTTTGAGATTCTGTATGTTTGCTATCGTGTTCTTTTGTTGTGTGTTCTTTTATTATTTGTTGAGAATATGTTTTTACTTCAAGGGTTATGAATGAAGATTTATGACGAGATTGCTCTTTTACTTCTTTAGATAGGGGGGACTGCAGTATTATGATAATAGTTTTTGTAATAGGGGTTTCTTCATTAGGAGTTGAACAAGAAGAAAATGCTAATTCAGCATTTTCTTTCATTAATTGCTTCTCCATTTTTGATGATTTTATGGTTTGTCCTAGTAAGCTTTGTGTATTTGAAGAGGGACTGCTCTGGTAGGTTGTTGATTTTGATTTTGGTGATAGCAATGCTTTCGTTAGCATACCATTTTTGATTAATAGGCTTTCTTCGGGCTTTGGTTTTAGTTTATTAGAAGTCGATTGTGAAAACATAGCTCCTGCTTGAAAGAGAAGTATCATGCATGTTTCTGATATGCTTCTTAACAGCGCGCACTGCTGTCCCTCAATTAGATTAATGTTCATTGTAGCAAGAGTCGATGCATCCTCTGTGAAAGGGTTGTCTGAAGGAAAGAGGTTCTCCTCGCTTTCAGTAGTAGGAGTAGATGTTGTTGTATAGGATACTGTCATAGATTCCTTCGAGGACTATGCTCTAAGAGCATTAAGATGAGTTTGATCCATTTCGCGTATTAAATCTAATAGACGGAAGAGATTTTCGAAAGAATTCTCTATTTTTTCTAGTAATTCTTGTGAACGGGAGAAATTGTCCTCTCTTTCAAAGTTTGTGAATTCGATGCGTAACTCAATTTCAGTCAACTGTGCTTTTATTTTATATATACCAGATTTTATCCATAACATAACACCTCGTAAGACAGCGAGAGCACTTTCTAAGGCAGGCTGAATTCCTTGGATTGCCCCTTCAATTAGGGGAGAGAAACCGAGATGCTCTATGCGTAATGTTGCTAGCGACAGGACTATGGAGAGTACATAAAGAACAATTTGTAAGATATTAATAATCTTTTGTTTTTTTTCTTTATTTTTTCCAGGCAATAATTTTGCCAGAATTTCCCATCCATTCAAGACGTTCAGTAGCGTTAAGGTTAATGTGATGAGTCCTGCAAATAAAGCAATAAAAGAAAATACTCCTCCTCCTGATGCTATGGCAACAACACCAATCCCTATCGATATCCAGGGCACTAACCATTCGATAACTGTAACTAAGGAACCCCACTTTTTCGCTCTAGCTTCTTTTTCAATACTTTCTTGGATTTGCGCAAGTCTCTGCTCATGTAAAGTATCGAGTTCTTTTTGAGTTGCTTCTATCGTGTCTTTATGACATGCATAAGCAGCAAAATCTGCAAGAATTCCTTGTTTTGTTAAGAGGTAACTCAGAGAAAAAATTCCAATCGTTGGAGGAGGGAGAATGGGAACGATTTGAGCGACTTTTTGTGTTTGTTTTTTATTCTGTTTATTAGAGGAAAGAGATTCTTCTTCATGTTTTTTATTTGAATCTTGGTTTTGTGAGTTGCTTTCTCTTTCATGAGCTTTAGTTGAAAATTTTAGTGTCGAGCGCTCTTCTATTTCTCTCTTTTGGGAAAGAAACTGATAGCTTTCTTTTTTGTCCTCTTTTTGCATTTTGTGATGCAATAAATCTTTAAATTGTATTGGTGACTTATCTGTAAAGAAATTAGGGGATGTGAGTTTTTGATCAGAAAAATCAGAATCTTTAGAGTTTTCTAAACTTCTTGAAACAGGGCCTTTTAGTTCGTTGTTTTCTGAGATTTCTGGTGATGTATTAGTTTCTCGATTTTTTAGCGTAAAGAGAGTTCTCCACAAAACTTTAGTGGCTTCTTTACAGTTTTGGTTGGTAAAAAGACCCCAAGGAGAAGAGGCAGAAGCTTTGGACATTTTAGGAAGTTGAGAGGAAAACGAACTACCAAATACGAGCATTTTTTCTCTTGAGGTAGCTACAGAAATCTCATTAAAAAATTTAGAGTTTCCTCTTGGAGAATGCGTGCATCGCTGCTTGTTGGCAAAGAGCTTTTGTAGAACAGGGCTTATGGTAGAAGAAGAAGTCACCATGGAATACGGAAATGTACCTATGGATTCTTGAGTCTTAGGATCTTCAGGAATGTAAGGAGCTTCGTTGAGAAAGATTTCATTAGTTTGAGATAACCAAGAGGACATACTCAAGTCTCCATTTTTAAATTAGCCACGATTTTTGATTTCCAATATTTCTTCTTTAAGTTCTTTATAAATAGGCGTATCCTTTGCGCGTTTCCATGCCAATTCTAAAGCTTTTTCTGCTTCTTCTTCTTCACTTAGGAGGGTGTAGCATATATATGCGTAGTAGTGAGGATAAGGGTCTTTATCGCGTAATATTGCTGTTACGCCATAAGCATGCAAAGCTTGGGAATACTGTTTATCCATATGCAAAGAAGCTCCCAAAGAAAACCAGAACTTAGAGACAAAAGGATTAAAAAAAACAAGCCAACGAAATATTTGGCAACTTTCTTGGTATTGTTTATTTAAATAGGCGTGATAGCCCTCTTTATATACTCTTTCTAAATCTTCGAAAGAAACTTTGAATATCTTTTGATAAGTATCTAAGGGTAAGTCTTTGTTGGGAACGTAATTTTCTAAATATTTTTCTAAATCGTCAGGAAAAGGAAAATCCTGTTTACATATTGAAGCAATTTTATCTAATAAATAAGTTAAGTATGACATTAAGGACGTAGATTGTAAGTAAAAGTATCCATGAGTTCTTTCAAAAGTTTCAGTACATTGGATCGTGCTTGATGGCACTGAGAAACCTCTTGTAGATGTCTTTGCATGTCAGTTCTTTCCAGCTGCGTGATTTTCTCCATGTTTTCCTTACGCATTTGTATGTTTTCTTTGAAAGCTTTTTTTTCTTCCTCTGACCATGTATAATTATCGTTATTGATAGGAACTCCTAGTATTTTTGCACGATCCACTAGAGCTTTTGTTTCGGGATCATTACTCCAATTGATATCCCCTTTTTCATTGTTAATTTTGGAAATGAGGACTGTAAGTGCATCAACATTATCCGTACGTTCTTTTACTCGTAGATAGAGTTCGTGGGCTTCAGCTTCGGCTTGACCTAAAATTCTCGCCATGAGCTTCATGAATCGTAAAAAGACATTTTCTATTTTTGGCGTTTCTATGGGTATAGAAAGTTTTTCGTTAGGGACTTCGCCAAAAAGTGTCATTGGAGAAGGTGCTTTTCTCTTAAAGCTTGACTCATTGGAAGGCATTTCTCTGGATTGACGTATTTCACAATGATAACGTAAATTCGCCAGGCAAAGAGTTTTTATAGGAACCTTAGCCACCCCCTCCCCCTCTAAGTTGGATGTATCCTTACGTTTTTTATTCTGAGTGTCCTGTTTTTGTTCCTCTTCCTGTTGGTGTTGTCCTTCTTTCTGTTGGTCTTTGTTTTCGCGATTTTCTTTATGTAATTCTTGAAATTTTGTAGTAGTGAGGAACTCTTCTTTTTTCTCTAGAGTATGACCCGCTATGTGAGAAGCTGTAATCTGCTGTTCTTTACTTGAGGTTGCCTTGGACAAGGAATCTATCACAGAGGAAAAACGTGGATTATGATTTTGTCGGTAAGACAAATTGCTGACGACTGAAGTTTCTGATGGTAAGGCCTCACCTTTTTTTCCAAAAGTTGGTGACGCTGTAGATGCCTGCTTCTGGGATTGGGGAAGCAGAGCCTCTTGAGATTTGGAAATTAGAGAACCAGAGTTTTGATATAAAATGTTTTCTTCAGCAGTAGCAGGCTTGTCTGAATGTTGTAATTGTAGATTTTTTGAGGTTTCTTCAGAAATCTCTATAGTTTCAAGAGTTTTCAGTAGATCCGAGATTTGGATTTCTAAAGTTACAATTTCAGGAGATAAAAAGATGAATTGATGAGATAAATCAGAAGATGGGCCACCATTTTGCTGAGTTGCAAAAACTATTTGGGTTAAAATGAGATCAGCAAGAGATTCGGATAAAGAAATTAAGGTTGTCTCTGTTGTTATTGGAGATAAGAAAACATCTCCTGTTAGTGTTTTCAAAACTCCCGAAGATCCTAGAGATGTAGAAGATGATGCTATGGAGGTGTCTTCTTTTAGCATCATGTTTGTCGCAGGAACTGCGGAAGGTTGAGGAGCATTCATTATTTTATGTAATGTAGATTAGGACACATAAGAAAAAGGAAAATTAGCTAAAATTCTATTTTCCTGCAAGTTTGATTATAAGGGGGTTAGAGAGAAAGGAAAAACTTAAGAAGGATCTAGGGGATTTTTGTTTACAAAAAACGACTCGAGCAAGAAAACTAACTCAATCAGTGTTGTAATTTTAATTACAATGTTCTGCCCAGGTGGTGAAATTGGTAGACACGCTGGATTTAGGATCCAGTGCTTTCGAGCATGTAGGTTCAAGTCCTATCCTGGGCATTTCTCCTTTCTGTTTTCCTTAAGTTCACCCTAAAATTAACTTTTCATAGTAAAATGAGGTCTAGAGCTTAGATTTTTTGCGGATCTTTTATGAAGAAAGTCATAACGCTATCAGTGTTATCTTTGATAACATGTTACTTACAAGGATCTTCTATTTTCTGTGGAGAACATCCCTCGGTTGTAGAATCTCCATTTTCTGTCAGAATTCTTCCTGTTGTTGGTATGGAGTTTAAGGATGATGGTAATGCGGTTCCTTATAGTTTTTACTATCCATATGACTATGGGTATTATTACCCAGACACTTATGGATTTACCAAGAGTACTATTCCTGATCGGGAATGCTATATGCGGTTTGAGGATGGTACAATTTTTTATGAATGTGATTAAGACCTTCTTGGATGGTAAGCAAGGAACTTTTCTATCAGAGTGTCTGCGGCTACGTGTGTGTAAACTTCTGTGGAGGCTATGCAGGCATGGCCTAGCATTTCTTGGATGACTCGTAGATCTGCCTTGTTATCGAGTAGGTGTGTAGCGAATGCATGTCGTAATGAATGAGGAGATGTAGGTTTTAGTGTGATTTGCTTTGCATAATTATGGATTTGGCGCCATACACATGAACGGTCGAGTTTGCGCCCTCGAATGGATAGAAAGAGGTGTTCTTCTTTAGGATTTTTTTTCTGATGCTTGTCTCGGAAGGGGAGATAAGCATCAATAGCTTTTTTTGCAAGAGAGCCGAGAGGAATCAACCGTGTTTTAGAACCTTTTCCTGTAACGCGAATGCAGTCATCACTTGCATCACCTAGGCATAATCCACAGAGTTCTGAGACGCGAATGCCTGTAGAGTAAAGAGTATAAAGAATTGCAGTATCTCGAAAAGCGATTTGAGGGGGATTACCGTCTATTTGATGAGGGGTTGCGAGCAAAGCATCGACTTCTTTTAAGGTGAGTACGGAAGGTAGGCGTTTCCAGATTTTAGGATGCTCTATTATTGGAGGGTAGGGTAAGAGCTCATGGTCTTGTAAGAAAAGAAAAAATACTTTTAAAGCGATGAGTCTTCGCGCTATCGTGGTTTCTGCTTCTTTACGTTTATGTAATTCTTCTACGAAGAAATACACACTGTTTTGTGAAATATTCATAGAATCTTGTATTAAGCATACGGAAAGAAAAAGTGAGATGTCTTGGCAATAAGCAGCTACAGATTGTCGAGAGAGGCCTCGATCTACAGAAAGAAAGAGAGAAAATTTTTCCAAAATAGTAGTGTAAAATGAGGATTGAGGCATGAAAAATAGATTCAGTATTTAGAAAATTAACTTTAGTATATAGAGTTAGACAATTTTCAAACTAGCAAGAGGGAAAAAATGAGTGGGAACAGCTTTTTAGATTGTACTTCGACTAAGGTACTACAAGAGCTTGCGTTAAATCCTGTGGACTTAACGACTTCCGGAATTTTGTCTGAGGAAAGAGTAAGGCAATTTTCATTAACTCTTGAGGGTATGACATTAAGTTTTGCTACTGAGCGTTTAGATGAGGCTGTAATCGCTGCTTTGACCTCTTTAGTGAAGGAACGAAGGCTGCACGAGTCTATGTTGGCTATGCAGGGAGGAGAAGTTATAAACTATATTCAAGGGTTTCCTAGTGAATCCCGGCCTGCTTTACATACGGCAACACGTGCTTGGGTAAACGAGACTTCTAGTACAGGGAACGCTGAAGAAATTGTTATAAAAGCTCGTATTGAAGCTCAACGTCTCAAGGATTTTTTAGAAAAAGTCCGTGATAAGTTTTCTACGATAGTACAGATAGGCATTGGGGGTTCAGAGTTAGGTCCTAAGGCTCTTTATTGGGCACTTCGTGGTTGTTGCTCAACAGATAAACACGTACATTTTGTTTCTAATATCGACCCTGACAATGTTGCTGAAGTTTTACAGGTAATCGATTGTGCGAAAACCTTGGTGGTTACAGTATCAAAATCAGGAAGTACGTTAGAAACTACTGTAAATGAAGAGTTTGTTGCTGATCATTTTGCTAAACAGGGTTTACTTTTTAAGGACCATTTTATTGCGGTTACTTGTGAGGATAGCCCTATGGATGATACAAATAAATACCTTGAGGTATTTCATCTTTGGGAGAGTATAGGTGGACGCTTTTCCTCAACTTCGATGGTGGGGGGGGTTGTCTTAGGATTTACTTTTGGTTTTGAGGTTTTTTACCAACTACTACAAGGTTCTGCTGCTATGGATAAGGTTGCTTTGCAACCACAAATGATTGAAAATTTGCCGATGTTATCGGCAATGATTGGTATTTGGAATCGTAATTTTTTAGGATATCCTACTGAAGCTGTGATTCCCTATTCTTCAGGTTTAGAATATTTTCCTGCTCATCTACAACAATGTTGTATGGAGTCTAATGGTAAAAGCATCACAATAGCCGGAGAGCGTGTAGATTTTGCTACAAGTCCAATTCTTTGGGGTCGGACTGGTACAAATAGCCAGCATTCCTTTTTTCAATGTTTCCATCAGGGAACGGATATTGTTCCTATAGAATTTATTGGTTTTTTAAAAAGTCAACGTGGATATGATATCTCTTTTGAAGGAAGTCGTTCCGAACAGAAACTTTTTGCCAATATGATTGCTCAGACAATTGCTTTGGCTCAAGGACGGATGAATGCTAATCCTAATAAAAATTTTGATGGCAACCGGCCGTCCTCTTTATTAGTAGCTCAGCAGCTTACTCCTTATACTTTGGGAGCTCTTCTCGCTTACTATGAACATAAGATTGTTTTTCAAGGATTCTGTTGGGGTATAAATTCTTTCGATCAAGAAGGGGTCTCATTGGGTAAAGAGCTTGCTCATCGTGTATTGGAATTAATGCGTGGGGCTGAAGGATCCGGTTTTCCCGAAGCCGCAAATCTGTTGGCCCTCTTTAATGTTAAATTAACGTAAAGAAAAGTATTTCTATCCCCTGTCTGTTTAATTAGAAGTTTGGATATTTTTTGCGGAGCTTTATCCAGAGATTATAGTATAATAAATATCCGATGTAACGCTTCAACTTAAGGAATAGGATGTTTTTTATTCGCGCGTGCTCCCAAGGATTTCTAGATGTCTATGGCATCTTGTTAACTCGTAAGGGTAAACAAGTAGTGAAATCTTCTTCTCACATGTGGGTTGGAACACGAAGTGTAGTTTTCTATCGCCTTGTCTCTTAGTTTATTATTATTTTTTTACCGCAGCCTTTTTCTTCGACATCTTTAAGCTATTTGTATTGTTTTAACATGTTTAAGTGTAGATCAAGGAAGATTATAGCAGAGTGTAATCGGCTATTCTTATATTTACTTGTCAACTGACGTGTAGGTGTTTGATGACAAGGGACATTGTATTTCATAAAGGTTTTTCCTTTCCTCCAAATAATTTTATTGCTTCTCTTCCTAACAAAAGTGGGAATTCCGCTTAGCGATAACTTTAATTAGAAAATTGTATTAGGCTTCTGGAAAAAAATTATAGAATTGCCTAAGTTGTTTTTCAGAGTTATGTAATTTTTTGAAAATGGCTTAAATTTAGGGATTATCCAAGATGTATTTTTTATAGAAGGCGTTAGAGAATGTCCTTATGACAAACTATTGAATCTTTTTCAAAATCTTGTTTTGTTTACGTCCAAGGATTATAGTGATTTTTTTTAAAGGGGGTGCGTATGGCATTCGCACGTACAGTTCGTGTCGCGGTTACGGGAGGTACAGGGCAAATTTCCTATAATTTTTTGTTTGCATTAGCTCACGGCGATGTTTTTGGCGAAGATTGTGGTATAGATCTACGTATTTATGATCTTCCTGGTATGGAGCGTGCCCTTTCAGGAGTGCGTATGGAACTTGATGACGGGGCGTATCCTTTACTGGAGCATCTACGTTTGACGACATCATTAAATGATGCTTTTGATGGTATAGATGCGGCTTTTCTTATCGGTTCAGTTCCTCGTGGTCCTGGCATGGAGAGAGGAGATCTGTTAAAAGAAAATGGAAAAATATTTTCGATACAAGGTGCTGCATTGAATACTGCGGCCAAGGCTGACGCCAAAGTATTTGTCGTTGGCAATCCCGTAAATACCAATTGTTGGATTGCGATGAAGCATGCTCCTAGATTACATAGAAAGAACTTTCATGCAATGTTACGTCTAGATCAAAATCGTACGCACAGTATGCTTGCTCATCGTGCTCAAGTTGCTTTGCAAGATATTTCTCGTGTTGTTATCTGGGGAAATCATTCAGAAAAACAGGTTCCTGATTTTACTCAAGCCTACATTTTAGGAAAACCCGCTACCGAAGTTATCGGAGATCGTGATTGGTTAGAGAACATCATGGTCCCCTCTGTACAGAATCGTGGTAGAGCTGTTATTGAAGCTCGTGGAAAGTCTTCAGCAGCGTCAGCATCGCGTGCTTTAGCAGAGGCAGCTAGAGCTATTTTCAATCCTAAAGAAGGAGAGTTATTCTCGTCAGGAGTATGTTCTGATTACAATCCTTATGGAATCCCTGAGGACTTGATTTTTGGTTTCCCATGTCGTATGTTGCTTTCTGGAGATTATGAAATTGTCTCTGGGCTACCTTGGGATGCCTTTATAAGGAAAAAAATCCAAATGTCTTTGGATGAAATTTTGCAAGAAAAAGCTAGCGTGTCTTTATTGTAAGCACAAGGTGTAGGGAGTAAGTATGACACAGTCGTTCGATGTATTAAGTCAAAATGCTTTGAAAAAGATTTTTAATAAGCAGAGGTTTTTATTTGTTTTTTCTAGTTTGTGTTGCTTTGGTTTTGTTTTTGCTTTATTTTTACAATTATGTTTTCAACTAGCACCGAATATTTCTTTATCAATGTTAGGTTTAGGAGCTTTTTTTTGCGCGTTTAACATTATTTGTGCTTCTGCAATTATTGCTCAATTTTTATTAAAGCAAGAATCTCGAAATGAGAAGAGTAGTTTTTCCCTAGCCTTGAAAACAAATTGGAAGTCATTATGGCTATCGCTACTCATCTCAATGCCTTTCTTCGTTGCTGCTGTCACTGTAGTGACGGTCCTTGTATTATCAACATTTCTTAGTGCCCTACCTTGTATAGGCAAGCTTTTGTATACCCTATTAATCTTTATACCTTACTTATCAGCAACTGCTTTAATCTTACTGTTTTTAGGTGCTTTTGCTAGTTTATTTTTCTGTATTCCTGCTCTTAATGAACATGAAGATATGGATTATATGAAGCTTTTAAAGTGCTTCGAAGGCAATATTCTCCAGCAGTTTATTGGCGTTGTTATTGCTGTGTTACCTTTAGCATTATGTAGTTGGTTAGCTTTAGATTCTTTTTATCTAATGACACATCTTGTTGGAATAGCAGACACACATACGTGGTCTTTCTTAATGCAAATATTAATATTGACAATACCGATAGCTCTCATTCTAACACCAGCGGTTGCTTTTTTCTTTAATTTTTCGTTTGCTTTTTACCAGGCTAAACAAGGTGAACAGGAAGTTTTAGTTAAGAAGTGAACAGGAATTCCTTAGCAATATAACTTGTAGATGTACGTAGCACTGCTTGTGCAAGCATATCTCCTGTAATTCCGTGGTAGAGAAGACCTTTGGATCCAAGTCCTCCTAGGAACCAGAGTTTTTCCTTAAGCTTAGCAATTATAGGAAGATGAGAAGCACTTGATGAGCGCATGCCAGCATAGCAATGTAAAATCTCTGCGTTTTTGAGACCGGGAAATAGGGAGAGTATGGGAGGTAAAATTTCTTGGGAAGCTAATTCTAAATTTGGCGTAGGATTGGGCTGGTTATGTTCGAAGGTAGATCCTAAAATGCATGTTCCTTTTTGTGTATTGGTAACCATGTATTTTTTAGCATTAATGCTGAAGGGGGGCATAGCAAGATCTTTAGGCCAATTGATTTCTAATAATTGTCCTTTTACTTTATTTAGAGGAAGACTTTGAAGTTCGGGAAGGAGATCGGCGTTAGCCCCAGGTGTAACAATGATATGGTCATAAAATTCTTCTATGTCAGAGATGTTTTCAATAAGTTCGTCATAAAATTGTGTGCCTAAACTCGCGCAGGCATTCCATAATCCATCAATATAACGGTTGTTATTTATAGTGACGCCACGTTTTATAAATAACGCTCCTAAATTTGCAGGGATTATCATGCTGGGAATAGTGATTTCGCAGCGAGCCTTTTCCCACCACTCGAGTTCATTGGGGAATTCTTCAACGCGCTTCATGAATAATGCCGCTTGCTCGTCGTCTGTGGCAGGTCTTACGATTCCTCGGGATAAAACAATAGGAAGATTTAAGGCTTTACTTGCTTCGGTAATGAGGCTATGAGTTGTGATCATCCCAAGGTCTGCGTAAAGAGGTTTTAGTGCTTCTTGTCCATGAAAGGCATGAAGCAATCCTGAAGACATTCCTGAAGCGCCCTCTCCAAGAGGAATAGGATCAAAAAGATCTACAGTTGCCATGCCTTGGGTATGGAGAAGAAAGTGCCAGGTTACAGAAAGCCCTGCATATCCTGCCCCTAAGACTGCTATTCGCATGACGCTACCTTGAACTCTTTGTTGCTCACAAATAAGTTTACAATATCCTTGTTTTGAGAATAAGAGAATAAGAGATTAAAGAACAGAGAGGAATATATTAGAGGATAGAGGGAATAAGGCTTCCTCTTTCCCCTCTCTGTGTTGGTTAAAACGTGATTTTTCCTGAAGAAAAAAGGAAAATAGCTATGAAAGCAAGAATGGTAATCATTGACATTTTGATGATTTCTTTTTTTGTAAAGAAAATTTTAGCATTTTTCCTTTTTTTTCCCGCGTCTATATAGAAGGGAATCCCTAAAGCAAGAAGAATAATGGCCATGAACATATAGCGTAGGCCTCCAGCGTAAATGAGCCATAGTGAATAAATAGCACCCAAGAGTCCTGTTCCCATTGCTAAAAAAGGTTTCACAGGGCTTTTTTTAGGATAGTTTTTACTTTTGCTAAATTTAAAGAGGAAGGCCGTACTTGCAAGATAGGCAGGGAGGATCATCACTCCTGTGATGCTGAGCATAGTATTCCAAGCATTTGAGGAGAAATAGACAAGGAACATCACAAGCTGCATGAGAGTACTGGTTATATATAATGAGGCACTTGGAGATTGTGCAGCATTTTCCATAGTGAAAATTTCTGGGAAAGTACCATTTTTTGCTGCAAAATAAGGAATTTCTGCAACAATTATTGTCCAGGATAACCAACTTGACAATACCGCAATCAGTAGACCAACGTTCATAAGAACGGAGCCCCAATTTCCGACGAGGCTCTGAAGTACTCCTGCTGTGGAAGGATTGGGAATAGTGTTGAGTTGGTATTGAAACATCGAACCGAAAGGAAGTATAGATAAAAGTATATAAGTAGTTAGGCAACCGAGAAATCCTAAAATTGTAGCTCTTCCTACTGCAGAAGCACTTTTTGCTCTTCCCGACATGACTACAGCACCTTCAATACCAATGAAGGCCCATAGAGTAACGAGCATAGTTCCTTTAATTTGTGAACTTATAGAGCCTAAGGGAAGTTGTGTATTTGTTATAGTTGTTCCCCAAATATCTGTTTTGAAGATAGTTAATTTAAAAAAGAATGCTGTAATTACAATAAAAATGAGTAGAGGGACTAACTTACCTATAGTGCCAATAATATTAATCACAGAGGCTTGTCGGATGCCTTTGAGAACAACAAAGTTAAAAATCCAAATGAGGAGAGAACCTCCAATAATGGCGGGAATTGTATTCCCACCTTTGAAGTAAGGGGGAAAGAAATAATTGAGGGCATCCATAGTGATTACCGCATACCCTACATTTCCGAAAATTTGACATAGCCAATACCCCCAGCCAATTGTAAAGCCTATATAAGGACCGAAACCTTCTCGGCTATACATATAGATTCCTGCCTTGAGATCTGGACGTACTTGAGAAAGAATTTTAAAAGTGTTGGCAATAAAAAATATCCCGATGCCTGTCAGTAACCAGGAACAAAAGACAGCTCCTACTCCTGCGGTTGCTGCCATATTCTGGGGGAGGCTGAAAATTCCTCCTCCAAGCATAGAGCTGATTACCATACCCGCAAGAGCAATTGTGCCAAGAGGCTTTTTGGTTTTAGTCTCTCTAATCGTCATAGAGTCTCCCTGATTAACTCACTGTTGCTGGGTCAGCATTTTCAAAATTTAGAAATCCTAGTGCTGTTAAACAAAACCCGAATTTTTGCTGGATATTGATGTAGTTATGAAAAAATTGGAATTCACTATGTTTTGCTACAGAACGCAAATCTAACTCGTGCTGAAGTGATTTTTTCAGCCACATCTTCGCATGAGTTTCTGCGATTTCATCGTTGATCCATGTGGGAAAGAATTCTACATATTCTGCTGCCCATCCGCCGATAAGTTCACCGCTTTTATTTTTTCCCCAACAGATACCGATTCCTGTAGCTATAGCATGCGTACCTTCCATAGTTGTTGCTCCACGACCTGCTATAATGGTTTCGAGGACAGCACCATGTTTGAAGGATTTAACGCAAGTATCTATAGGGACAATGTTCCCAAACAGTTCTTTAGGTAATACCGAAGTGTAAGGAACAATATTAAAATTTTCGATCTTTGCTTGAAGGAGCGCAGAATCGTAGCAAAAAGTTTCAAAAGGTTGTGGTGGCATACCATCATTAGATTCTCCAGTACCTCCAGTATAGAATGCTAACGTAGGATAACGAGTTCCATAAGCCATAATTAAGCTCCTAAAATTGAGATCGATGAGATTTTCTTATAAAGATAAATTTGTTCGTATACCGTAAACTCGAGCAGTTCTTTTCTCTTTACATAAGGCAGGGTGAATATAAATTTGCATGTCTGGTGTGAGTGAGATATGAGGACCAAAGCCTAGAGTTGCAAAAGTTTCTATTACAGTTTCATAACGGCGTGTTTTTTCTTTGGTAGAAATGGCTTTTGGATTTACCTTATTAATCGCACCGCCAAGACCGAAAAGATCCTGAGAATTACGATTGAAAGGGTTTGCTAACACCAATCCTCCGACAAAAGAACGGTTTACAGGCATTGCTTTTCCTGTGGCTCCGTTCCATCTTCCGAAGATATAGAGTTTTTCCCCTAAGTATTGTCCTGCATTTAGCGACCATCCAGTAGTTTGCGATTCTTGTTGAGGAACGCGACGTGTACTGTAGATCAACGCAGAATATTGGCCATTTCCACATTTAGATTGGGGAGCCCAAGAAACATAGCCGTAAAAGTTGTATTTGTTTCTTGTTAGATTATAGATCGCAAAGTTTACACCATTGATGTTGAAGGCATCTTGGAACCCTAATTGAATATTGATTTGGGGATGTGGAGTGCATTGCATGTAAGTACCAACACTTCCTAGAGAGTAGGTGGCACTAGCATTTTGTGAGAGGGCATAGCTAATAAACCCTGATTGTTGATCGTTGTCGTATAAGGTACCATCGATGGCATAAAGACTGTACTGCCCTAGCACAAGAGTCCAAAGGCCTCTAGGAAAGGTTTGAGAGAAAGTAAGTTGGTTTATGTTATCTTCTCGTGATGTATAGTCGTTGATACCACTGGCAATTCCCGAGGCTTTGCCAGCATTTATACCCGTATTTTTCCAGTAGCGCACAATAGTGTAAGTGAAGTCTATGCTGCCAGTCCCTGCTGTTAGAGAATTATACAGTTGCCAAGAGACGTTAGGACTAAAGTAAAATTGCCATGAAGGCATTTCTTCTGTTGCTGTTCTTGGAATAGTCACAGGATAGGACCATTGGGGAAGAATAGTGGCATCCAAGGAAATCTTTGTATTCGTGGCTTCTTCTGCGGCTTTAGTTAGCTTGGAGAAAGATAAGCCGTTATCCCAAGGGCGTACAGTAAAGAACTTATTGATAGGTGAAAGCAAAGAATGGGAATGTGTCTTGAGGATGTCTTCAGAAGGTTGAGGAGACTGTGGTAGAGGTTTAGGATGTTTTTTTTTGAGTCTATCCGCATAACGGTGGTGATGGTATTCTGGATGTTGAGGAGCCACTCCGTAACAGAACAGGGTAAATGTGCTGGAAGTACAGAGAATGGTAAATGTAAGAGAACGAAGGAATATCACGAACTACCTGTAGAAGAGCTCATTTTGCTTTGTTTGTGACTCTAAAAAAAGTAGTTGTTTTTATTCCATCATTTTTAGGTCTCTTTACTTTTAGATTCTATAGATTATTCTTCCATCTGGTGGCGAAGGAGAAGAGCAGCGGCATCATTACTAAGCAGTTTCTTGGAATATGTGTATTGGATTTTTGCAATTTCTGGTAGATAAATTGGGGAGGAAAACTGCTGTGCTTTATAGATAATACCGAAATAGACAATGCCATAATTTCGGCAGAGCTCACCAATACGCATGACGTTTTCTTTGTTGTTGTCGATATAGATGATTTTCTTCGGCAGGAGGATTAAGCCTTCTAAAAAGCATTGTAATCCTGGGCCTTTATGGAGTTCTTCCGAGAATAAAACGCCACTATGATAAAGGAGTTGGTCAGGGAGGCTAAGTTTTAGTTGGGGAGCAGTTGCTTCTAATGAGACACTCACAGCTTGCAATTGTTTTAGGGTAAGATCTTTGGTTGTTTTAGGACGTTCTGTATAGGCGAAGATTGCCTTCCCCTGATCTTGTAATTTACTGATAAGCAGGGACATTGTAGGCTCTATAGGTTTTACAGATCCCATGTGTTGGATCTCGATCCAATAAGGGGTAACAGTTTCCCATGCCTCTCGTTCCGTGAGGCCAAGTTTTTGAAACTGCTCTATGGTTTTTTGTTGCCATAAAGAATGAGATAAAGCTTCTCCTCCTTGCAATAGTGTATCGTCAAGATCTAAGATAAGGCAGAAATCTGCTTTGTCGTGGAGGATGTCTCCGGCAACTTGATGAATCGATTTTACCTCAATGTAGTGGACGTCTATTCCGAATAGAAAAGAGGGACATCCCAACACAAAAAAAATACAAAATTTCATTGTAGCCTCATAAAATGTTGGTTCAGGATAGGGTAAAAAACGTATTTTTTATACGGTGATTAGGAGATTTTTTACAAAATTACGAAAAAGATCACAGTCTTTTTTTGTTAAGGTATCCGGAAACCAAAGTGCGAATTGTAATAGAGCTTGTTCGATAAACATTTCATAACCATGAAGAACAGAAACTCCTCGTTTTCTCGCTTCTTGAAGGTAGGGAGGGAAATAAGGGAGTGTGTTAATATCCATAATTGTCGAGGGGAAGATCCAGGGAAAAGGCACTTGTGAAGGAAGACTATTGATTAGGATATCCGCTCTATTCAAAGTCGGTAGTGAGTCTAAGGTATAGGCTTTACCATGGCAAAGCCTAGCCAGTTGTTGCGCATTGGAGAGTGTACGGTTAAAAATATGAATATGGGCACCTTGAGTAGCAAGAGCTGTAGCGATCCCGCTTGCCGCACCTCCTGCACCAAGAATGGCAACATGCTGATGTTCTATAGGAATGCAATGAGATTGTAAAAGATGCACAACTGCTAAGCCATCTGTGTTGTAGCCAAGGATGTTTCTTTTATCTAAAACTAATGTGTTTATAGAGTTACAGTGTGTTGCTGATTTATCGAGAATATCAACATAATTAAGAACTGCGGTTTTCAATGGCATAGTTACACTAAGTCCATGAAAGGGCAAACTTCGTATCATTGAAAACAATGGTGTAAGTTCGTCTTTAGAGACGGGGAGTTTGATATAGATTGCATTGAAGCCAAGTTTTGTAAATAGGAAATTATGAGTAAGGTGACTGAGACTATTGTTTAGAGGATTTCCTATGAGACCGTAAATTTTGAGTTCTTTTGTTAGACGGGTGTAATTGTAATTAAGTAGCTCATTGATGGAGGGTTGTCCTAGTACGGCTCTTGGAGATTGGATACCTGCGGCATAGTTCATGGCGTTTCCTATGAATGGGGATAACAATCGTGAAGGTAAGCCATAGGGACCTGTACAGAGCAGGGTTGTATTTGAAGGCAGACAGCAAGCCTCTTGTATGTATTTAAGAGTTTGACTTGTGTTTGTTGGAGATAGGACGATTTTGTAGTAGTCTGCAGGAGTTAAAAGCATTTCGCGATGTAGAGTATGTAGATCTTCCTCGGTATCCGTATGATAGGAGAGGATAATTTTTAATTTAGGGTGACGTACTTGAATTTTTTTTAATGTTGCTTTAGGAAAGTTTTTATCAATGTCGAGATAAGTAGGAGCAAGAGCTGCTAAAGATTTTATTTTTTTTATCCATGATGTTAGAGAAAAAGCTGAACTTGTTTTGAATGTAAGAATTGATTGTTTTGCTATGGTGATGAGCATAGAGAGCTCTTCATCACTTAGAGAGGATAGAGCATCTACACGTATTTCTATAATATCTGAGAGTGAGAGAGAATCTAAAATTTGTTGTTGAGCTTCGGAAAATGTTGGTCCGCTAATGGTTGCACATAGCATAGCTTTCGTTCTCTAAAATTTCATAAAGAATGTCCATATCGGGAGGAGCACAGTAAGCCCCGTTGAATGATGCTGCGCGGCCTAGATGTTCTACCATGACCATCCTTATAGTATGTTTAGATAGGTTCTTCTTGTCGTATCCTAGAGTATGGATAATAAGTTCAGGATTGTAAAAGTTTTTATGAAGATGTTCAGGAATGGTGTTTTTTAAGTCTTCAAATGAGGAAGGGAGTTGGAAACGCTTAAGTAGTTTTTGAAGTTGCTCAAGGAGTTGAGGATTTTGCATAACTTGTGAAGCTAAGGAAATTTTTGCTTCTACCATCATGCCGACGCTTACGGCTTGACCATGATTGATAGAACCTTTAGATAAAGTTTCTATTGCATGAGCTATAGAGTGACCGAAGTTCAGAATTGTTCGCAAATTTAAGTTATTGAGATCTTCTGCAACAATAGTAGCTTTAACTTGACAATTACGTTTGATAAACTCATTGAGAATTTGTGACGAAGAGAAGAGCATGCTACTGTGGTTGTCTAAGAATTCCCAGAGGTAGGCATCAGCGATGCAGCCATGTTTTATGGCTTCAGCGATTCCATAGTTCCATTCTTGCCTAGGGAGTGTAGATAAAAATTCGGGACACATCCAAACATCTTTAGGTAAGTAAAAGGTTCCTAAGCGATTTTTTATTCCCCGAAGATTGATGCCATTTTTCCCTCCAATGCCAGCATCAATCATAGCAGTGATTGTCGTGGGGATGAGATAGAGTTGCATGCCTCTACAGTAAGTAGAAGCAAGGAACCCCGCCATGTCCAACACAGTGCCTCCGCCAATCCCGAGGATAGAGGAACCTAAGGAGACTCCCAAATCTACGAGTTGGTGTTGTAGGGAAATAAAGATTTCCCATGTTTTATTTTGTTCTCCAGGGGGAAAGGTAAGCATGATGACTTCGTAACCAAGCTCCTCCATGTAGTTGAGAATCGGAGGTAGGATATGGCGCTCTAAAGATAAATCCGTAATGATAACTATAGGATAAGCTGTAGATAAAGAAGAAAAGAGCTTTTTTTGGAAAAAGTTATCTACAAGTTTTATGTTATGTGGTGTAGTCGTTATTGTTTCTATCATAGCTTAGAACATCGTTGATGTAATAGTAGATCTGCGAGGACAAGGTTTATCATAGCTTCAACAACAGCAACCGCACGTATAGCAACACAAGGATCATGACGTCCTGTTTCAGGTGTAGCATAAGTAGCTGGTTTTCCTGTTTTTGTAATTGTAAGACAAGGTGTCCCTATAGAAGATGTAGGTTTAAAGGCCACACGCCCTTCTAGTGGTTGTCCTATAGTAATGCCTCCTAATATCCCTCCACAACGATTGGATTGAAGAGAGACCTGACCTTCTTGCATAATAAAGGAATCAGTATATTCAGATCCGCGCATTTGTGTAGAGCTAAAACCTAATCCTATTTCGAATCCCTTAGTTGCTGGGATGCTCATAAGTCCACCGGCGAGTAAGGCGTGTACTTTGCCAAAAAGGGGTTCACCAAGAGATTCGTGAATAGGGGATGTGATAAAGGAAACAACACCTCCTACAGAATCACGATCTTGAATTAAGGAGGAAAGAACATTTTGAATAGATTCTTTAGGTAGGGGAGAATAAAATGGCGAAGAGTAGATTTCTTTGCGAAATTCTTCCGATAACAAGGGATAAGATGTTAAATTTAAAGGTCCTAGGCTTGAAAGATAGGCTAGTGTAAATATATCGTAGTAAGCAAGGAATTTGCCTGCAATCACGCCTGCAGCTACCCGACAAGCAGTTTCGCGAGCCGAAGCTCGACCTCCTCCAAGAGGATCTACCGAGCCAAATTTTTGTTCATAAGCAAATTGTGCGTGTCCGGGGCGATATAACATGTGTTGCGCTTGATAAGGAGCGCTGTCCACATCAGTATTAAAGATTTGCAGAGCAATAGGAGTGCCTGTGGTTTTTCCTTTGTAGACCCCAGAAAGAATATGGACAAAATCAGACTCTTGGCGTGGCGAGGTTCCCCATTGCCCTGGACAACGTCGTGCCATAGGAGATAAAAAATCTTTTGTAGCAAGATCAAGGCCTGCAGGACAGCCATCGATAACTACACCAATAGAAGGACCATGGGATTCTCCCCATGTAGTAAAAGAAAATAAAGAGCCAAAACGATTTTTCATTTGCTTAATAAGAGAACATGGAGAGTGTGACATGCCCGTTGTACGGAATTCTTATCCGATAAGTTTATGGTATCTACAGGAAAAGTATAATGTGCAATCTCTGTCATGCGCTGAATGCGCTGGATTAAAGTTTCTTCTAAAGTTCCTTGTATTGCAGATTTCTTAAGACTTTTTGGAAGTCCTCTTTTATGCAATCTTGCATACACTGAGGATAAAGCAAGGGATAAGAACACAATGCAACCTTTGTTCTTAATTACCTGGTAAGCTTTTTTATTCATAAGAGTACCTCCTCCTAAGGCAAAGACGTAGCTTTCTTCAGAGCATGAGAGAATTGACAAGAAGGACAATTGTTCAGTTTCCCACTCGCGGAAACGCTCCTCTCCATAAACTGTATAAAGTTCATCACATGTAGAATATAATTCACAACCGTAGTTGCTTACAATTAAATCATCAAGATCATAGAAGAAAGCGGATAAGTAATTCGCTAGTGCTTTACCTAACAAGGTTTTTCCGCTTGTAGGTAGACCACATAGGTATATCTGCATAGCACTCCTTGATATTGGCGTTCATAGTATTTAAGGTCTGAATGAAATTGGGAAAAGTTTTTTTCACACACATAGTATTATAGATTGTGCTCTCCCCAGTAGCATGTAGGGCTGCTATTGTTAATGCCATGGCAATTCTATGGTCGTTGTGGGAATCCATAGTAGCTCCATAGAGTGGGCTAGGATTAATCAAGAGTCCGTCATGAGTGGGCTGTATACAGGCTCCCATTTTTTGTAGTTCTTCTGTAATGGCGAGAATGCGATCACTTTCTTTGTTTTTTGCACTTGATGCATTGTAAAGTTGCGAAGGGGAATTTGCAAAGCAACAGAGTACCGTAAGGATGGGGAGAGCATCGATAAAAGTATCCATATCTACAGAATCTCCAGAAAATTTTGAGGGATAAATAGTGATATTAGAATTGTCAAATTCTAAAGAAGCCCCAAGCTTTTTCATTAAGAGAAACAAGGCTTTATCTCCTTGTATATCTTGCATGTCCAGGTTAAGGAGATGAGTGGGGAGTGAACATTTAGAAAGTAATGCAGCAGCAGCAATGAATGCTGCACTACTGAAGTCTCCACTTACGGTATAGGAGAATCCTGTAGGACGGAAGAATCCTGGAAAAGAGTACGTGTCATCGGAATATGAATAGGGAATGGCGAGTTGTTCAAGCCACCATAAGCTTAAGGCGAACCACGGAGTCTCTTTGGGGTTAATGATCTTGAAAGAGAAAGGACCTTCTGCTAGTGAGCATGCTGTTGCTAAGGAGGAGGCATATTGAGAATCGCTACCTTCGATATCTGTGTATCCTGAGCGCAAAGGACCTGATAACGAAAAGGGAAGCATGTGATTTGTCGAAGAGAAAGTGAAGGAAGCTCCGAAATTTTCCAAGGCATAGATCAGAGGGGTCATAGGACGGCGTTGTAAGAGATAAGAACCTGTGATGGTGATTTCTTTCGAAAACATACAAGCTAAAGATGTGATGAAACGTAAAACAATTCCTGAATTCCCTGCGTCTATAATTGTTTTATTTGGAAAATGAGCACAGGGATTTCCTCTAATTTCTAGTGATGTCGGAAATTTTTTTATTGCAGCTCCCATTTGCTTACAAGCGTGAATCATTGTTGCTGTATCAGGAGAATCTAGGTAGTTATGGATAGTGGAAAATCCATTAGCTACGGATGCCCATAAAATGGCACGTAGGGTATGGGACTTAGATGCAGGAGTAATAACGTTCCCATGTACTGAAGAGGGAGAGACTTTATAAATAAGCATTATAGAACAAACTTATTCATTGTGTTGAAGATAACTTGCCTGAATTCTTTATTTGTCGTCTAAGGAAAATTCTATAAATTTATGTCTATAGAGTGTTTTTTAAGGAGCCTATCTTCAAGTGCATTCACAAGCCGTAGGCAAAGTTCTGCTTCGAATTTACAGGAATAGCCTAGGAGTTTTTTGCCATGGGGAATAGTAGAAAGTTTGTGTTCCATTTCTGCGAGATGTTCTTGCTCTTCCATAATGATAGGCTTAATTGTGATTTTACTTTTCATAGCTGATAAAATTTCATGGTAGATGGTATAGAGTTCCGATGCACGGAGTTCTATGGCATAAGTCACTAAGACATAGGCTGTAGTTTTTAAGGCTTGCCCGGATAAGTGATAGTTGTTTTTTAGCACAGAACATGTTTTTAAATCCAAGAGATGAAGATAGTATTTTGTAATAAGACCTCCAATGAGACTTTGCGGTGTATAGTTAGGAAAAGGTATGTTAGTGATTCTTGGAATTTGTGATTTTAAATAGTAGGCGTGACGGAATTCTTCAGCTGCATGTTTTAACACTTCTTGTTTGACTTCGGTAGGGTGTTGGCTTGATGAAATTTTTTTCGCCCCATTGTTTTCTAAAAAGGATAAGGTATTAATCCATTGAGCATGACGATAACAGTCATTTGAGCTCGCAATCTGTTCGAGGATGGGCCTCCAGCGTGAGGCGTAAGGTATAAAATGTTTTATTGTGTTTGTAGACATAGTACCTCTTGTAAAAGTGCGTAAATGATGAGGAGTTCTTCTTTTTGAATACAGTAAGGAGGGAGAATGTATAATGTATTGCCTAAGGGACGGAGAATCACACCACGGTCTAAGAAAAAGGCATTGAGATGATCTCTGAGGTGAGAGAAATAACCCGTAGCTTCTGTAGGGTAGTCTATGGCAAGCAAGGTTCCCAGTACATCGCATCTTTGCCACGATGAACCATAGCGTTCTTGAAAGTTTCGATGACAACACTCTATCATTTGTCTTTGTGCAAGACATTCAGAAGATAGGGTGAGGTCTAGGGAGGCAAGAGCCACGCTACAGGCTAAGGGATTTCCTGCAAAGGTATGACCATGGAGAAGGGCTTTATGGCGATCTTTGGAAATAAAGGCTTGATGAATTTTTTCTGTGGTAACTGTCAAAGCGAGAGGAATGTACCCTCCTGTTAATCCCTTGGAGAGACACATAATATCAGGAGTGAAGTCTAGGTACTCAGAAGCAAAAAGAGGTCCTGTACGTCCAAATCCTGTGAGGATTTCATCAGCAATGCAAAGAACCCCGTAATGTTTGGCGATTTTAAGAATCTCACAAAGCGCTTCTGGATTGTGGATAAGCATACCCCCTGTACCTTGTAATATTGGCTCATAAACAAAGGCTATAATATCTTCTTGTGAAAAGGCCTTTTGTGCTTGTGCGATAGCGAGCTCTTCTTTCCCGTAATAAGGAGGGAGAATCGTATCACAGGGGAAGAAAAAATTATGAAAAGGCGCTGTTCCTGGGCTACGCTCTGCTACTGCCATAGCTCCGAAGGTATCCCCGTGATAGCTATTAGCAAATGAAATGAAGCGGGACTTCGTTTTTCCTTGGTTGTAGTAATATTGTATTGCGATTTTTAAAGCGATTTCTATAGAAGTTGCTCCATTATCAGAGAAAAAGAAATGCTCTAATCCTTTTGGCAATACTGCTGCTAACTTTGAGACAAGTTCAAGAGCTGGGGTATGCGTGAAATTTGCAAAGATAACATGCTCCAACGTATGTGCTTGCTCACAGAGCTTTTTTGTGATGTAGGGATGATTATGGCCATGGAGATTACACCACCATGAAGATATGGCATCGAGATATTTCTCCCCTGATGCACTATAAAGGTAGGCTCCTTCTCCTCGCGTAATAAGAATAGGATCGGGGTCTAGCGCAGCTTGGGTAAAGGGGTACCAGATGAACCCCTGATTGTTTTCTCTATGTTTTTCCATATAGGCCTCCATATATTTGCGTAATGATTTAGAGTGGTTTGTGTGATTATTTTTTCTTGAATTAGGGTGCCCAGAAGTGGTAAGTCTAAGATTTGCATTAGCCATTGTTCTTCATCTTTGGGATAATTATTTAATATGATTCCCAAAATATTTAAGTTTCGAGCTCGCATTGCCTCTACTGTTAAACATGTATGATTAATACTTCCGAGATAAGCTTTGCTAATAAGAAGCCAATAGCAAGGCCAAGATGAAAAAAAATCACCTTGAAGTTGATTTTGTGAACAAGGAGATAAAAATCCACCTGCAGTTTCAATAATCAGCGGAGCTGTAGTTTTGGGTAAGCAGATACGGTGTTCTTCTATTGGCATGTTTTCTAGAGCTGCTGCTTTATGGGGAGATAGGGCATGACGTAGTCTATAGGTTTCAGGGTGACATAGAGCACCAGAAAGCTTCTGAACAACCTTACTGTCAGAGTTATCCAAATTTCCTGCTTGTATCGGTTTCCAATACTCTGCTTTGAGCATTATCGTTAAGATGGAGCTAACGAAAGTTTTCCCCACGTTTGTGTCTATTCCTGCAATGATGATGCGCATAACTTTCTAAAGGACCTGAGTGAGTATGTTGAACAATTGTTGGATTTCTGTTTCTGTATTAAAAGTGTGCAAGCAAATACGTAGAAGCTCTTGCTTTTGCTTGACTGTAGGGCTAACAATAGGCCGTACATTATAACCTTCCTGTTGCAGTTTGTTGGCAATGTTCCGAACGCGAGCGCTCCCACAGACGCAAATCGATTGTATGGGAGTAGCAGCGTTGTCCTTCAGTAACTGGATATGTTGATCACAGGCCTGTTTGCGGAAATAATCAATGAGGTGAGTAAGGTATTTACGGTGGGAAGAAGCTCGTTTATTGTGTGTATAGGCAATATCTATAGCTGTAAGTGCATGTGCAGGTTGGGCAGTGGTATAGATGAAAGGTCTGCAGAAGTTAATCAGGTATTCTTTTAATAGGGCACTACCTGCAATTGCCGCGCCGTGAGTCCCCAGGGCTTTACTGAAGGTATACAAAGTTGCGAGTACACGGTCTTGGAGACCTAAGGAAGAAACAAGACCCTCACCTTGTTCTCCAAAAACACCAACGGCATGGGCTTCATCTACAATTAGGGCTGCAGAATAGGTTTCACAGAGTTCACAAATAGTGTCTAGAGGTGCTAACGAACCGTGCAAGGAATATACAGACTCAACACAAACAAATGTTCGGCCGGAATAAGGGACGGCTAAGCGTTGTTGTAGATGTTGCATGTTGTTGTGTTTGAATGGAAAACTTTTTGCTTTGCTAAGTCGGATGCCATCATAGATTGAGGCATGAATATGAATATCATGAAGAACACGGTCTTGAGGAGTCGCAAGTGCGTAGAGCAACCCTAGGTTTGCTGTATAGCCTGTATTGAAGATGAGTGAACTTTCCATCCCATGATAATCAGCAATTTTCTGTTCAAGATCTTCATATTGTTGAGAATGGCCTGTAAGTAAACGCGATCCCGTAGCTCCTA
Organism: Candidatus Chlamydia sanziniae; assembly: GCF_001653975.1. Classification (NCBI taxonomy): domain Bacteria; kingdom Pseudomonadati; phylum Chlamydiota; class Chlamydiia; order Chlamydiales; family Chlamydiaceae; genus Chlamydia; species Candidatus Chlamydia sanziniae. The sequence continues at coordinate 738,171 of NZ_CP014639.1, forward strand.
CGGTTGTTCTTGTACTCATGAATGCGTTTAGGATATCTGTTTGTAGTGCTGGAGAAGAGGCAAAGCCAAGATAGTCATTGGAAGTAAAATCTATAAGATGGTGAGTTGTTGTAAGAGAGCGCAAAGTATTCAGAGTTCTGCGTTTTTCTAGAGCGTCGATTAAGAAGGATTGGAATTGCATCGTTTACCTCTGGGTATCGAAAACGATGGGCGAGGGATCATACCTAATAATTTAATCATTGCGGCGTCATCACTTACATCGTTATTCTCTACTGTTAAAAGCTTATCACCATAAAATATAGAATTTGCTCCACAAAGAAAACATAGTGTTTGTTGTTCTACGGAAAGAAAAGCGCGACCTGCAGAAAGACGTACCATAGATTTGGGAAAAACAATCCGCGCTGTCGCTATCGTACGTAACATGTCCCAAAAGGAAAGAGGAGGTTGGTCTTGTAAAGGAGTACCATCAATAGGCCTAAGTAGGTTTATAGGTAGAGATTCAGGAGGATGTTTTCTATTGGCCAAAATATAAAAAAGCTTGATACGATCTTCTGGAGTTTCTCCCATGCCTATGATGCCACCACAGCAGGAGTTGATTCCTGAATTGTTAACGACATCTAAAGTTTTTAAACGATCTGCATAAGTACGTGTGGAGATAATTGTCTTATAAAATTCTGGAGAAGAATCTAAGTTATGATTGTATGCATAAAGCCCTGCGTCGTATAATTTTTGCGCTTGTTCAGACGAGAGCAGCCCCAAAGAACAGCACACTTCTACTCCGAGATTCGTAAGACTCTTTACCATGGCTAAAATGCGATCAAAATGATGGTTATCTTTTACATTACGCCAAGCAGCTCCTAAGCAAATTCGGGTTGCTCCAGAAGCAATCGCGCGTTTTGCTTCTTCAAGTACATCAACGATTTTCATCATAGGTTCTGGTTTGACGTGGGTATTATAACGTGAAGATTGCGCACAATATGCGCAATCTTCAACGCATCCACCTGTTTTTACTGAGATGAGACAACAAGTTTGTAACTCTGAATGGGGAAAATTTTTACGTAGAATCGTATTTGCTTTATGGATAAGCTCAAAAACAGGGGTAGCGTAAGTTTCGCGTAGAGCATCTAATGTCCAAGATAGAGTGTCTTCTGTCATATAAGGTATCTCAAGATAATAGATTCAAAGATTGACCTTAAAATTTTACATGGAACCGCGTGAAAGTCAACATGAACCAATTTTTTCAATGTGTTTATAGCTATATTATTTGGATAAATCTCTAGTGGGTGCTTGGATATACATGTGTATGCTGCTCACGCGTGTGCGATTTTAACCCAGTATGTGGAGCAAAGTTTTAAATTTTTCAGTACATGAAAAATCCTTATTCATAGGAAATTAAGGATTTTTTCACTTTTGGAAAAAATAGGGTTTCTTACACTTATATAGCTATAAAGTGGGGACAGAGAAGTATCTTCTGTGAGGAATTATACTTATTTCTTTTTTTATAATACAAGAACAAGAGAAAATTCTCGTGACGATTCCTGCTCCAAAGGTTTGAATGACACGTAATAGCATTCTGGGTGTTGTAATGTTTTATCAGTACGACTCTTTATTGACTGAGGTATAGGTTATAGGTATTGAGTCAATAATTCCTTAGGTTAAACATGTGAATCTACCCTGAGGAGGATTTCGATATTGTATATTTTTTAGTTCATTTCTGATTCTTACAGTAATAAAGCCTCAATACGTGGGTTAGGGTAAAAAATTAAAAAAAACTTCTATGGAATTCTAGATTACGGGACTTTTTTTATTTGAAATGTGCACTCTTCATATAATTGCTATTTTATTGTTTAAACTAAGTTAAATAGTCTCCTAGAGTTATCTAGCAAATTGTTTTAATAAAAAATGGGATATCAATATTTACTTACTAGTGGTTAACTGAGAATGTCGATTTTATTGTGGTAGCTATAGGAATTCCTAGAGTTTTTTGAATTTTCCCAACAATCCAACAGAAAACAGGTGTGGTGAGTACGCAAAAAGTGATTTTATAAATATAGGAGTAGCTCATAATTTGTAGAGTTTGTGTAAAAGGAAGTCGTAGTCCAAAGTACAAAATGCATGTATCGACAATAAACGTATCAGGAATTTGTGATAACCATGTAGATCCGTTACTGCGTAGCCAAAGTAAGGTTGTAGGAGTACGGCGTTTTAAAAAATTGTAAAGAGCAATATCGATATGTTGCGAAACAATAAAAGCTAATAACGAAGCAAAAAATCGGAGAGGACTTAAATCAAAAAGACAATGCCAAGCAGTTTGTATTTCAGGAGAAGTTGCAGGGAAAAACATGAAGATTTGTACTATCGAGGAGACAACAAGATTCGCAATAAATGCAGAGTAAATCATAATTCGGGCTTGTTTTGGCCCAAAGATTTCATTCACAACATCTGATATAACGAAAGTTAAAGGATAGAGAATGAGACCTCCAGGAATAGTAAATCCAAAGAAATTTGTCGGGATTAACTTAGAAGAGAGAACAAGATTTGAGAGAATAAGAATAAGATGAAATGCAAGGGAAAGATATGAGAATACAAGAGTTTTCCTGTAGGTAACATTTATGAGCACAGTACCTCCAATTCGGGAAAGTAGAGTGCATCATAGTCTGCATCAATAGATTCCAATTCTCCATGATCGAGCCTAGCTTCTATTTCTATAGTTATCTCAATGAGTTGATCAAAATGACTTAAAGTAAACAAAGTGGTTTGCAAGGTTTGAGAGTCAAAGGGACGATGAATAATGTGATCGAGGCACCAAGGGAAAACAAGAACACGTTTGCTAAAGGCGTGAGTGAGTTCTTGTGGTGAACCTAACAATACGGCGCCGTAAGCTTGTCTTTTGCCCTGATTTTCAATAAGTCCACTCTCTACGGTGAACCAAAAGCAACGTATAAGGGCAACTAAATTACTTTTTAGCACTTGTTGACGTTTCTCCTTAGTAAAGAGATCCCGTGCTCTTGTTACGGCTTTTTGAAAAATTCTTCCCATGTGAGAAAAGAAGTAAGTAAACGCGGGGTGAAGAAGCCAAGGGACATGACCCACCAGGTCGTGCAGCATATCTGGAGCATGCGCAAACTGATCATCTTTCATATCACGAAGTTGTGTAACTATAGGGAAATTCTTGTTTGCCAATAGAGCTAAGTAATTGTGAGGAGGTTCAAAACCTTCAATAGGAAAACAAGAGAACCCTGTTTTTGATTGGAGAATTGTTGCGATGTCATGGCCGTTAACAGGATGAGAAAGTAAACCTAACGTTTCCAAATAATCAAAAAAAAGCTTAGGACAATGACGACGCCAGAGAGAGTATCGCGAGGAAATAAGTTGACTCCATAAGGTTTGTTGCTTGTCAGAGGGTCCAGAAAAAACAAAAATCATAGAAACACAGACAATTACCCCACTGCCCGTAATAAAATTCGGGATGCGACAAAAGAGAGAAAAAGGTTAAAGACTTGTAACTTTTGAAAAAGAAGTTAAATCAGAAAGGTGTTTTTGTCAATCTAAAGCTTGATGCTCTTTACCGGTCTACTGTACAGTATGTTTCTCATGGTGTTGCAAAAAATTAGGAAGGGAAAATATGCAAGTAGGAGTTATCGGGTGTTCAGGAAGGACAGGAAGTCGCATTGTAACTTGCTTAGAACAAAATTCTAAATACAAGGTAGGACCGGGATTTTCGCGTAAAAGTTCGTTTTCGCTTTCTCATATTGTGCAAAGTAATGACGTACTTGTGGATTTTTCCACTCCTCATGTTACTGAAGAATTAATTGATCAGCTGCAGTATTTCCCTAAGCCTGTGATTATTGGAACTTCAGCATTTCCTGGAAATTTTGATAGAAGGAGAGAAAAATTGCAAACATTGGTGTGTAAGGT